>CACAQC010000030.1:0-2030 GCA_902534495.1 uncultured Candidatus Actinomarina sp. | reverse complement strand
TGAACCCAGGATGAAACTTATAAGGTTTGTATGTGCAGATGGGTGCACTACTCATTGGCAAGTGTTTGCTAAGCCTGAACCCATACTTAAAAGCGATCCTATATATTTAGAAAAATAAAAAATTTACTAGAATGCTTCCTTTATAAACGACCTTACATTACTGTAAATAATCCAGTCCCAAACAACCAACCACCCAGGAGGTATTTCTATGCCTATTGGTTTTGTAAGGTCTGAAGAGGAAGAAGATACTTGGATAGCAATGCTAGTCAAGCACATTCTTCACTGTAAAGATATAAGCTGTGCTCGATGTGCAGATGCAGCGTTGTATCAATACTGGACCTACATTGACTAATACATTTGGAGGGCTGATTTACAAGTCAGCTCTTCAAATAAATCATAGAGTATGTAGTAAAAGTTAAAAATTAAATTTCTCATAAAATCATATAATTGTTTTAATAAAAATATGAACGTAAAAACATTAAACGTAAAGATAGATGAGTTCGTGTCCTACACAATGAGCTTTTTGAATAATATCCAAGTCTTTCATTGGCAGACGCAATCTTACGCAGAACATGAGGCATTAGGCGAATATTATGAAAGCCTCACAGACTTAAATGATAAGTTGGTTGAGTCATGGCAGGGGAATCAAAACACTAGACTTAAATTCAGCGAAGGCCCTTATTCTTTACAAAATTATTTTTCTAAAGAAGAAACCAAAAATATGATTAATGATTTTAAAAACCAAGTAACACAGTTATCTGGATTTGTATCAGAATTAAACGAATCAAACTCCTTTGATGATATAGAAAATATCTTAGAGGAGATCTCTGAAGTTAACAGCAGAACATTGTACCTGCTAAGCTTGAGCTAATGTTTAAGAAGCTTTTAGAACTAGAAAAAAGACTATTTTCTGCACCATATAGATGGCTTGTTAAAAAAGGTATTGTAACGATACTTGTTACTTCAAAAAAAATATACAGAACAGCTGAAGATTTTTATGAGAGCAGATACGACGAGCCTTTTGATCAAAGCCCCAACGTTTCCTAGCTTACTAATTCTTACAGATTTATTGTGTAAGTAAGAGAAAACCACAAAATAAAGGTATTAGAAGTATAAATGCACCTATCAATATTCTTGTAGCGTTCATAACTACCTAATATTAGTCCAAATTATTTTTTTTAATAAAAAAATGATCCTTCAGGGAATTTTTTCAAGATATATCGTGTAAATAAAAATAGATTTATCTCACCAACTAATAGAACGATTGAAACTGGATGAACTCCTTCTTGCACAAAACTAATAACCCTAGCAATCATTACAGACCCTAGAGTCACAAAAACAATTCTTATCCAGAAATTATCTTTTGTTCTAAACCAAAGAAGTGGGGCGACACCTATAAGAATCCAAAGACCGCCAATATCTGCTTTAATTTGATTCAAAACATAATTTTCAGAGATTGTGACTCCAAGAAAGTCAAAAAACTGATTATTGAATACGAGCAATGCAACAGCAACAGAAAATCCAAGGACTGAAGTTCCGATTACACCTACTCTTATAAATAGTTTCATAATTTAATGATTTGTTAGATCAATATCCATTCCAGCCATATTAATTTCAAGCAACTTTCCTGCTTCTCTTTCCTCAGCAGTTTTACCAGTTTTCTCTACCATTTTTTCATCAAACTCTGCTGTTCCAGCATCTACGTCATAACTTTCCAGCCAAGCATCTCTCGATTCTTTCGAAGGAAACAAATTTACTCCAATATAGTAAATTCCATCTTCCTGCTCTTGGTGAGCCCAGTAATATTTAACTCCTGTTGCATCTGAAAACTCTTTTGAATATTCAGTCCAGACTTCTTTTTGGGCCTGGAATGTCTCTTCATCATGATTTTCAAATTTTGATAACATTATTGTCATTTGTTCCATACTTAACCTCCTTTTCCTAGGGTATCAAAACCAGTAAAACCTTGCATATTTAGTTGTTAAACGTTTGTTAACAAAAATTTATTATATAAAATTACAGGTAAATTC
>CACAQC010000029.1:0-2364 GCA_902534495.1 uncultured Candidatus Actinomarina sp. | reverse complement strand
GATTTTGCTAATATGTCTTTAACTCCAGCAACTTCAAGAACTTGACGAGCGGCCCCTCCGGCAATAACACCTGTACCTGGTGCAGCAGGTTTTAAAAGAACCCTTGAAGATCCGTGTTTTCCAACGATTGAGTGTACTATTGTTGACCCTGCCATAGGTATTTCTGCGATATTTTTTTTTGCATCTTCGATGGCCTTTTGAATAGCTAATGGGACTTCAGAGCCTTTACCATATCCAATCCCAGCATTTCCATTTCCATCACCTACAGCAACTAGAGCTGTAAATGCGAAATTTCTACCACCTTTAACAACCTTGGCAACTCTGTTAATATGTATAACACTTTCTTGCAGTTCTAATTCAGACATTAAAATTTGATTCCTTTTTCTCTAATTCCATCAGCTAAAGATTTAATTCTTCCGTGGTAAACATAGCCGCCTCTGTCAAAAACAGCGGATTTAATTTTTAATCCTGCCAACTTTTCACCCATTACTTCACCAACTTCTTTTGCTGACTCTACGGATAGTGTTTTAGTTTTTACCTCTTTAGACAATGTGCTAGCGGAAGCAAGAGTTACTTGATTTAAATCATCTATTGCTTGAACATATATATTGTTGTTGCTTTTAAAAACAGCAAGCCTAGGTACTTTGGATGTACCAGATATTTTTTTTCTTATTCTAATTTTTCTATGTATTCTTTTATCTTTAACTTTCATAGTTATTAAGCTCCAGCTGTTACAGCAGCCTTACCTGCTTTTCTTCTAACATACTCATCTTTGTATCTTATACCTTTGCCTTTATATGGTTCAGGTGGTTTAATTGCTCGTATATTTGCAGCAACTTGACCTACTAAAGCTTTATCAATTCCGGAAACTATTATTGTGTTTTGATCAGGAACTTCATATTTTATTCCATCAACTTGATTAAACAGTACAGGATGGGAGAAGCCGCATAAAATTTCAATATCATTGCCCTTTAGAGTGGCTCTGTGTCCAACACCTTGAAGTAAAAGTGTTTTACTATATCCTTCTAATACTCCTTCAATATTGTTAGCAACTAAAGATCTGTACAAACCATGTAAGCTTCTAACCTCTGGAGATTCGGAAGTTCTTGAGAATAATAATTCATTTTCTTTAATTTCAAATTTAATTCTCTCATCAACAATTTCAGTAGTTAATTCTCCTTTGGGACCTTTGACAGTAATTGAATTGCCATTTAAATTCATTTCTATTTTTTCAGGGATTAAAACTGGCTTATTTCCTATTCTGCTCATGACCAAACCTCACAAATAAGCTCTCCGCCGAGTTTTCTTTTTCTGGCTTCAGAATCAGGAAGCAACCCTCGAGATGTTGAGATAATTACTGTACCTAAACCACCGTTGTTTCTTGGAAGTGATTCGGATCCAACATATAGTCTCCTACCAGGCTTACTTAATCTGTTCAAACCAGCAAGTACAGGTGCACCTTCTTCTGAGTATTTCAAATCAATTTGAATTTCTTTATTTGAGGATTCTTCTATTACTTTTACATCACTTATATAGCCCTCATTTTTTAAAAGTTTAGAAAGTTCCAACTTGAATTTTGAATGAGGAACGATAACTGAGGGTTTGTTGACCATTGAAGCATTTCTGATTCGAGTCAAAAAATCTGAAATTGGATCTGAATTCAATTTACCAAGACGCTTTCTTTATTCCGGGTAGTTCTCCTTTAAGGGCTAAATCTCTAAACGTATTTCTGGACATACCAAACTTTCTCAGATTTCCTCGAGGCCTTCCTGTAACTTCACACCTATTTCTATGTCTTGTTGGAGAAGCATCTCTTGGCATCTTAGCAATCTTTTTTTGGGCTTCTCTTTTTTCATCATATGAAGTATTAGGGTCTTTAATAATTTTGAGAAGCTCTTGACGTCTATCGGAGTAAACACTGATCGTTCTTTTTCTTTGATTGTTTTTAACTATTTTGCTTGTTTTTGCCATAATTAATTCTCCCTAAACGGAAATCCTAGCGATTGTAATAATACATAACCTTGGTTATTATCGTTAGCAGAAGTACAAATAGTAATATTCATACCTCTTATATCACGAACTTTATCGTATTCAACTTCTGGAAAAACTAATTGCTCGTTGAGTCCAAGTGTATAATTCCCATTTCCATCAAAAGATTTTTTATTAAAACCTCTAAAGTCTCTAATTCTTGGCACAACTACTTGAACAAATCTGTCATAAAATTCCCACATACGATCACCGCGAAGTGTCACTGCTACACCAATTGGCATGCCTTCTCGTATTTTAAATCCCGCAATTGATTTTTTTGCTCGCCTAATTACTGGTTTTTGTCCTGATATAGCTGTTAACTCATCAATCATAGAC
>CACAQC010000028.1:0-2653 GCA_902534495.1 uncultured Candidatus Actinomarina sp. | reverse complement strand
TTTTTAGGATTCATACCTAAATCAGGAAAAGAAAAAAGCGAATTTTTAACAAAGTTATTAAATGCTCAAATGCCGAGTGTATGTTTTACTTCTCCAAAACGTGTAATAAAAGAAATTAGAGATGGAATAAATAAGATTAGTAAATAATAAAAAACTTTATGAAAGAAAATAATTTAAGAGATTTATTTAACTACGCACTTGAGCAAGATACAAAGGTTCGTAGAGGAATAATTTATTCAATACTAAATAAAATATTTGACCTAGCTCCTCCTATTTTGATTGGTATTGCAATAGACATAGTGGTGGAGGGATCTGATTCCTTCATAGGAAATCTTGGATACAGCGACAGAAGACAGCAGTTAATTATACTCGCCGTCTTAACGTTTATAATATGGGGACTCGAATCAGCATTCGATTATATTGCGGCAGTAACTTGGAGAAACATCTCCCAAGATATCGAACATTCTTTACGAACAGATGCCTTTAACAATGTCCTCGGTCTTGATTTGGCGTTTTTTGAAAATAAATCTTCTGGAAGGTTGATGGCAATCCTTAATGATGACGTAAATCAACTAGAGACTTTCTTGGACAACGGTGCAAACAGGCTAGTTCAAACTGCTACAACCGTTCTTGTTATTGGTGGAACATTCTTATATATTTCACCGCTTGTTGCAGTGTTTGCCTTCATACCCATTCCAATTATTATTTTTGGCTCACTTAGATTCACTAACAGAATTGCAGAAAGGTATACAAAGATTCGAAATGATATAGAAAATTTAAATGCCAATCTTTCGAACTCTATTACAGGAATACTCACAGTAAAAAGTTTTAACAGAGAAAAAAAAGAAAGTGAAAGAATAAATCTTTCATCAAATGAGGTTAAAAGTGCAAATTATCATGCAATAAGACTATCTGCAGCATTTATTCCCATAATTCGAATTGCAATACTATTTGGATTTACAGCGACACTTTTAATTGGTGGTTTCTTAGCCCTAGACGGAGAAATTAAAGTAGCAACCTATTCAGTTATGCTATTTATAACACAGAGATTATTGTGGCCATTAACTGAACTCGGAGTGATTTTTGATTCCTATCAAAAAGCAATGGCATCATTTAGACGAATAATAAATTTAAAAAATACTACACCCACAATCGATAATGGAAACGAAAAGCTCACAAATTTTAATAAGAAAATTGAGATATCAATTTTAAATGATATTTCTATAAACATTAATAAAGGTCAAACTACAGCGATTGTTGGAAGTACAGGTTCTGGTAAATCTACTCTAATAAAACTTATTTTGAGATTATATGATTCAACTGCTGGAGAAATTAAATTTGATGGCAAGAATATAAAAGATTTAGAACTAGACAGTTTGAGAAATAAAATTGGATTGGTAAGCCAAGATATATTCTTATTTGAAGGTACAGTTTTTGAAAATATTGCTTATGGAAATCTAGATGCAAAAGATGAAGAAGTTTGGGAAGCAGCAAAACTTTCAGAGTCTGACAAATTTATAAATCTATTGCCTAATAAAGAAAATACAATTGTTGGAGAAAGAGGGCAAAAGCTATCAGGTGGGCAAAGGCAAAGAATCTCAATAGCAAGAGCAATACTAAAAAATCCAGAAATATTAATTTTAGATGAAGCAACTTCAGCAGTCGATAATGAAACTGAAGCTGCAATACAGAGGTCAATTAATACTTTAAAAGAAGGAAGGACTGTTATTGCAATAGCGCATCGTTTATCCACTATAAGAAATGCTGAAATTATTTACGTTTTAGAAGAAGGTAAAGTTGTTGAATCTGGAAATCACGAAAGCCTTTTAGAAACTAATGGGGTTTATTCAAAGCTGTGGTCAGTTCAAACTGGAGAAAAAATTAATTAATCTTCTCTGCAATATACTCACCAATAGCTAAAGAAGCTGTTGCTGCAGGACTTGGTGCATTCAGAACATGAAGAGAATTATTACCCTCTTCAAAAACAAAATCGTCAATCAAGTCGCCGTTAGAACCTACAGCTTGCGCCCTTACTCCAGCTACTCGGGGTTCTAAATCTTTTAACTCAACATTAGGAATATAATTTAATATTTCTTTTAGAAATACTCTCTTATTTAAAGATCTATACATCTCAGAAATTCCTGTACCAAAGTATTTCTTGCCTAGCTTCCACATTCCTTTATATAAAATTGTTTTACTAAATTCAAAAACATTGATGTTACTCCATTTATATCCCTCTTTAGCAAATGCTAAAACTGCATTTGGACCAGCTTCAATTTGACCATCAACTGTTTTGGTAAGATGAATTCCCAAAAATGGTAAGTTTGGATCACTTATTGGATAAATCATATTATTTACTAAATGAGATTTCTCTTGATTCAATACAAAATATTCACCCCTAAAAGGAATTATTCTTAAATTAGGCTTAATATCGTCCATTAAGGCAACCGTGTCAGAAAATAAGCCTGCACAGTTTATCAGATATTCTGAAGTGAATGTTTCCTTATCACTAGTAAGAATTTTTAAATCATTTTTTGAATCTATTGATTTTATTTTTTGAAAATATTTAACAGTTCCTCCTAAAGTCTCAAATTTCTTCGCAATGGTCTCTGTTACTACCTTGTAGTCAACTACTCCAGCCTGAGGAACATAT
>CACAQC010000027.1:0-3362 GCA_902534495.1 uncultured Candidatus Actinomarina sp. | reverse complement strand
TACAGAAAAATCTTCACTAAACACAAAAACTGGTCTTCCATGTATTGTGCCAGTTCCTGTGATAACAGCTTCACCCTCAGGGTTTTCTTCCGATGCTACATGCTGATCAATTTCGCTAAATGATCCCTCATCTAAAAGTAAATCAAGCCTTTCATAAGCTGTTAATTTTCCTTTTGGATGTTGAATTTTTTTAGCTTTTTCATTACGAATTTCAGCTAAATTTTCGTCTGACATGCCCATCTTTCCTGTTTATTGTTAATGTATGTATTTGACCTATATATATGTAAAGAAGTAACACAATGAGAACCTTTTTTTTTGATTCCATATACAATACACAGGAATTTGCATTAGAGGAACTAAACAGTGAACCAATACTTGTAATTAGCTTTCACCAGGAAAAAGGGAAAGGAACATCAAACAGAAGCTGGTTCAATGCTGACCAATCATTAGCTTGTTCTTTTGCTTTTAACAAAGGCGACAATCAGTTAGATGAAACTTTAATACCATTACTTTCTGGACTGTGCTTTACAGAAGTGCTTTCAAATCCACCAATATTTTTAAAATGGCCCAATGACTTAATAGTAAATGATTTAAAAGTTGGAGGTGTTTTAGTTGAACGTGTTGGGGAAAAAATTTGTATCGGCATAGGCATTAATTACTTTTGGAAAAACCCTACTGTACCAAATGCTGGTGCACTTTTTAATGAAGTTCAGGAAGATGATTCAATTAAAGATCATGCAATTAAATGGGCTGAAAAAGTATATGAGTCTGTAACAAAAAATAGTTTTTCATTAGAGCATTATAAAGCAAAATTGCAAACACTAGGAAAGGTTGTTGAATATCCGGAAGGAAGAGGTTGGGCAGAAGATATAAATGAAAATGGTTCATTAAGAATCAAGACAACTGAAGGAGAGATTATAAATTTAACCTCTCCCTTAATTTCAGAAGTAAATTAGTTATCATTAATAAGCAGGAAACAAATGAAACAATTAGTAGTTGAGAAGAATAATCCAAATCCAATTCTTTTGGATACACCAATTCCAAAACCTGGTCCTGGAGAAGTACTAATTAAAAACCATTATTCTGTTGTCTCTTCTGGGACAGAATTAGCAGCTATCGAATTTGCAAACACGGGAGTAAGTGAAAAGTTACAAAATTCTTCAAATATAGAAAAAGGCTTGAAGCTATTAAAAGATGATGGAATTAGGGCAGTTTGGAATGCAGTATTTCCAAAAAATATACTACCTCTTCAGTTAGGCTACAGCTCTTCAGGGGAAGTTGTTCAAACTGGAAAAGGTGTAAGTGATTTCCATACTGGAGATAGAGTAGTTTCAAATGGAAATCATGCCGAATATGTTGTCGTAAATCAGAACCTTTGTACTCGAATTCCAGACAATACAGATATTAAAGAAGCCTCTTTTACAGTACTTGGTAGCATTGCTCTACATGGATTGAGACTCTCAGAGACATCACTTGGATCAAAAGTAGTTGTAATTGGTCTAGGAATTATTGGACAATTAGTTTGCCGTTTAGCTGAAGCACAAGGATCTGAGGTTATTGGTATTGATCCAGATACAAAAAGAACTGATTTGAGTGCAAATTTTTATACTTCTGTTGAAGAAGCAAATATGACAAATGTAGATTCTGTAATTATCACTGCAGCAACATCTAGTAATGAACCAATAGAGGTTGCCACTAAAATTGCAAGAAACAAAGCAAAGATTGTAGTTGTTGGAGATATACCATTAAATATTTCAAGAAATGATTTTTATTATAAAGAATTGGAGCTTGTTGTATCAAAGTCTTACGGTCCAGGAAGATATGATAAGCAATATGAAATTCTTGGAAAAGATTATCCAATTGAGTATGTTAGGTGGACTGAGAATAGAAATTTTGAAGCCTTTATTAAGCTACTGTCACAAAATCAAATTCACTTATTAGATTTAGTTTCCAAGGAGGTTTCATTTGACAACGCACCTTCTATATATAAAAAATTTTCTGGAGAAGATAAACCACTTTCAGTAGTTTTGAGATATGACAATAAGTCAGAACCTAAAATAGATCTTCAAAGGACTGTCGAACTTGAACCTAAAACTGAAAAAGTTAATTTGGGAATTTTAGGTGCGGGCAATTTTGCTTCTACGACAATTTTACCAATTTTAAAAGAATTGAAAAAAGATTGTCAAGTCCTAGGCATTGCATCGTCAACAGGTTTGAGTTCAGAATCCCTTGCAAAAAATTTTAAAATAAAAAATAAATATCCTACAGAAGAGGAAATACTTAATTCTGAAGAAATTGATGCTGTGTTAATTTTGACCCCGCATTTCAATCACAGTGAACTTGTAATTAAAGCTCTTAACAAAGGAAAATCAATCTATGTAGAAAAGCCTTTAGCACTGACGGAAGAGTCATTAATTGAAATTGAAGAAGCAATCTATAACTCTGAGAATCCAAAACTGTTTGTGGGATTTAATAGAAGATTTGCAGCTGCTACACAGTTTGTAAAACAGAAACTCAACGCTAAAGCTGCAAACAGTATAACTTTTAGATTCAGTGTTCCTCCTTTAGATAAAGATCATTGGACAAACATGAAAGAGATAGGTGGTGGAAGAATTGTTGGTGAAGCTATTCACGCAATTGATTTAGCTTGCTATTTGTTTGATTCTCTTCCACAAAGTGTTGCATCTTCAGCTCCGATTAATAAAGACAACAATGAGGCCAATGAAAACCAAGTATTTATTAGTGTTAACTTTGCTAATGGCTCTCATGCTGCAATTCAATATTTTTCTGAAACAAATCAAAGTCTTGCAAAAGAGAGAATAGAAATACATGGTGGAGGAAATTCATACATAATTGAGGATTTCCAATTATTGAGATATTTAGAAAGTAATCAAAATAAAAGTAAAGTATTTTCATCCGGAAAAGGGCATAAGGAGTCTCTTCAAATATTTTTTGATTATGTGAAAAATACTTCAGAAAACCCATTCACTTGGCTTGAGCTTAAGTCAATCTCAAGGGCTGGAATATATGCTCAAGACTTTATTAATTCTGGACAGCAACACTCTGTATAAAATATGAATCAAACTTTTGATATTCATTTATTAAAAAACGCAGTTTACGAATCTGCATCAACGATTAAAGATCTACGAGAAGAAGTAAAGGTTTTTTCAAAAAAACATGAAGTAGATTTGGTCACGGAAGCTGACTTAAGATCAGAAGAAATACTTATAAATGCTATTAAAAAAGAATTTCCAAATGATGGAATAATCTCTGAAGAGTCAGAAACAGTTAATTCAAATGCAGACAGATTTTGGGTAATTGATCCACTAGATGGGACTGTAAATTATGCAAATGATATACCC
>CACAQC010000026.1:0-3558 GCA_902534495.1 uncultured Candidatus Actinomarina sp. | reverse complement strand
AAAACTTTTATAGAGTTTACAAACTCAACTTCTAATAAATTAGAGATAGAATCTGAAAAATTTGACCAGAAATATGGAAATTCTAATAAGAAAATTGAAAGAATAGATGAACAAATTGAAAATTTAAATAATGAGCTTTTCAATACAAAAGATAAGTTAACCAATGTAGCAATCAAAAAATCTGAAACGGAAATTTCTAAGGCCAATCATTACTCTAATTTAGTAAATATATATGATTTGAATATTGATGAAATTAATCAATATGAAATTATTGCTGCAAATCAAAGTGAATTAGAAAATGAAATTAAACTTCTTGAAAAGAAGTTAGAAGAGATAGGTACTGTCAATTACCTAGCAAAAGAAGATTTCGATTCTTTAAATCTCAGATATGAAGAAATACAGTCTACCATCGATGATTTACAGCTTTCAAAAAAAGAGTTGTTGTTAAACATTAAAGAAGTAGAAACTGAAATAGAATTCAGAATAGAATCATCATTTAATTCTATATCTGTACATTTTTCTGAAATATTTGAAACATTATTTCCAGGGGGTAAAGGGTCACTTTCCTTCACTAATAAAACAAATATTTTAGAGACTGGTATAGAGATATCAGTACAACCAAGAGGCAAGAAAGTCAAAAAACTTTCATTATTATCTGGTGGAGAGAGATCATTGGCTGCAATTGCATTTCTATTTTCAATATTTAAATCCTTCCCAAGTCCATTTTATATTTTAGATGAAGTTGAAGCAGCTCTTGATGATGCAAATCTTCACAGAATGATTAATTTGCTCGATAAAATAAAAGAAGATGCACAATACATAATCGTTACACATCAACAACAAACCATGCATGCTGGAGATGTATTATACGGTGTCACTATGGAGCCAGGTTCTGGATCTAGAGTGTTTACAAAGACAAAAGAAGATTTTGAAAGTTTAATAGGTACTAATGAAAAATAGCGACTTAGCTGATTTAGCTAGAAATATTGCAGAAAAAGCATATGCACCATATTCAAATTTTAGAGTTGGTGCAGCACTGATTACCGATTCTGGAAATATATATACTGGTTGCAATATTGAAAATGCATCATATCCAGCAACAGTTTGTGCGGAAGATGTTGCAGTTGTTAAAGCTATATCAGAAGGTGAAAAGAGTATTGAAACAATTGCGGTTGCATGTATTGATGCCGAATCAGACACTGCAATATTTCCATGTGGAATTTCTCGTCAGAGATTAGCTGAATTTGACACAAAGAAGGTAATTGTTGTTGATAAAGATGGTTACAAAGAATATACCTTTGACGAAATACTTCCTTATAATTTTAAATTTTAAAGATTTTGATTAATTTTCGGAATAACACTTAAAGTATCACCAACAATACCTAAATCAGCTAATTGAAAAATTGGTGCCTCTTCATCTTTGTTAATTGCAATTATGAATTTTGAATCTTTCATCCCCACCTGGTGTTGCGTAGCTCCAGATATTCCACAGGCAATATAAACATCCGGTTTCACTGTTTTACCTGTTTGACCTACCTGCTGTGAATATGGCATCCATCCTGCATCTACTATTGCTCTAGTTCCTCCAATAGCTGCGTTTAATTTTGATGCTAATTCTTCAACAATAACTAAATTTTCTTTATCTACCATTCCTCTTCCAGCTGAAATCACCACTTTTGAATCTTCCAATTGCGGTCCAGTTTTTTCCTCTTTATAAATGTCAAAAATAGCAACATCAGAATTTTCTACATCAATAGTTTCAAAATTATCATTTAATTCAACATCAGCGGGTTCAAAAGATTTTGGTCTTACTAATAAAAGCGAATGATTAGATGCAATTTTTGATTTATATAAACTTTCACCGCCATTTATGGAATTGATTGTTGAAACAGCATCTCCATTAATTTCAAAATCGATAACATTTGATACAGGACTTGAATTTAAGTCTACAGAGATAAAAGAAATCAGATCTCTACAAAGATATGTGGATGACCCTAAGATCAGGTTTATACCTTCATCATTAACAATTTTTGTAATCAAATCTGTTACGTTACCAAATTGTAAAGATTCACTACTCCTTTTGATATAAGTTTGCTTAAAAGATTCAGAACCAATTTTTGGAGCATCACCACTTCCTATTGTTATAACTTGAAAATCAAGATTTTCGTCTTGTGCTTTTTTAATTATTTCTAATGTTCCACTACTTAGTGTTTCATTTAAAATTTCACCCAATATTAAAGTTTTCATATAACTTTTAACTCCTTAAGTTTGTCCACAATAATTTGGAAGGCTTCACCTTCATCAGTAATTTTTTCACCATTTTTTGAATTTTCAAGTGCTTCAATGCTCATGAATTCTAAGTTCTGTTCGGTCGTGATGTTTAGTGTGCTTAACTCGACTTTTTCTATTGGTTTAGACTTTGCAGCCATAATATCTTTAAAATTCGGATATCTAGGTTCTACACCTCCAGCAGTTACTGATATAACACAATTTTGTGGCATTTTTACTTTTTCGGATCCCTCTGATGTTTGCCTAGTAAGTGATACATCGTCACCAATTTCTATAGCTTTAACATAAGATATACAATTTAAGTTCAAAAATCTTGAAACTTGCTGCGGAACCGTTCCTGAATAACCATCAGTAGATTCGGTACCAAAAATAACAATATCTGCGTTGGTTGTTTTTGCGAGTTCACTTAAAACATTAGCTGTCATTAAAGAATTAGCACCTTTTAAAGAGTCATCATCTACATATAAAGCTTTATCTGCACCCATCTGCAATGCTTGTTGCAAGCCTTTCATAGTTCCTGCGGGACCCATAGAAATAATCGTAACTTCAGCATCAAACTTTTCTTTTAACTGAAGTGCTACTTCAATACCATACCTGTCAGTATCATCTAAAACTTGTTCTTCAGGCCTGACAATAATCCCGTTATCATATGATGTCTCGTTTGCTGGATCCGGAATCTGTTTAGCGCATACAGTGATATTCATAGATTTTATATTAATTAGAATTAATTATTACTGATATTTATTTCAGACAAAAATTCTTGCATAAAGTTCTGAAGTTTTACTTTAGATTTTTCAGCAATTTCAATTACTTCATTATGATCTAAAGGATTCTCGCTTATTCCAGCGGCTAAATTTGTAACTAATGAAAAAGCTACAGTTTTTATACCTGCATGCTTGGCTACAATTGCTTCAGGAACAGTTGACATTCCAACTAAATCAGCTCCAATATTCTTAGCAAAATTTACCTCCGCAGGTGTTTCATAAGAAGGACCAGTAAACCAAGCATATACACCTGTTTTAAACTCAAAATGATTTTCAGCTACTTTTTCTGCTAGCGTCAACAATTCAGAATTGTAAACGTTAGACATATCTGGAAATCTTGGTCCAAATTCTTCAAAGTTTTTACCAATTAATGGATTATCACCAGTTAAATTAATATGGTCAGTAATCGCAACAATATCACCAGGAGTATATTTTGAAGAAATTCCTCCAGCGGCATTTGTAAGAATTAGAGTTTTTGCTCCAAGCGTTATAAATGTTCTTATTG
>CACAQC010000025.1:0-3621 GCA_902534495.1 uncultured Candidatus Actinomarina sp. | reverse complement strand
GAATTGAGTACATCATCTACTGAGACCCCAGATGCCTGTGCTCTTGCCTCGGCAGATCTCTGCACAAGGTCTACTGGTGCATTCAATAATTCAGCTACTTTATTTACTAAATCACTCATTGCTGTAAACCATTTCTTCAACTGTAGTTACATCACCTGAGCTAATTGACCTAGCTATTGAAATAAAAAATAAAAATGATAACACCATTAGTAAAAGAGAAATAAAAGTATTGGCTGAATAGTTTATACCAACTACATCCCATAACAAGCTAAATCCTTCGCCATAAATCGTTGGACTTCCAGCATTTGCCCCCGCATTCCAAGAATATCCAGAATTTACCCCAATAAGAAAATTGTTGATTAAGAGGACAGGATACATGAATTTTAATCCAGAAAAAACTAAATCCTCAAGTCTTGAATATTTTACTAATCTTCCAAAAACCTTAGGAATGAGATAATAGACAAATGAAATTGAAGCAAATATCAAAGACCCAATGTAACCTTGGTTGATTACATTTTGAAAATTAGTAAGCCCTACTATAGGAAGTATGTTTTCAAAGCTTGAAATAATATGAAGCAAGTTAGTAATTAAAAATATAATTACAGAAAAACTCATTAAGCTAGAAGATTTGTTTCCCTCATCTTCGTTTGTTTGTATAGTTTTTACGTAATTTACTGCAAATGCAAGTAATGGAATTAATAAACTAAGTGAGAGATAGATTGAAACATTTTCAAGCCAATTTGGTATTACAGATCCAAAGTAATATTTAAAGTTTGTCCATGGTAGTAAAAATAGAAAACCCCAAAATGTAATTGCCGTCAGGGTTTTATTAAATAATGTAGCTCCCAAAGGTTTAGTCATTAGAAAGTGAACAATTGAAAGAAAAACAAATGACACACATACATATATATACATTGATGTATGGAGAGATTTAATCATAAGAGAATCAGTAAAAACAATTAATTCTGATCTAGATATGAGTAATGAAATAAAATAAAACACAATAGCCCCATATATAAATTGGGCACTGACAAAAATTGAAGCTTCTCTTTTTGCTAATAAATTTAAAGAAGCAAGACCAAATAGCCCAAACCCAACAAGTAATTTAAGAATTATCAACAATGAGCTATTGCCAATTACATTAATTCTGTCTTGATAGAAAAAGCTTAAAACCAAATCTAAAAATTCGGTGCCAACAAGTCCTAGTAGGGTTAAAAATAAAAAAGGAAAAAGTATGGCAATTCTTCCCAGAGATTTTGAAAATAAATATGTAAAAGATAAGCAAAAGCATGTTGCAAAAAGTACTCCATAAGTAGCTTGATAATGAAGCGTATCTAAGAATCCATAATTAAAAATTTTGTTATTTGGAATTAAGTTTGCAAATGTAAAATAAGCATCTTTTAGAAAAGATGTTGATGAGGCTAGTAAAAGTGTTAGTGGAAAAATCAAAACAAAGAGTTTTGATAGTTCCTGTTCATTCTTTGGAATCAACTTTAATCTCATAAGCCTAGCTGTTATTCATTTTGACTTTACTATTATATTCAAGAATGTTACTCGTTATGAGTTAAATATTTCAAAAAAAGATATTGAAATCAATTTATATTTTTCTTCAATCTTAGGATAAAATATAAAGGTAAGGTTTGAGGAAATTTGATTTATACAATATATAAATTTAGATACAGAATAGGTTTAATTTCAATTGTCTCTGGTATCGGCGGGATGACAATTGGGGTTATCATTGCACACTTTGCAGGATTTCCAAAAGGCGAAGTTATTGATTATTTTAATTGGATTCCAAGAGGTTGGTTACCACAGACTATAGGCCAGTTATTTGCTTTTGGGGCAAGCCAGCTTCTTCTTCTTGGTCTTGTATTAGTTGTTTGGAACGATAAAGAATTAACTTGGGCAAAAGCAACTTACTTTGCTTTCCTCACTTGGATAGAAATGTCTATTTTGTTAGGAATAGTTCCCTCGGAGTGGCTTAACCTATCACAGGGACCCCTTGAGTGGACTGGTCAGCGAGAATTTATTCAATTTCCACCAATACTATTTTTAAACAATGAAATTGGGTTAAGTCTAGCTGCACTTAAAGATATAATTCAGTTGGGTATTTCAACTAACTTTTTAATAGCTGGCTTAGTAGTAGCTTATTTAATTCAAGATATTAATAATAAAGTTGAAAAATCAAAATCAAGGATTTCAGACTATGGAAAAGAGGTTGTGAGGGTGGAACAAGATGCCTAAATCAGAAGTTCTCATTGAAATGCCTGAGTTTGAAAAAAAATATAATCTTGCGATGGTGGAAGCAGAAAAAGTTGCTTCACGTGTTCGACCAAAACAATTTTTACACATAGATGAGTCTGAATGTATTTTGTGTGAAGGTTGTGTCGACATTTGCCCATGGAAATGCATCCATTACTTATCTGTTGATGCAATTGAGGACTCAATTAATGTTGAATCACCTGATGCTTCGGAAGAACCAGGTTTTTTTGTTGTAGATGAAGACGCTTGTACAAGATGTGCACTATGTGTTGACAGATGTCCTACGGGTGTAATATCACTTGGAAAGTTTGCAGGGTCTCTTGCTGATCAAGCTGTTCAAAATGGAGTATATCAAGCTCCTTGGGACGAAGACTCAGGACAGAGAAGCGACAGGCATGGCTATATATATGGAAGGCTATAGAATTACATAATGCAGAAATTATCTTTTAGGGACAAAATAAAAGAAGCGCGAATCAATGCTAGTGATAGCTTTAGAGGTGGAAAACTTATGTCCAGTATTTTCCGACCAGGGTCACCATTTAGAAAAGGCTATGTAGACAGTCCAAGAAACAGATCCTATGTTGTGATGAACAATGTTTTATATCACTTACATCCAGTAAAAGTTAAAAGACACGGTGTGAGATTATCTTACACTCTGTGCCTTGGTGGATTGAGCTTCTTCTTATTTATAGTGCTTACCATAACTGGTATCTGGCTAATGTTTTACTTTCGCCCAACTGAACTTGCTTATGTAGATATTCAAAATTTACAAACAAGTATTGCTTTTGGTTCACTGGTGAGAAATATGCATCGATGGGGAGCACACTTGATGGTTTTGGTGGTTTTTCTTCATATGTCGAGAGTTTTCTATCATGGTGCTTACAAAGCTCCTAGGGAATTTAACTGGGTAATTGGAGTAATATTATTACTTCTTACTTTGCTGCTTTCGTTTACAGGATATTTATTACCTTGGGATCAATTAGCAATATGGGCAGTAACAGTGGGAGGAAATATGGCTGGCTACACCCCTGTTATTGGGGCGCAAGCTAAATTTGGGCTTTTTGCAGGCCTAGAAGCAACTACCGCTACGTTATTAAGATTTTATGTATTACATGTACTTTTCTTACCATTTATTATTGTTATTTTCATGGCTGTTCATTTCTGGAGAGTAAGAAAGGATGGAGGAATTTCTGGACCTCTATAGGAAATTTTATGGTAGACATTCCCGAACATTTATTAATTAGATCCGCTGAAGCAAGAGCAAAAGCTCTTGGCATAACAGTTGATCAGGCACTTGCTGAAATGAAAGGTGAGGCTGAACCAACTGTTATTTCAAAAGAACCTGATGTACAAGTTATT
>CACAQC010000024.1:0-3746 GCA_902534495.1 uncultured Candidatus Actinomarina sp. | reverse complement strand
AACACCACTTTTTTCTAATTCAATCGATAAGTTAAGTGCAGTTTGTCCGCCTAATGTTGGTAGGACTGCATCGGGTTTTTCTATTTCAATTATTTTTTTTAGATAGCTGTGAGTCAAGGGCTCGATGTATGTAGCATCTGCCATTTCCGGATCTGTCATAATAGTTGCTGGATTTGAATTAACAAGAATTACTCGATATCCTTCTTTTTTTAGTGCTTTTGCTGCTTGAGACCCTGAGTAATCAAACTCACAAGCTTGACCGATAACTATTGGTCCCGAACCAATGATCAAAATACTCTTAATTTCTTTATTTTTTGGCATAGTTTTTCTCAATCATTTCAAAAAAAGGGTTAAAAATTTGCAATCCATCAGTTGTTCCAGGTCCAGATTCAGGATGAAATTGAACAGAGTACGCCATAGAGTCCCAAATACTGATTCCTGCATTAGTTCCATCATTTAAATTTGTTGCATAAACATTTATATCCCCGAAATTTTCATGTTTGATGGAATCACCAAAATCTTCAATAGAAAAACCATGATTTTGAGCAGTAATTAAGGCTCTTTTTGAACCCTCGATTTCTACTGGATGATTAGAACCGTGATGACCAAATTGCATTTTTTTAACATTGAGACCGCATGCTAAACCAAGTATTTGATGACCAAGACAAATTCCAAATATTGGGAGTTTGCCTATAAGGTCCTGAACTGTATCAATAACTGTAAGTAACGATCTAGGGTCACCTGGTCCGTTTGAAATCAAAAGACCTTTAAGATTCATTTCTAATATCTCATTTGATGTCGTCAAGGGTGGGATCATTACAACTTCGTAATCATGATCTTCAAGCACTTTTATAATGCTTCTTTTAGCTCCAAGATCTATAATTCCAATCTTTCCTTCAGTTGGAATGTTTTTATTATTCTGGCTACCTGCAGTCATTGCTGAACTATCACCAAGAATATTTTTGGCTTTTGATAAAATTTCTTTTAAATCTTTTGTATCAATATCAATACCAAGTGCAAACATGCTCGAACCATAGTCTCTTAGATATTTTGTTATATTTCTAACATCAAACCCACCACTATATGGAATCTCATATTCTTTTAACCACGACGTTATTGATTTCTCAGACCTCCATGATGATGGAGAGCTTGTAAAAGAATTTCCAATTGCTGCTTCAATTTTTGGTTTATTGGATTCAAAATCATTTTTTGACATACCATAATTGCCTATATGTGAGGAAGTAAAAGTTACAATCTGATTTATATATGATGGATCACTTAATATTTCGACAAATCCAGTCATTGCTGTATTGAAAATGAGTTCTCCGGTTGTTGGCTGAAATGTTTCAGTTGTCCAACCAAGAAATTCATCACCGTTTTGATTCAGAAGTATAGCTTTTTTATACACTAGATAGGACTCTTTCAATTTCTATATTTTCATTTTCAAATAATGAATTTTTGAATTTTGATTTTGTAATAAAGACTGACTTTGATTTTTTCCATGTATTTACTGTTTTGGGTATTTCATAACCAAGTTCATTGAGTATATTTGTTGGATTTACTACTAAAAATTTTAATATTTGATCCATATCAAAAATATTTGCACTATAAATCAAGGGAAATGCCGATTCCAGACCAACAACACCACGATTAGCATCCTTAAAAGGTACATTTTTAGTTTCTGCCTTATGAGGTGCGTGGTCTGTAGCAATAACATCTATAGTTTCGGACTGTAAGCCCTCAACCAATCCTTCTCTATCTTTTTCCGTTCTTATGGGTGGATACATCTTAAAAAGCCCATTATTCGTA
Source organism: uncultured Candidatus Actinomarina sp. (assembly GCA_902534495.1). Lineage (GTDB taxonomy): Bacteria > Actinomycetota > Acidimicrobiia > Actinomarinales > Actinomarinaceae > Actinomarina. Next base: position 1,937 of record CACAQC010000024.1, on the reverse strand, counting down.
TCTAAATTTTCATTATTTAGAAGTATGTGATGTGGTGTTACTTCTGCAGTGACAGGAAGACCCTCATGTTTTGCTTTTTTTATCAGTTCAACACTTTCAAAAGTTGAAAGGTGTTGAGCATGGTATCTTGTTCCGTATTTTTCCGATAATCTTAAGTCTCTTTCAAGAACTTCCAGTTCCTCATCGTTGTTTATTGGAATCAAGTCAGCATCACTATTTGGGGGAGCAATGTCACCAGGATTGGAATGACAACTTTTTTCACAATGTTGAAAGACTGCACCACCAAGTTTGCTAATTTGTTTAAATGCCTCATCAGCTAGATTATTATCAATAAGAGATTTTCCATCATCTGAAAAAATTGTGATACCATTTTCAATGAATTCTTTATAATTTACAAGTTCTTTCCCTTCTAAATTTTTTGTTAATGAGGCAACACGGTGTACCTTTGTTTTTAATTTTTTATCTATTTCCTCTGCAATTTTTAAGTTTTTGATTGAGTCAATGGGTATTTCAGAATTTGGCATAGCAAGTATTGTTGAGAACCCACCGTTAATTGCTGAATCATCGATATCGATGAAAGGAAATTTCTCATTGTCAGGATATCTTGTGTGGGTGTGGAGATCAATAAATCCAGCAATTTCAATCATATTTCATCCCTTACATATTTGAATGCTACAATCCGTGATGGTATTGCGTGTGAAAGCTGGTCCTTGTATTTTATTTTGCTATCCTCAATAGCATCTTCAGAAATCTCAATGCCAATATTGATTGGCATTGGATGAAGAACAGCCATATCACTTTGAGATTTATTTAAAACGTCTTTTGTAAGCTGATAACTATTTATATATTTATCAAAGTTTATTTCTTCATTATCTTGTAATCTTTCTTTCTGTACTCTTAGAAGTTCAATTGCATTAGAATTTTCAAATACCTCACCCCATGATTCATAAATTTCAAGGTCATTTTTGTTGTTAGGTAATAGATTTTTATCTGTAAAGACACCAACTTTAAATCCTAGTAAATTTAGAAGCTGTCTTCCGGATTCAAACACTCTTGAATGTTTTACATCTCCAACATAAGTTACTGGGGTTCGTTTTTCATTGATTTTATTCAAACTATACAATGTAGATATATCAACCAGTGCTTGAGTTGGATGTGATTTATTCCCAAAACCAGCACTTATAACAGCAATATCTTCAAATTCTCGATAATCATCAATATTATTTTCTCTTGTCCTCAGTACTAGAATTTCAATACCCATAGAAACGTATGTCTCTACTTCATGCTTAAGAATCTCCCCTTTTTGCTTTGCAGATAGAAGATTGGAAGAGGTCGGTGAGAGAGGGTTGGTAATTGTTGCAACAAGTGGAGACACAGGAAGTGCAGCAATTCAGGCTGTTAAAGATTCAAAAAATATTGATATTGTTGTACTACACCCTCACAATAAAGTAAGCGAATATCAAAGACGTCAAATGACAGAGGTTATTCAAGACAATGTATTAAATATTGCAATCGATGGCTCTTATGATGACTGTCAGCAAATTGCAAAAACTCTTTTACAGGAAAATGTTTTTAAAAGAAGAGTAGTCTCATTGAATTCAATTAACTGGTTGAGAGTAATGGGTCAGACAGCCTATTATGTATGGCTTACAAAACAATTTACAAATCCTATCAATATCTCAATTCCTTCCGGTAACTTTGGAAATGCTTATTCAGCTTGGTTCGGGAGAAGCAAAGGCCTTCCAATAAATGAAATATATTGTGCATCAAATATGAATGATGTACTTACAAGATTCATTGCAAGTGGCTCCTTGGAACCAAAGGAAACTATGCCGACTGTCGCACCGAGTATGGATATACAGATACCATCTAGTTTAGAGAGATTGATTTATGATTTAGAGGGAGATACATCATCATTTTATAATCAATTACAAAAT
>CACAQC010000023.1:0-3930 GCA_902534495.1 uncultured Candidatus Actinomarina sp. | reverse complement strand
TAGAAGATGCAGTAATGGCCACGACCTCTAGTCATGAATTTGGAATGAAAAAATGGAGAGCTTACCAGTCACTAGAACAATCTGTCAAAGTTACTACTACTGGAAGTGATTGTTACAACTACGGACTTCTAGCTAGTGGTCATATAGATATTGTCGCCGAGCGATTATCTTTTCCACATGATTATTTGCCACTAATTAAAATTGTTGAAGGCGCTGGTGGTATCATGACAGATTGGGAGGGTAAAAAATTAAATTTTGATGAAAGCAATGTTTATGTACTTGCATCTGCATCAAAGCAAATTCACGAACAGGCTTTATCAAAACTTCAATAAATAAAATGAAAATACTTATCTGTGATAACTTGAATCAACAAGTTTATAAAGAGCTTGAAACAATCGGTGATTGTGTAGATATATCTAAATCTAATTCAAGAGATAAAGACTTAGCTAATCATATAAAAGACTGTGAAATTGTTGTAATACGGAGTGCTACAAAATTAACAAAAGAAGTTTTAGACAAAGCAGAACAACTAAAAATAATAGCTAGGTGTGGTGTTGGGATAGATAATGTTGATTTAGATTTTGCAAAATCTAAAAGTATTTTTGTTACTAATTCCCCCTCAGCTAATTTAATATCTGTTGTTGAGTTAACAGTTGCTTTAATAATCAGTGTATCTAGAAAATTAAGCCTTGCTGATTCGCATCTTAAGAAAGGTGAATGGAACAGATCTCAATTTCTAGGCAATGAACTTTATGGAAAAACATTAGGAATAGTTGGCTTTGGTAAAGCTGGTCGTTTAGTCGCAGACAGAATGAAAAGTTTTGGTATGTCAATTGTATTTTATGATCCATATGTTACGGACTGGAATGGTTCAGAAGAAAGTATCAAGCTTGATGATTTACTAAGAACTGCAGATGTAGTTTCAATTCATGTAATTAAGACTAAGGATACAGAAAATTTGATTTCTAAAGATATGCTAGATTTACTCAAACCCAGTTCAGTTATTATAAATACTTCAAGAGGTGGTGTTTTGGATGAAGATTATTTATTTGAACTTCTAGAATCAGAGAAAATTTTTGGAGCTGGGTTGGATGTATATTCAAATGAACCACCAAAAAATGTTGATCGATATAATGGCTTAAATCTGGTTACCACTCCACACATTGGTGCATCTACAAACGAAGCTCAAATAAAAGCAGGTTTAGAAACTATTGAAAATATAAAAAAGATTTTAGCTGGGGATGAATCAGTAGCTCTTTAAATTTTAAAAAAACTATTGTAATAAAAACAAAACAACAGGATAATAAAATAACAATTTAGTTATTAAGGCTGGCACCAATAAAATTAACTAATCATCAAAATTGGCTTTTATAATTTCGTAAATAGGCCAACCATATGGAATACATCCATCAGTACCTTTACTTTGTTGCATCATTACTGGTGCAATTGCACCTTCTTTAGGACAACTTGTGTGCCCCCAACCTAAAATATGGCCAGTTTCATGATTGATGAGATACAGTCTGTAAGTTTCTAAATCTCTTGAAAAATCCCAAGCACCATTTTTCCATCTAAAGTCATTGATAACTATCTTTCTTTCATTTCTACATGAATATATCCCATTTGTCTGCAAGGGGTAACAAAGTTCATCAGTAGTTTCAGGAGAAGCAAATATATAGACGAAATCACTGTCTTCAACGTTTGTATGATAGAAAGCTTTATCAGTTACATTTATCCAGCCTTTTTCATGATTCAATATCAAATCTAATAATTTTTTTATACACTCAGGATCGATATTTAAAGAAGATTCAACCTTTATTCCATAATTAAACTTTATGTCATCTCTTGTATTTAGAGTATCAACTTCAATAAGTTCAGGATTCTCTACAGGAACATCTAAATTCTCTAGATAACATCCAATTTTCAAGTCTTCTGTTTCTAACTCCTTGGATTTTGCGACAGATTCGTCTGATAAAAATATAGATGTAATATTGTCATCTTGATTTTCTTTTATTCTTATTACTTCCTCAACTTCTTTTAATTGTGACGAAAAGAAATTTACTTTCTCATTAATTGTTAAAGTTGAAACAATATACAAAAATGTATCTTCATCTATATTGGAATAATTATTTTTAAAATATTTCAAGGTGTATTCATAATGTTTTAGGTAAGTATCTTTCTTGCTATCGATAATTTTTAATGAATTTTCCCATTCTGCAAGACACTCTTTTGTTAAGCTGAACCAGTTTCCTGTTGTGTAACATAAGTCACTTATAGATTCCAGCGAAGATGTTGTTTCCTTTTCAAAATATTAACTTCGAGGGATGTTGTTGTGGTAGCTTCAAATAGTGTTGTTTGAGTTACTTCTGAACTTTCTTCATAAGCATTATTGTTGAAAAAGTTTATACCAAATACACTTAAGGAAATTAAAAATACAAAAAGGAGTAAGCCTTTAGTGTTTTGTTGCATATATATATGTTATAAGTACTTTAAATTCTTACAAGGTACTTTATTTTTTATAACCTTTTTCGTCAATAAATTCCTCAGGCTCCAAACCAAGTCCATCGGCAACTCTATTGATGTAATTAAAGTAGGAAATTACTTGAACTATTTCTGATATCGCTTTGTCATCAAAATTATTTTTTTGTAATTCTTTGTAATCTAATTGTGTTATCTCACCCGGTTTCAAAGTCAATTTTTCCGCAAAATTACATAAAGCGATTTGTTCTTTTGTTAAGCTACTTTTTTTCCAATCATTAGCAATCTCATCAACTAATTTTTGGTCTTTTGTCTCCGACCGGAGATCATATAAATGTGCTCGAATTCAATATTCGCATTCATTGGAAATTGAAGTGATTACTGCAAGTAATTCTCTATCAAAACGAGATATTTCTAAATTTCCAAACATTGTTGAATTATATAATCGCATTGAATCTCTTAAAATTTCTGGTGTTTGAGATTGAATTGTCAGAATGTTCCAAATTCTTCCAGCTCTTCTCATGCCTTTCTCATACTCTTTTTTCAGAAGACCAGTAGAGTCTTTAAATTTGAACAATTTAATAAATGCCATATCTATAATTTATACTTAAAATAAGGGTGTATGCAACTTCCTAATGAACTTAAACAAGCAATTGATAACAATGCTTTTTGCGCATTATCAACCAAAATCAATGAAAAGGAGATGCAGAATCATTTAATGTGGGTTGATTATAAAGATAATAAAATTCTTATCAATACAGAGCAAGGAAGAAAAAAAACAGTAAACATTAGGAAGGAACCGTTTATTTCACTTGTTATATTTCATCCATCTGATATGTATACATGTTGGGAGATAAGGGGCGTTGTTGGGAATATTGTTCAAGATTCAACTGCAAATGACCACATTGATTATTTATCAAATAGATATTCAGGTAAACCATATGGTAGATCAAAAGATGTCACTTGGGAGCAAGCAGGATTCAAATCCAGAGAAATATGGGAAATTGATGTTAATAAGGTTATATATATGGTCAGCAGAGCTCAGGCAAAATCAGCTTCAGAGTAAAACTTTAAAAAAGGATTGTTCTCAAAAGATTCCTGATCTGCTCCTAGAAATTCTTTAATTAAATTTTCTGCATTTAATGAGATATCCCCACCTCTAGATTCGGTGTGTCCTGATTTTCTAAATAAATCTTCAGGAATTTTTTTCATAAATCTTTTAAAGTTTTCCTCGGATATTCTTAGATACTTTGCAAGTGATAATTCAACTTTTATTGATTGTGGTAAGACATTGCAACTAAATACATATAGAGAAGCAAACATAGCCCAATCTAACGGCGAGGGCCTTCTGCCTTTTTCAAAAACTGTAAAATCGTAATTAGGGAAAAATTTGTAAGGAGAGTAGGCTAATCCAGACTTGTCAGATAGAACTTTATAAATATATCGATCAAGTAA
>CACAQC010000022.1:0-5158 GCA_902534495.1 uncultured Candidatus Actinomarina sp. | reverse complement strand
AGCTTGCCGAAATCGCTCATACTTAGATATTAATATTCTTTGCTATTAAATTTTCTAAACCAAAATTAAAACCTTCTAAATCGTGATAGAGGTCAAGAACAACTTTTAGTCCATAGAGGTATGCTTTCCTATCATATACTTTATGTTCTAAATTAAAAGATTCGTATTCATTTAAGAAATCTACCTCTTGCTCAGCTAAGAATTTATCATCTCTCAAGGAATAAATATTTTTTTTGTTCACGTTATTCATTTGATAAAAGTTTCCATCTTGTTCGTGAGTTTTGATTTCAGATGGTAACGAATTTGCTAAATCTATTGCAGTACCAGATGGTGCATCTTGTTTCTTGCCATGATGTTTTTCGGTAATATTTACTGATTTAAAATTATCAGAAAGAACTATCGAGAAAAGCTTTTGATAAGCAGCGCCTATCGAAAAGTTTGGTATAACTATTACTTTTCTGTCAGTGATTGTTTTTAATCTTAATAACATATCTGAACTCACACCAGAGGAGCCAATAATTAAATCTGCATCTGAATTAAGAAGTGAGTCTATATTTTCGTTTATTACCGAAGCAGGTGAAAACTCGAAGACAACTCCTTCTTCTATATTCTTTAAATCTTTATAGGTTTTATATTCCTGCCCTTTGTAATTAGGATCATGAATTGCTGTAAGAGTAAAATCGTCTCTGGAGTTTATATAATCTGAAACAAGTTGACCCATTGAGCCTGCGCCACCAGATATCAAAACAGTGTTTTCTGCGATTTCATTCATCTTTGATAATTCCTTATACTTATAGTTGTTAATGATAATGATAATTAGATGAATTCAAAGAAAAAAAACATTGAAGGACAAATAGTAGAAGATTTTGAGAAAATCAGACCTGCTATTACTAGGCTATTGCAAACTCAGATGAAAAATGATGATATATCTCTTCGATATGGAAGATCAAAATCAAACAGTAAGAATGATATTGTAATAAATCCATCAATACTTGTTAATACAATTTCAAAAACAAATCTTGATAGAGACGAAGTTATGATTGGTACAGTTGTGCACGAAGCTATACATGCAACAAATAACTATAGTTTAGACTCTGAATCCTTAAACAAACTATTCCCTGACGAACTTGATGATGTAGAAGATATTGATGATGTTCTCGAAATACTCACAGGTCCCTTTGGAAAATATGTTTTTGATATCTTAATTCATTCAATCGAAGAAAAAATCTTTGTGAAACAATATGAAGGTTTAAATTCAATTCTTGAAGATATTTATACTGAGTCATTTTCAGAAATAAAAAAGCTCGGTAATTTTAGTCAGTATCTTTCATTATTATTTCACTCAATAACTTCCTATATAGATCCTGAATTTGAAAACTACAAAAAGCCTGTAGTAAGTTCGTTGAATGAATCTTTGCATATTTTAAAAACCTTGAACTATGAAAATGTGAATGTATCTGAATTAATAGAAGCTACAGTTCAGATGGTTGATATATGTAGACGTTACAATATACTTCCAGACTTAGACAATTATACACTTGGAGAACAAAAAGAAATTGAGGAGTCGCTTGATGAAAGTGTAGTAAACGATTTGAGTAAAGTTCTTATTCCCTCCTCTAACAATGTGACGACGGGAAATACTTTGCAGAAATTTCTTGGACAGACAGAGACTAAGTCAACTGATGAGAAATTAAATTTAATGGATGATCATATATCTAAAGTAGGAGCATCAACTACAATCTATTTTCCATCAGGAAATACTGCAAAAGTTGTTGAGAATAAAATTCCAAACAATTACAAAAATTTATATAAAAATGGTCTGGAAACATATGAATCCTTATTACAACAGTGGAATTTACCTATCTATAAAGTTACAAACAAGATAAAACCCTACTTTATACACAATCAAAAAAGACAAAGAATTAGTGGATTTGATCAAGGAGATTTGTCACCACACGTTCCAATCATGCTTGCGTCTGGGAGATATGAGAGAATGTTTGAACAGAAACAAAGATTATCCAATAAATCATATGCAATATCTCTTTTGATTGATGGAAGTGGTTCGATGATTGAGAAAAATAAAGATGAACTTCATCCCTGGTCTTTAGCTTCGGCATTAATTGGTGCTAGTTATCTGTCCCAAATATGTTTTGAACTTGATATCGATTTTGAAGTTTCTATATTTAACAGAGCCTTCGCATCAGAGCATACTGAAAATGAAGAGACTTATAATAAGAGAAAATTTGCAGTTTCATCAATGTTAAATAGATCCTATGGGTCTTCCGCACAAGAGCTTTACAGTACTGCAAATCATTATTTTATTAAAGAATTTAAAGATTCATGGAGAGAAAATTACCAGCAATTTATAGGACTAATTGAATTTTCAAGAAACTTAAGAGATTCAATTGATATAGGAATAAGTAATGATTCAATTCCACCAGTGAGTATGTTTGAAAAAGGCACTAACATCGATGAAATAAATATCATGCATGCGACAAAAAGATTACTAAACCATCCCTCGAACACAAAGATGTTGGTTGTACTGTCTGATGGTATGACTAGAGGGTCATTGAGTGAACTACAAAATAGTATAAACTTTGCAACCAAAAATGGTGTTGATGTAATAGGCATAGGAATTGGTAATAGAGGTTCTTGGAGGGAATATATTAATAATGTACAAATTGAAAAACCTGAACAGTTAATTCATTCCATAGTAAACATCACAAAGGATATACTTATTAAAAACATTAAATTAACATCTGGAGTTACCTAATGGGTTCACAAAAATTCATAAATCCTGATAATGAAAAACAATCTGTTGAAATAGAAGTATGTAAATTAGATAAAAAAATAGAAGATTTTGACTCACGCAATAACCGAATTCCTGAAGTTGATGAATATTATGTAGATCTAGGTATGCAGTATCGTCTTGCTCAGGTTATGCATTCAAAAAGTAAATCTTTTAAAAATGAAATTCCGATACATATTGCTTTGATGGGGCATATGGGTACAGGTAAAGATCATGATATTGAGCAATTCGCAGCAAAGCTTAAGTTCCCATATTACAGGATTCCTTTATCTGGAGAAGTAAGAGATGTAACACTTCTAGGGTCTGTTCAATTGTATGGAGATGGTAAAGGTGGAACTGAAAGCAGATGGCAAGATGGCGAACTTACAAGAGCTTTAAGAGGACCAGCAATTGTTAATCTATCTGAGCTAAATGCAGCAGGTCCAGAAGTTTTGTTTGCTCTTCATTCATTACTTGATAGACATAGAAAATTAGAGCTACCAAATGGAGAAGTTCTATCATTAAGAGAAGATACATATATTTTTGGTACCATGAACCCAACAAGTTTAAGAGATTATGCGGGTACCCAGTCACTAAATAAGGCTTTTGCCGATAGGTGGGTCATATGGAACAAACCCTTTCCAAATAAAGAACAACTAGACGCAATCTTTGAAAAAAGATATCCCAAGCTTCAAAAAGAATACAAGGAACTTATAATCAAGTTAGCAACAGAGGTTAATAATTCATTTATATCAGATGATATTAGCGTAAATATAGAAACTCCTATGAGTTTAAGAACGATCGTAGAAAGAATACCCATTGGCTTAGATGTTTACGTAAACTCACCAGATCCTTTAAAAGACACTTGGGAAAATTTTGTATTACCACATGTTAATAAAGAAGACTTAGACCATTACAAAACATTATGGAATACAATAGTTAGAAAAGGGCCATCTATAAAACCTAAGCTTTAGAGAATTTTATTAAAGGTATATCTCTATCAGTTCTATTTCTATACATTTGAAAAGTAGGATAAACTTCATCTAATAAATTCCAGAAAAATTCTTTTTCAGAAGACCCAATTAATTCATAGCTAGCTTGAAATCTTCTGTTGTTTATTGTGATAAATAGATTATTAGATGAAAGATTATAAAACCAATCTGGAGTTTTATCATTACCACTATATGATGCCGCAACAATGTAATCTTCATTATGGTTGGCATAAGTAAGTGGTGTCTTTCGAATTTTGTTAGTTTTATTTCCTAAAGTTTCTAATAAAAGAATTTGATCGCCAATAATCATTTCACCTAAATATGTATGATTGAGTCTCATGATCTTGGAATGTGTCTTTGAAATTATTTTATAAAGCCAACTAGGCCATAAATGAGCAGTTTTTCCTAGAAGTCTCCACATTAAATAATCTAGATATCTTCTTGATTTTCTTCTTTATCTTTGAACTTAGGATCATACTTTTTAAAGAAGTCTTTCAGCTTATTTTCTAAATCATCTGTTTCTAAATTAGCTATCTCATTTCTTAACTTTTCTATTTGGATTTTTACATCTACATTTTCAGACAAGATTTTTAAAATATATCTAAACCCAACAATAAAAGTCAAAAATTTTACTAATTTCTTCATAAGGACATATTAAGGCTTAATTTTTATTAAAAAAAGTTTTTTTTACTAGTAAATAGCATTGGAGTTAATACTTTACACAAGTAAACTTATAGTGTGCAAGATATTTTAAGTAATTTAGTAGCTGAACAACAACTGCTTGATCAGTATCTACAGAGTATTCCTGTTAGAAATTGGAACACAAAAACCACCTTTAAAAACTGGGACATAACAGCCCACGTAAGCTACTTATCAGCAATGGAGGATTTAGGTTACAATGCACTTAAAAAAAAGGGCTCAGATTTCAATAAATATAAAGGACCTAAAGGTTTAGAAAAATTTGAAAAAGAGGCTATCGCCAAAGGTAAAGATATGAGACCACAAGATGTTATTGAATGGTGGAGAATTTCAAGGGCCTCAGTTATTGAAACACTAGCAAAGTGCTCTCCTGGTAGAAAATTAACTTGGTGGAAAAATGAAATAGATTGTAGAACGTTTGCAGTAACAAAATTAGCCGAAACTTGGGCACACAGTTTAGATGTTTATGAAAGTATGAATAAAGACTACGAAGATACCGTAAGAATTGAACACGTTGCACTTTATGGATGGTTGAATGCCGAACATACAACTAAATTGAATAAATCTAAATTTGAAGATTTAAGAATTGAGTTGATTGGACCTGAATATAAAGCTTGGCAATTCGGCGATGAAAATGCAGAAAATAGTATCAAAGGAAGTGCAAGTGACTGGTGTAGAG
>CACAQC010000021.1:0-9506 GCA_902534495.1 uncultured Candidatus Actinomarina sp. | reverse complement strand
TGAAAAAAGCAACAACTACAAATGTGAAAATGCCTAACAAATAGATTGGGGAAAGAAGTGCAAATCCTACTATCTGTAATTTACTTTTCTTTTTAAAACTTGGTTGTTTTTCAAGGCAGATTTCACATGTAAATGCATCATCAGAGTGTTCACAAGCAACAACAACGCAACGATAGGCATATCCGCAATGAGGCTCTTCCACAGCCCAGTCGTTAGACACCTGCAATTATTCCTCCTCTAACATAGCTAAGTCTTCCATCTCATCAGCACAGCTGACACAAAATGAGAATGTAGGATTATCGGAGAATATATGATTACTGCAAGTTAGACATCTTGTGTTTTGAGTAGATTCAATTTGTTCCCTAAATGCTGTAGTCAAGATATGAATAGTCATATAGTGATTGACCATATGTTCTTCGAAGCTACGTTCTTCCACTTTAGAAATCCTCCAGTAATTCTTCGATTCCTATCTCGCCTTGTTGATACTGTATTAATTTATCGAATCCTTTCTGATTAACACCACAAGCATCTGACGGCTTAGATTTGAATTCTTTAAATTTCAAAGGGTCTAGTTCTAGAAAGGTAACTACTTGAGATGAAAAATATTTTTCTTTGATTCTATCATCATACAAAAGCATCAGCTGCATTAAATCTGTTGCGGTAAAGTAAGTTGGTTCCTCCGACCATTTTGCATAAGACATTGAAGAATTAGAGCATAAATTATGTTTTAAACCTAATGCATGTCCTACTTCATGTACCAATATATGTTGTCGAAAATCACTTTTATACTTTGAATCAACCCAGATCCATCCATAGTCGCTGTAGTAAGGGTGGTAGAAAATTCCTGCGGCTCTATTTTTACACTGAATAACTACTTCGGAAAAAAATTCTGTACAATTTGCAAAATGAATTGGAAGATTAACCTCCTGTTCATTTGATGAATATGAAATATCTAAGTTTGGTGCTACAACATTTAATGTCTCCAATATATTGTTGATTGTCTTGAGGTCATCTTCAATAACATCACCATACAAACCAATTACAACCTTCCCTTTTTCTATTCTATTGTTACTATTAAATGGACTTGATGCGTATTCGTCTAAATCTGGATAAACTGTAAAGTTTAATAATGCCAGTGCGGCTTCATGCACATCGGGGAGTTTGTTGTTTATTTTTTTTAGATTTTGTTTGACTACGAATTGATTAACATATTCGTCTTCGCTCATTGTTCTTACATCAAAATTTTTTTCATAAACTGGACTAATTATGTTGTTGACATAAAAAACTTCTAGGTCTTGTATGTTGTTATAGTTCAATAAATTGACTTGAAGTTTAGTGCCCTCGAAGCATGTTTCGCTGTATGTGTTGACTACAAGATTAATATCCCATTCTTTAATTGGATAATTATTGCTAAAATCATGACCTCTGACAAGTTCTAAATTTATATTTTGTGAAACTTTATTCAATTGAAGCTTCACTTGTTTAACACCGTGCATGTGATGTGAATTACGATAAGTCTCATAATTATAGGTTGGTGGAATTGCCTGAATATACGCATATCTAATCCCTGATTTTTTTATATCAATCTTTTCCGGAAAAGAAACGTTGATGCTCTTTTTGTCTTTTGAGACCTTTACCTCGACTGAATCCCAAAAATCTTGATCGCTACAATATTTATTATCCTCTAAAGATGTGTTTGTCTCTTTTACAAGTTCAGAATTCACCATAAATTTGACACCGTCTTTTTCAATTACCTTTTTTCCAGGCAGTACAACTGATGATTCGTTTTTTGAAGATGTTATATATGCATAAGTTGTAGATAATTGATCTATAGCGAAAGCTGACCAAGATAAAATCCAACTCATGGCTATAAGAATCAATTTGTTACTTATCATTTACCCATCGCAGTATTTCTTGTGAATATTTTTTTCCACCCAGATGAGATGGCTCTATTGGATTTGCGTAGTCTTCTGGAGAAATAAAAATATTTCTTAACTCAAGAACATCTATCTTAAAAGTAGACGCCGTGTTAAATACAATGTCATTAAACATCGAAACCATTGCCTTCGAGGCAAATGCAACATCTGAGTAGAGCGAATCTCCTACTAAGTTGCCTTCGTAAACTGTGCACAACAAAAGATTAGGGTTTTGTTGAGACAGATTTTTGACAATGGTTCGATATCTATCTTTAATTGGTGCCAGCAAAACAACTGCTTGTTCTAAAATCTCAATAGCAGTCAGTTCAATATTGTTTTTCAGAAATCCCAAATGGCCCAAAAGATCATTACCACCAATGGAAAGTACATTGTGTGTAGTAAGTTTGTTGTTAACTTTATCAAGTTGATGTTCTATAACATCACTTGTTGTATGTCCATCAACTGCTAATTGATTAAAAACATACCCTGATTGATCTTCAAGATGCTCTTTAACACTAAGCTCTCCTGGGTTAACATAGACTTTATTATCTATAATGCTATCTCCCAATAAATTCACATATGTCATGTTTATGCTTTTTCTTTTTCTTTATCTGGAACTGGGATAGTTTCAGGTTCTGGTACTGGAACTGCTTCAATTATTCTCAATGGTTTTCCTATTTCCATTATTTATCCTCTCTTTTACTTATTCGTTTAACTTTCAAATGATTCATCAAAATTATTATTTATATCTATAAAGTTTTCCGAGAATGCAAACAAGACAGGGAACCATGTCTGTGGCTCAAAACCCCTGATTTTTTTATAATTTTCAAGAAACAATTTATAACTTAGACCAAACACGTCTATATCCGTGCTCGAAAGCTTAAGGTTTTTAGTATTTTTATTGATGAATTTATACAAGCTAAAGAAAGCAAATATTTTTTCTTGATACAATCTGAAATTGTCTTCAATATTATAATTTTGCCATTTTCCATGGTTTACTAGTCTTGCAAAAGTTGTATCTTGATTTGTGACTCTTCTAATGTTCCCTGTACCTGGTGCTACAATAATTTTTCTTATCTCATCCAAATCTGGAATTGGTTGTTTTTTTAGAAGTTTATTCGAAATCAGTACTGTATCAGAAATCCCTCTTAGTCTTTCGTTTATATATAAATTCTTTTCAAATGGTGAATATTCTAAATTCCTAATAGGTCCTAGAGAATTGTATGAGATTTCATTGATTAACTCCATTCTCTTTCTACCAAAATCAAGTGGGTTCTGCTTATTTACATTTACAAGCATTTCAAAACTACATCCGTATAGTTTTGCAATTCTTTTTATATAATTATTTAAAAAATCAAGCCAAACTATTGTTGAGTGAATAGCTTCTGCATTGTCCTTATTTAGGTACTGCCCTAATTGTTTTGAAATTTCATTAAGTTCAAAAAAGTTAACTAGTAAAAATAATTTCCTAGCTTCTATTTTTTCTGATCTATAGCCTTTCTCACATTCAACAATGTTCCCACTAATCGCAACTTCACTTAAGATTGGAAAATTGTTGAGCTCTAAAGTCTTAAGTACAGGACTATAGAAAAATAGTTTTGCGAAAGATTTTTGCTGTTCCGAGTTTAAGCGTTCTAATGTACGCATAACATTTCGAGAAAAATTATCAATTATTTTTGTAGTACTGTCATGAGAAAATGCAGAACGGCGATCTCCAGAACCAAATTCCTTAACTGAATAATAACCGCAACTACAATATGGGTTTGGTGCAGCATGGTTACTGTAAACACAAGTTGCTGGTGGGCTCCAAGGCTTCATATAATCGTAAAGTCCATCAATAGAAGTGGATGGCGGAGGTACAGAATTAAACTCATTCCATCCTTGGATCCTTCCCATATTTAATGGTAATAAGCCAGATTCAACATGAAAAAGCCAAGTTCTATATGCATTTATCTCACTTGGTACAAAAAGTGGTTCAATATTGGAAGGATTACATCTAGTACAAACAACACCATGGTGAAATCGTTTTCTAGCATTGACATCATTACAATTACAAGAGTTTAGATTTAACATTAATATCTCCTTCCTACATGACCTATATGAAATAATCCACAAAATCTGCAGTGATACTCACTAATTAATGTATCTGTTCTCTTTCTTGCACGATATGCTTTTGTTTTAGCTATATCTCTTGTGTGATATTTCATTTTTCTTCTACAACTCCAACACTCATAACAAAGACAAGTTGATCCATTTATCATAGACCAACACAACGCTGGTCTATCGGAAGTACGCGTTTTCATCACTGCAGCCCTTCTTTTTAGTGATTTTGACCAATATTATATATGTTTTTGGTGATTATGACAAATAAAATTATCTTTTTTTTGTATTTTCCACTAAAAATAAGATTCTTTATACTTGTGATATGGGTGTTAGTGAGAGATTTCCAGTATCTCTAAATGCAGTAAATATTGTCTGCTTTAAGGTTGACTGGGAAGAGAGAATGTTAAATGTTCTTCTTTTAAAGAGGAGTATTTCTCCGCAAAAAAATAAATGGTCACTTCCTGGTGGTTTTGTCCAAGGAGATGAGACATTAGAAGAGGCTGCAAGAAGAATCTTTGTTGATGAAACTGGTATATCCCCCGCATATTTGAGCCAGTTTAGGTCTTATAGCGATATCAAGAGGGATAGACGTATTATAAATCTACGTACTGAGCAGAAAGCAAGGGTTATAACTACCGCTTTTACCGCTATTTACACAAGCGATGAAGAGTTGCAGTTAGATGAAGAAAGTGAAGATATTGGGTGGTTTAAAATACCAAGAAGGTATTTAAGTAGATATATACCTGAAGATATGGCCTTTGATCATCATGATATGTTGCTTGAAGCTTCCAATAGACTCCGTATATCCCTAGAATATAGCGGTCTAGCCACTCGTTTTTTGCCTGAATACTTTACTTTAGGACAAATCCAGGATATTTATGAAATTATTTGGGAGGTAGAGTTAGACCCAGCAAACTTTAGAGAGAAACTTACCAATGTTGAAGGTTGGATAAAAGAATCTAAAGCTGGTCCTAAAGATGCTGAACCTAGAAGAGGAAAGCCTCCGACATGGTACAAAGAGCATGATATTCCACAGTTTGATAGGATGATTACCAATCCAAATGGCGCTGTTATCAGGGAGAAAGAATCAGAGTATCAAAGGAATTTAGATAACTTAACAGGAGAAATTACAATTATGAGAAAAGAAAAATGAAAATACAGATTGAACATCATCGTGGTTCTGGATCAATTGTTAATGAACCAAATCTAAAACCTGATTATGAAGAAATATTAACAGCCTTAGATGAAATTGAAGAAAAACAACTCTTAGAATATTTTCTTAAACAAAAGAGAGAAGAAGAGGCTGCAGGAAAAAAGAATTATAGAAAAAGTATTTCTGATGCTTTAAATTTTTTTATACGAGAAAATTTAGAAAAACAAGGTTGGCAAAAAGAACCCAAAATATTTAAAAACCCAAATTACGAAGCTAGTGCATGGAGATTAGATTTCGCAAAGAATGATATATGTATAGAGGTTGCATTTAATCACAGAGAGGCTGTTCCACACAATATGTTAAAAGCAGTCCTTTCAACTGAAGGAAATGACATGTTGGAAAAGGAGTATATCTCACAAATTGGTGTCATCATTACTGCAACTAAAGAACTTAAAAAGTCAGGTAATTTTGATAGCGCTGCTGGAACTTTTGATGATTTTGTTGAGCTTCTTAAGCCGTATAGCTTTTTTATTAGATGCCCAATGATAATTATTGGACTAGAGGGCTTAGAAACCTTTTATATTGATAAAAAAACTAAGATGCCTGTCGAGTTAACTAATCAATAGATTTTAAAAGAGTACTTCCGATTTTTTCTATAACTCCAACAACTAGTGCATTTCCCATGAAAAAAGCTCTTTTTGAATCTGTAATCCCGTCAAGTTTTGTGTGATTATCTGGGAACATGTTCAGCCTTTCAAGTTCAACAGGAGTTAATCTTCTATATTTATTTCTCTGTTTGATTACATGTTTAAATCTTGATGGAGCTGGGCCTCCCTCTCCAGTAATAATAGTTCTTGATGGTTTTTCTAAACTGTCTGGAAAACTCATTGATCCTTCTGAGTACGTGTATACAAAACCTTTTGAATCTTTTCTTTCGATTTTTTTTGCGCCTTTTAGATACTTCCAGTCTTTTAACTCACTATTTGTCAGATAAAATGAATTATCTATACCTTTTGTCTGAACAATGTCTTTTAATAATGTTTGCTTACCTCTGTAGACTGCGTTTGATTTAAGAGTCATAACTTGGCCATTAATCATTAATCCTGTATTTAAAAATGGCGAAAGCTTACCGTTTTTATTAAATGATTTTGAGATTTCATCTAATGTACCATTTAATTCGAAAGTTGTTTCTGGTTCTATCTGTTTTGCCTTAAATGCTTTTGCCAAAACACCAAGTTTTAACAACCAAGAAGATTTTTCAGACTTTTTTAACTCTTTGTAGATTTTTGTTGATTTATGGTACCCAAGAAAATAAATTCGATGTCTTTTTTGTGGCATGCCGTAATCTGCTGCATTGATTACTCGCCACTCAACTGCATAACCAAGTTCATCAAGGCTTTTCAACATAACAGCAAAATCTCTACCTCTTTGAGTTGAAGGTGATTTTAATAATCGATCTACATTTTCTAAAAATAAATATTTGGGTCTTTTACTTCCTTTTTCATCTAATATTCTGTGAATTGCCCACCACAGAACACCTTTTTTGCCTATCAATCCTTTTGAGTTTTTTAAAGTTGTTGCTACTGAGTAATCCTGACAGGGAAATCCTCCAACTAATAAATCATGATTTGGTATATCTTTGGTTTCTACAGTAAATATATCTTTATCACTATGTTCATTTGTTTTTGTGTTAAATCTTTCTTTATAAACCATAGATGCATGTTGAGTTTTTGTTAATGGCTCCCATTGATTACTCCAAACAATTTTGTAGTCAGTATTAGATTTTTTTTCAAGTCCAAGTCTAAATCCTCCTACTCCTGCAAAAAGTTCAACTACTTTGAGAGGTTTTGTAGAGGTTATAAATAATTCTTTTTTGTCCCTTTTATATACTTGGTTTTTGCTTTTTTTTCTCTGTATTGTTCTTGTAACTGGTATTGATCTAATGCTAAGCATTTGACCATCATATAATTTTCTCGATTCTCTTGAGTTACTGTTAGAAAGGATTATGTTTACACCATTTTCCAACAGAGAATCCACTATATCTCTCAACTCTATGTGATTTTCTTTACTAAATGTTTCTGAACCATAGTAGTTTACAGTGTCAAAATAAGGTGGATCTAGATAAACAAGATCTCCTCTCTTTGCTTTTCTGAGTGACGATTTGTAATCACCGGCAATTAATTCGGAATTTTCAAGTGACTTAGAAACAAATTTGAACGATTCAAGACTAGGTAAATTGATGTGATTATACTTATCTACGTCTTTCTTGTAGCTTCTACCGTGAGGAACATTAAACAGTCCTTTTGGGTTTTTTCTGTATACTCCGTTGAAGCATGTTTGATTTAAGAGAATAAATAATGTTGACATTTCTTTGAGTTCTGATTTTTTTAAATTATTAAAATTTTTATTTGTAATTAAGTCGTTATATTGCTTACGCCATTCAATGTAAGTATTATTTTTTGTATTGTAATTTCTTTTTGAATTATAAATATCTGCCTTGTTTTTTAGATATTTATAAAAATAACTTACGTTGTTATCTCTTAAATATCTGTAAAAGTAAATTAGCTCTTGTAGGTTGTCGTTTAAATAAGCGGTCTTAATATTGTATTTTTCTTTAAGATGAAAATATACTGCTCCAGAGCCAAAAAAAGGCTCAAAATAGCTAAAAGGTTCTTTTAAATCACCTCTTTTTAGAGCGTCTTCAATGAAATCATCAACATAAGGTTTAAGATACGTTTTGCTTCCAGACCATTTAATTATTTTTTTACTATTCATATTTGTTATATACAATTTATTATGATCGAACGACAAAAAAGGATCAATTTAAAAAATTTAAATTATTTTAAGTACTCAGGCTGTTTTAAATCAATTGATAGAAGCTTCGATATTCGTTTTATTGCATAATCTGAATGTGCCTTTTTCCAGGAATTCTTTCCTGTTAACTTAGCTTCCATAAAAAACTGGCAGTACCCTTTGTATAAAAACTGCTTTTTTCCAACCAACTCTTTGTGATTTAAGATTAGAGGGACTGCTTTGGGGACTTTTCTGTATTTTCCTTGTCTGTCTTTTGCAGGTACATATTTATCAATTAAGTATTTTATTTCAGACGAAGAATCTACATCAGAATTAAGTAAAACAACCATTATTCCTTTGTCGTCGATGTAAGATCCTTCTAGCCCATAGTTATTGAGCCTCACTCTATTTTTCTTGTTTTTTGGAATAGTAATGGACCATTCAAGACCATTTTCTTTAATATTCTTCTTTATTAATCGAGTAAAGAATGTCAGAGAATCTTTACCTCCTGCATCAATAATGTTTTGTAATACGTCGTCTACTCTCTTCTTTTCTTTTTTTAATATCAGCAATTCTTTATCAGATTTATCTAGTTTGTTAGAAGACGGTTTAGGTTTTGCCATAGGCTTGCTCTTTAATTTTGGACTGGTCTTATCCTTGGGTTTTCTTGAAACAGGTATCAAGTCTATATTGCGTCGTTTTAAATCAATGTTGATAATTTTGCATTCAATCTTTGAGCCTGTGCTTAGATTAATATTTTTTTTAGATAAATCTTCTGTTTTTATAAATCCATCAGATTCTCCTAGATCAACATAAACACCGAACCTAATTACCTTTACGACTGCTCCTTCTAAGACCTGTCCTACCTCATAGTTGATTACATTTTCTTTTCTTGACTCTATTCTCTCTTTGAATTCCTCTTTCTGGGCTTCTCTCTCTTCTTCTCTTTTTAGCCTGGCAATCCTTGCAATGTTTGTTTCCGCTATTCCATAACGCAGCATGTTTCTCTTTTTTTCTAATTCGTGTTTTTTTCTCAGATCTGTCATTGGATCTTTCTTTGTTTTAATTACACGTGCTTCTTTTCCGGTTTTATATTTGGCTTGGGCTTCGGCAATATTTTTCTTATCATCCTCAGAGAGTGGTGTGGCTTTATTTTTTTGTTCTTTTCTAAATTCAAGATCTTCTTTATCTTTTTTAGCTTTATCTAGTTCTGCTTGGTTTTCTTCTTTATAAAAATCTGCACGTATCTTTAAAAATTCTAAAATTTCATCTTCATCCATTTTTTTTAATTTTTCTACTAGTGAATCTTCTGCCATGCACTTATCAAACTCGATTCTGTATTCAATTTTTAAAGCCAATCCAAATGCAGCGAGTTTTGCTATTTCTAAATCTTTTGGAAACTTATATATTTCTAAATTTGGAACTGATGCTGAAGCATTACTTTCATGCACCCTTGATACTCTCAATGTTCCGTCGGGGAAAGATGCAAACTCTATTTCATTTTGATTTTGAAGGTTTAAAAATATATCTAATAATATTTC
>CACAQC010000020.1:0-9847 GCA_902534495.1 uncultured Candidatus Actinomarina sp. | reverse complement strand
AAGCTTGAAGAAACAAATATTACATTTGATAATTTCGAAAATTTATTATTACAAACTAAACAAATTGCTGATGAAGGAAGTGCGCCCTGGTGTGCCAACTCTGAAAGTGGAGCGTCAACTGGTTGGATTCAAACAAATTGGTTGGAAGATATTTTGTTAACAAAATATGGTGGTGATATATACGATCAATGGTCAAAATTAGAAATTAGAGCATCAAATGTTAAGAT
The DNA here is from genome assembly GCA_902534495.1 of uncultured Candidatus Actinomarina sp. Classification (GTDB taxonomy): domain Bacteria; phylum Actinomycetota; class Acidimicrobiia; order Actinomarinales; family Actinomarinaceae; genus Actinomarina. The sequence continues at coordinate 9,620 of CACAQC010000020.1, read as the reverse complement.
TTATTCTTCTTTAAAAGTCATTGAAGAGTTAATTTTCTATGAAAATCATGTATTTGACGGTGTGCAAGCGGTTAGAAATATAGAGTTTTACAGTATACCTGACTTAATGCTGGATGATTCTAAAAGCTGTTTTTTATCATGGAATGGACATTATTTGAAATATTATATTCCAAATAACTATGAGTATCTAAGGGATTATGGTGTTGCCTCTGTGCCTCCTATAAATTTTGAAAATTCTATTGTTGGTATAGGAGACAACGTAGTTTTGACTAAAAATGATGATTTATCAAAAGAAGTAGTAGCTGCAATTCTCTCGAGCAATTTTGGAGAAACTTGGTCAGCCTATATGGATTCTGAATTCATTTCAGCGAATAAGTTTTTCGACAAAAATAAAATAACCAATGAATTGACTAAATATGAGTTTGAGATAATACATTCTGCAATGAATATTGACAACTTTCGTTATGATGCATCTGAATTAATGCCCAGACCAGTTGGCGCAAAGTATTTATGGCAGTTTTTTTTCCAATACATAGCCGCAGGTGGAGATGCACTAGTCCAACTTCTTAATGATTTAGATAAGAAGTTTTAATTTATAGATAATCCAGTTTCTGGATTGAAAAAATGAAGCTTTGAGGGATTTATTGAAAGGGTTATATTCTTGCCTTCTTCAATTGTTGCATTTGGATTAATTCTTGCAATAAACTTTGTTTGTGTTCCCAAAACAGAAATATCTTCACCTTCATCAGCAAGTATCTCTTCTATTGCCTCGGTCTGAACAGGATTTATGTCTTTGTAAAAGTGTATATATGTGTCTGAACCTAGCTGTTCTAATAATGAAACATGAATGTTTATTTCTTCACTAAATTCTTTTTTGTTTGCATATACAGAATCTTCAAATGCTTCAGGCCTTATTCCTAAGACAATTTCCTTGCCCTCATAATCTTTGAGCGATTCTGGAGGATTTTTAACAAATATTTGATCTTCACCAAAAGTTATACTTGCCCCTTTGGATGATATTTTGACTGTTGCGTAAACAAAATTCATTGAAGGACTTCCAATAAAACCAGCTACAAAAATATTTTTTGGATATAGATAAATTTCTCTTGGTGTGTCAATTTGCTGAAGAACTCCTTTTCTAATAACTGCAACTCTGTCACCCATGGTCATAGCTTCAACCTGATCATGTGTTACATACAATGTAGTAGTTTGTAACTGTGTGTGTAATTGTCCCAGCTCAGCTCTCATTTGAACTCGTAATTTTGCGTCAAGATTTGACAGTGGCTCATCCATTAAAAAAGCCTGAGGGCTTCTTACAATAGCTCTACCCATTGCCACCCTCTGTCTTTGTCCACCAGATAATGCCTTAGGTTTTCTGTCGAGTAGCTCATCAATTTCGAGTGTTTTTGCAGCATCTTTTACTTTTTTATCGATTTCATCTTTTGAAAATTTTCTTAGTTTTAATGAGAATGCCATATTGTCATATACGGACATATGAGGATAGAGTGCATAATTTTGAAAAACCATAGCTATGTCTCTATCTTTTGGAGCAACTTCATTTACAATTTTGTCGGCAATAGAAATTTCTCCTTCAGTAATATCTTCAAGACCAGCAACCATTCGAAGCAAAGTTGTTTTACCACATCCAGAAGGACCAACTAGGACTACAAATTCACCATCATTTACTTCTATGCTTACGTCTTCAAGAGCCCTTGTGCCATTCGGATAAATTTTTCCTACACTAGTAATGTTTATTGCACCCATAATTTAATCTTTTATATTGTAGCTAATTAAATTCTATTTTAAAACCAATTTCAAATCTTATTATTGGTTCTTTCTTAACCGATTTATAATATTTGTATGGTTCAAGTTCCATATTCAAGATTAACAACACTAAAAGACGTAACTCCTGATGCGGAATCAACGCATTACGTTATTTATTGGTGTATTGCTTTTAAGCGGACATCATATAATTATGCTTTGCAGCGAGCTGTTGAATGGGCAAATAAATTATCCCAACCTTTAATTATTTTAGAGCCCTTGATACTTGATTATCCTATGTCAAGTATCAGATTTCACAAGTTTATGATGGACGGAATGAAAGAGGTTTCCCAAGCTGTAGCAAAAAGTAAAGCCTACTATTACCCCTTCATTGAGACTCAACCCAAGCAGTTTGATGGGCTTCTTAAAGAGCTCTCTAAAAAAGCATCGGTGGTCATAACAGACGACTATCCAACGTATTTTGTACCACAAATGACAGCAAAAGCTTCCGGAGAAATTGATACAAGATATGAATTAGTTGACTCAAACGGATTAGTTCCAATTAGATTGTCGGAAAAAGAGTACGTACGTGCACATGATTTTAGAAGGTATTTGCACAAAAATTTAGAGGATTTTATTGTAGAAACACCCTTAAAGGAACCTTTATCAGAGTTGATAAGAGACTATGACAATTCTATTGACAAATCAATTGAAAAATCGTGGAAGCCATACGATTTTGAAAATTCAGACATTGATGAATTTCTTGATGAATTGTCAATTGATAAGTCTGTTAAAGTTAGTCCAATTAAAGGTGGATATAAAAATGCTAAAAATAGACTAAATGAATTTATTGAAAAAGGATATAGTGATTATGCACAGTATAGAAGTGATCCTTCCAAAAGAGCTAGTAGTGAAATGTCTCCATATTTTCATTTTGGTCAAATTTCTACGCATGAAGTATTTGAAAAAATAGTACAACACGAGGGATGGTCTCTTGAAAAAATTAATCCGAGCTTAGCTGGAAGAAGAGAAGGATGGTGGGGTGGCTCATTTAATATGGAAAGTTTTTTTGATGAACTTATTACCTGGCGTGAACTTGGATATCATACTTGTGTAAGACGTGCCAACTATAATCAGTATTCAAGTCTGCCTGAGTGGGCAATTAGAACTTTAGGTGAACACTCTAGTGACACGAGAGAATATATTTATACACTTGAGGAACTTACTTACTCACAAACACATGATGAAATCTGGAATGCAGCCCAAAATCAGTTGAGGGAAGAAGGAGTTATTCAAAACTATTTAAGAATGCTTTGGGGAAAAAAGATTCTTGAGTGGTCTCCAAACCCTCAAGTAGCTTTGTCCTATATGATTACATTAAATGATAGATATTCACTAGACGGTAGGGACCCAAATTCTTATTCTGGAGTTTTTTGGGTATTGGGAAGGTACGACAGAGCTTGGGGCCCAGAGCGACAAATTTACGGAAAAATCAGGTATATGACATCTGATTCTGCAGCTAGAAAATTTAATTTAAAGCCATATATGGAAAAGTGGGGAAATTCACAAGATCTTATAGATACTAGTTTTTCGAAATAAAGTTACATAAATTAAAAAAAAATTTTATAAAATTCTTCACAAATTCACAAACTCAAATAATATTAGTACGTGAATGATTTCACAATATATTTAAGAAAAAAAGGAGTAAGCTAAAATGGCTGAACTTACTTACAGGCTCTTTATGGTGGGAACAGTGGGCATGCTCGCTGGTACAGTATTTTTACTAGCATCATCAAGAGAAGTAGATCCTAGGCACAGAAAAGGAGTTTATATCTCTGCTCTTGTGACAGGAATAGCTTGGTATCACTATAACAAAATGACTGGCTCATGGGACAGTGGTAGTTATGATACCGGATTAAGATATGTCGACTGGGTCCTTACAGTACCACTAATGTTTGTAGAGGTGCTTGCTGTGACATCTTCAGGTGCAGAGTATAACGAGAAAGTTAGAAACTGGGGAGTCGCTGCGACCGTTATGATTGGAGCCGGTTATTACGGCGAAACATCAAGTGCGGGTTCAGATCAATACTGGACAGGATTTGTAATTGCTATGGCAGCATATGTCTACTTGATGAGAAATCTTCAAGCAGAGGGTGCTGGTCTTAAAGCAGCAGAGGCAGAACAGTTTGAGAAAATCAAAAACCTAATACTTGTTGGTTGGATAATCTATCCATTAGGATATCTAGCACCTGTAGCAGGTGATTTTGATGCTATAAGAGAAGTTCTTTATACCGTCGCTGACATTATTAATAAAGTCGGTCTTGGTGTACTTGTACTTGGTATGGCAAAGATCAAATCTGGAGAAAAAGTCTAAGACTTTTCAAAATAGATATTTAATGATAGGCGGCAATGTCCGCCTATCATTTTTTTTGGGGTAAAATTTAATATGGATTTGATAATATTTTTCAACACATTGTTTGGTTTTTTTACATTTGTTGCTTGGGCAATGAGTGGTTTAATTTTGTATTTCATATTTGCAAAAAAAAGATTCAGTAAATTAATCAATGATCAGTTTTATAATTTTGCAACAAGTGTTGCACTTTTTAGTTCAATAGGCAGTGTCATTTATTCTGAAGTTGTGGGTTTTATACCATGTAGATTTTGCTGGTATCAACGTTATCTTATGTATCCAGTAGCCCTATTTTTAATAATAGGTTTATTTAACAAATCAGTAATCAAGGCAGGATATATTAGTTTTGTAGGTGCTGTAATAGGTATATATCACATATATTTACAAAATGGTGGAGGAGGAGGAGGCTCTTGTGCTATCGATGTTCCTTGTAATTTAAAATACGTAGATATATTTGGATTTATCAGTATACCTGTCATGGCTACAACAGGATTTTTAACAATATTCTTGTCGTTGTTGTATTATGATATTTCGAGAAAGGAAATGGTTGAATAGAAACTTTATCATCATAGGTGCAGTAGTCCTTGTAATAGGTTTAGCAGTTGCTATCGGAGTTACTTTAGTTGATGAGCCCTTAGATGGTAATTTGCCTGAAGGAGAAACAACAATCACAGGTCAGGGCTTACCAGAATTTGCTGGAGAAAATGATGACAATGTTGCGAGGGGTCTCGAAGCACCAATATTTTCTGGTCCAAATGAAAACTCTGAAATTGTCACTCTTGAAAAAGATGGGAATGCAAAGGTACTTCTGTTTTTAGCTCATTGGTGTGGATTTTGCCAAAAAGAGGTTCCTGTTATGCAAGAGTACATCGATGTTGTGGGCGTGCCTGAGGGTGTAGAAATAATTGCTGTTGCAACATCAATTGATAGATCAAGAGATAATTATCCACCACATGACTGGCTTGAGAGAGAAGGTTGGTCTGAAACACAGATTTATGATACAGATAGAGACATTGGTACGGCATATGGTGTTAACTCTTTCCCGTACTGGGTATTTTTAGATAAAGATTTAAAAGTCGTTGCTAGAAGAACAGGTAACTTGCCACAAGATCAAGTTGGACAATTACTTATAGCTTTAGCAAATCAATAAATAATAGTTTTATAAAAAATTATTTAGTAAAAACTGCAAGGTAGACAAAATTAAAAAGTCCCATTCTATCAATTTTGAGGTCTATAAAATTATCTTTATTTAAATGCTCTTCTGGCTGCGGATAAAAGTCTAGAGAATCATAAAGAAATCTGTACTCTTTTAAATTAAACGTAACAAGACCAATTAAATGCAGTACTGTGAAAGTCCCAATTTTATGTAGCACTCTTAAGAAAAGATTTTTAGGTCTTGTCATATCAAGAAGTACAAATTTTCCTCCAGGCCTTAATACTCTATATACTTCATGAAGAGCTTTATTTGTATTTGATACATTTCTCCACACAAAACTACAAAAAACATTATCAAAACTATTGTCCTCAAAAGGCAAGTCTTCAGCAAAGCCTTGAACTTTATTTTCAAATGTATTTAACTCCAACATTTTTTTATCTGGATCTACAGCAGTAGTTTCAAAATTAAGGAGCTGGTCAAAAGCAGCACCAGTTCCACTTCCTAAATCAAGGACTGAAGTTCCGATAAGATTATTTACTGCTTTTTTTCTCCAAGATTTATCAAAACCAAGAGTTAAAACAGTGTTTATCAAATCGTAGAACTTATATATGTTTGAAAAGTTAGCTTTTTCAGTCAATTACAGTATGTAAGCTACAGCCAAGAGAATTCCTGTTAAGAAATGAATTCCAATCGTGGATACGTTGACTAACAAAAGTTCGTAAGGAACTTTTTGTCTATCTGCATTTGGATTATTCCATTTAATCATCCACTCATCAGCCATTTTGAACGCTTTCCATACCAACGCTATGGGGATAAGAGCCATGAAAGCATACACAGTACCAAAATCTGTAAAGAAACTTAGCGCTCCAACCAGAGCTACTGCAACAAAAGCCTCAATCATAAATTGTTTATATAGCCTGAGTGGTTTTTCAAGTTTCATCCACTCACCTTTTTCTGCAGTCCTGACTACCCAGGTATTTTTTCCTACAGCTGCATCTGATGGCGCATCTTGGAATTGATTAATCCATACAATCAACATAACAAGAATTGCAATTGGCACAGATGCAATCAATGCTTCTATCCAGTTCCAATTTGAGACTACATTTTCATGAATAGATGCTGTCAGAACATAATGTGCTCCCATTACCATTACGGGACCAAAACCTAATGCAATTGCTATCTCTCCAAATCCTTTATATCCTAATCGGACAGGATCTCCCGTGTAACCAAGAGCTAAAAATGTTCCTATAATACCAGTCCATAAAATAGGAGTATTACCAAATAATGAACCACTAACTTGTTGGTTAAGATATAAACCAATAGCTACGGTACCTGCAATACTCACAAGTGCTGTGATTAAGACTTGTCCAGGTGTCATTAAGCCAACTTGTATGACTCTACTCCCACCATTAAAAGGACTTGGTACTTTGTTTATTTCGTCTGCATTAGAAGTATGATCAAAATAATCATTTGATGCATTCGTAGCAACTTGAGCTAGAGAAGCACCTCCTAACACTAACCAAAACATTCTCCATGACCATGAAGATTCTACCCCAGCGTCTCTCAAATCATTCCATGCAACAGCAGCTCCAATAAAGATTGGTGCAAATGTTGCTGTTAAGAAAGGCGCTCTAATTGTTCTGAGCCAAAGCCCTATTCGTTTGAGGCCAAGCTTGAAAGCCATTTTGATAGCGGAAGTTTTATTTCCTGGAATCGTCTTCCATTGAAATTGTTCTTCTTCATAAAAATTTACGTATTTGATTGTTGTTGGTTTTACTCTGTAATAACCGACTACATCATTTTTGATTAAAAATTCGTCTTCCATATATTCTTTGAAAGCTTCAGTAGTTTTAAGAACTAACTCATATGCTCTTTTTTTCTCATCATCATCTTTTATTTTGTAACATTCTCCATCAATTTGAAGACCTTCAATTCCTTCTTGGCCTTTAGGCCATATAACGACATGAACGCGAGGGTTCAATCTTATCTGCTCAGCCTTACGAGTGGGGTGGAATGTAAAGAATACTATATCTTCTCCGTCTCTGCTAAAAAATACAGAAGCTCCAGAAGAGTTTCCACCGACAGATGTAGCAATGAACATACGTTCAGCGGAATCCAGAACATTTTCTATTTTGCTATTTAATACATCTGACATACGTTGAACGATAATATGCTTGTGAAATAATACACAAAGTATTACTAGGATATTTTTAAATTTTTAACCCATTTATTATTATGTAATATGTTTAAAGTCTTTAAAACTCCAGAATTTAAGAAAGCGTTAAATTTTTACAAAGCAGAAATTATAGATAATAAAAGAAATTTCATAATCGCAATGTCATCAGCTGTCTTATGGTGTTTTCTTGTAGTTATTCAACCATACTTAATAAAAGTAATTATCGATGAAGGAATTGTTACTGGAAACCAAAGAAATCTGATAATTTTAATTTCTTTTATGATCCTTGCAGGATACTCAAGAGCGATATCAATTGGTACAAGAAGATACTTTGGAATGCATGTTTCATATAACGTTGAAGCAGGAATAAGAAATAAAATTTTTACTCACATGCAAAAGTTAGCTTTTAACTATCATGATAAAGTTCCTACGGGCGAACTTATGGCTCGAGCATCAAGTGATGCGTCGCAGGTAAGACTTGCTTTTGCAATTGCCCCACTTGCTACAGCAAATATATTCTTGCTACTAATCCTTAGTATTACTCTTTTAACTCTTAGTCTTCCATTAGGAGCGATTGTGATATTATCTATCCCTTTGGTACTTTTGCTAGCCTCGAATTTTTCTTCAAAAGCATTAAATGTATCTTTGAAGGTCAAAGAGGCAGAGGCGAACATGACTACTGAAGTAGAAGAGCAGTTGGGTGGAATTAGAGTTGTAAAAGCATTTGGCAATGAAGAGTATGCATCTACTAAAGTAGAGTCCGCTGTATCTAACATTTATGACACATCCCTCGATTACTTAAAACTTAGAACTCGCTTTATCCCAATGTTTGAATTGATTCCAATGGTTATCACACTAGCTGTTTTACTTCTTGGTGGATATTTATCAATAAATGAACTAATTTCTTTAGGAGAATTTATTGCATTTACACAATATGTCTTTTTACTTTTATGGCCGTTAAGAATCACAGCCTGGTTTTTATCTGAAATACCATCGAGTGTGTCAGCAGGTACAAGAATTTTAGAGTTATTAGATGAGGTGCCATTAATTACAGATAATGAATCAACAAAAACTCTTCCAACTGATGGCGATGGAAGTATCACATTCGATCAGGTAAATTTCAAATATGGTAAAGAAAAAATATTTGATAATCTAAGCTTCACTATAGATGGAAAGAAAACAGTAGCAATTGTTGGAGCTACTGGTTCTGGTAAGTCAACTCTGGCCTATTTACTTCCACGACTATACGAAATAGAATCAGGGTCTATAGAAATTGATGGCATCAATATTAATGATTTAAAACTCAATGAACTAAGAAGCAATGTTAGCTTGGCCTTTGAAGAGAGTTTTTTATTTTCGAATTCAGCGCGAGAAAACATATCTCTTGGCCTAGATAATGCCACTCAAGAAGAAGTTGAAAAAGCAGCTTTAACTGCAAGAGCACATGAATTTATTTCATTGTTACCTGAGTCTTATGAAACAAAAGTTGGTGAAAGAGGTTATGGATTATCTGGAGGTCAAAGACAAAGAATAGCTTTAGCAAGAGCAATTCTAAGAAAACCAAGAGTACTCATTTTAGACGATGCTCTTTCCGCTGTTGATGCATCAACAGAAGAAGAAATTAGAAATGAATTGCAAGCATTAATGAAAAATATGACTACGTTAATTATCACTAATAGAGCTCCAACAATAGAGCTTTGTGATGAGGTAATCTTTATTGAGAATGGGTCTGTCAAAGCGCAAGGCACACATACAGAATTAATAGATAATATCGAAAGTTATAAATCTTTGTTTTTAGAAAATGAATCACTGGATACACAAAAATGATAGATAATACTTTTTTTAGGTCTTACAAATTAGTTCCAGAGGTAAATAGACCATTTCTATACAGCTCTTTAATTGCTATGGCTGCAACTTTAATAAGAATGATTGGTCCCCAATTAATTTCTAGAGGGATAGATAATGGAGTTCTTAAGTCAGACTACAACTACCTACTCGAGCAAAGTTTTTACTATTTTTTAACACTCATTGCTTTATATTTTGTAGCTAGCAAAGCACTTTTATCTATTGGATTGGTTGGAGAACTATACGTAAGAAGAGTAAGAGAAAAACTCTTT
>CACAQC010000019.1:0-10589 GCA_902534495.1 uncultured Candidatus Actinomarina sp. | reverse complement strand
ATCATCAACTGTTTGAAGATATGGCCATGCAGTGGCAGAACCAAATCCAACTGCATTATTATTAGTTTTTCCACCAGTAGATGAAGAGTAGAACGCTTGAATTACAGAGCTTTGAGTGTAACCACCAGAGTATGTGATAACTTTTCCTGATGTGTTATTTACAGCTTGAACCCAGTTAGGACCAGCTATTTCCTTTAAATAGCCATAATAATATTGACTTGATGCGGTTGAACCAATATGACACCAGCAATATGCTTGTCTAGATGCAGATAAGCCCGCATTCAGATCTGTAGATTGAGCTGGTATATTTTGTTTTAAATATTGATAGACTGCATAACTCCTACCAACAAGTGCCTGAGCTTCTAATGCTTTCACATTCCAGTGCGATGGCATTTCTGCTAGTCCATATAAATACTTTTCTATATTTACAGATAAAACAACATGAAATCCTGAAGAGACATTTTGTGAACGTAATTTAAGTACACCATGTTTGTGTTCACGAGGTCCAACTCTAATTCTTCCACCTTCAGACCAACTGATGCCAATATTACAACTAGCTGTTGTTCTATTAACAAGAGGATGACCATTAAAGTAGCATCCATTTCCATTTGAAATCACATTAACTGTTGCCCCACCACTTATTTTTAGCGGTCCAAATATAGATTCACATGAGCCATCAGAATTTGCCTCGGATTTGATTTTATTTAATGTTTCAGTGTCAATAATCCCTGACTGACTAAGACCAGCGGATGCTTGGTAATTTTTTAGAGCATTTGATGTTTTATCACCAAAAGCACCATCAACAGGACCGGGTTCGAAGCCTCTAGAAGTTAAGAATACTTGAACTCCTGCCACATCAGAAAGTCCGTCTTGGCAAATAGAGAGTATAGGTGGACTAGATGAAGGAAGTGTAGTCAGATTTATACTCCTAGCATTTCTTGCTAGCCCAACCCACAAAGAATTGTTATCAGTTGCAATATCTGGAGATGATAAGTTAATTTCAGATAGTTTTTTTACAGTAGTGTCTTTGAAGTAATAATCAACAACCTCAGTAGATGTACATGAACTAGTATTACTGCAAAAACTTGCACCAAGTTCTGTTAAACCTTTGGCACCATATTGGCTAAGTCCAACACCATGACCCCAACCACTACCAGTGAAAGTAAAAGACACTGTACTATATGCTCTCATTGCTTGTTTTGTCGCTGGACCAATAATGCCATCAGGAGTTAAACCAACTGATTTTTGAAAAGTTATAATTGCATTATTAGTTCTTGAGCCACTCAAGCCATCAATTGGTCCAGGATTAAACCCATTACAACTGAGAAATGTTTGAATATCAAATAGATTATCAAGCGGAGCCACTGCATTATCCACGCAAAACATGTTTGAGTCATATTTAATCTCCAGTGCTTTTGCTTCTTCTTCTGGTGATAGTACCAAAGCGAAAGCTATTAAAAACGTAAATATATAAGCAGAATTTTTTAATAACCCCTGTTTCATGTAATCATTTTAGATAAATTGATATATATTTCACAATCCAGCATTATTTTTCCAATTTCTAAACATACTTAATCCATAAGTAAAGAAAAGGTAAATGATAAAAATTCCATAAGTCAATGGAAATAATTTTCCTGCAAATCCTGGAAAAATTGCTGGTGGTAAAAATAATAAAGAAAAAGACATCAACAATCCTAAGATTTTATTTTTGTCTAATGCATCAAGACAAATTGAAAATAGTATCAAATACATTAGAAAAGTTAGTAAAAATTTAGGTGAAAAAAAGATAATTGAACTATTGTCTTCAAGAAAATAAATTAATCCAATAAAAGCAATGGTTAACAAGATTGCTTTTTTGAAATTTTTTTTCAATATCAATATAAACATATATATTATTGTAAAGAATATATGCAATTGAGTGAGTTTACCTACATCTTTCTAGCACTATGTGTGCCGTTTTTTGCTTATATCATTAAAAGCACTGAACCGAAAAAGGGTTTTAGTATTCTATTTTCTGCAGTTATTGCAATGAATATTTTTCTATATATGAATCAGTTTTCATATATTGGAGCATTTTTTCTTGCTATGTATTTAAATTTATTTAAAAGATCAGAAAAGCTTTACCTTTTATTTTTAAGTTTTATTAGTTTTGCTCTAGGAGCATACACTTTGGTAGGGCAAACCTTATTTATGTCTGCATTGCCAATAATGATGGTATCTTCTGTATTTTCTTTAATGATGATAGGACATTGGTTTTTGGTAGATCCTACAATAAGCAGGGATGGTATGAAAAACACTGCCTTATTCTCCACTTATTTATCAATTGGAATCTCAATTCTGGTATTTTCTGGTTTGTACGAAAGTTCATCAAGTTTATTTAATTTAATTTCTACAAATATGCTCAATAATATAATTATATTTTTATACCTCTCTGCAGCACTATTATCTTTTGGTTCATATAAATCTTTACAAGAAAAGTCTTATACGGGTGTAATGGCCAGTACAGGACTAAGTTATTTGTCATTAATTGTATCAATGGGTGCATCAGGAACATTAATACTTTCCATTTAACACTAATCTATGGGTATGAAAATTTATACAAAAAAAGGCGACAAAGGTGATACCAGACTTTTATATGGTGATCAGGTCTCAAAAGATAATATAGCACCAGAAGCATATGGATCAGTAGACGAACTTGTTGCTGCACTTGGCTTGATAAGGTGTGAAGATAAATTGCCGATTGAAGTAAAAGATACTACTCTTCGAATTCAAAGAGAATTATTTATTGTTGGTGCAGAGCTAGCGACTGACAAAGAAAAAAGAAATAAATTAGAAGATGGTAAAACAAGGGTAACTGAATCTATGATTAAAACTCTTGAGAAAGATATTGACTTTCTTACCGAAAAAAATGGCATTCCGACGTATTTTGTTGTGCCTGGTGAAAATGTTATATCGGCAAAATTTGATTGGGCAAGAGTGGTTTCCAGAAGAGCTGAAAGAAAATGTGTTACATGGTATAAAACTTTACAAATTGAAGACACAAAAGTTGTAACTTACCTGAACAGGTTGTCGGACTTTCTTTGGATGATGGCACGTGACTTTGAAGAAGATTGGACACCAAGTAGCTAATGAAAGAATTATCTATCTTTTTTGTAGACTCCATGAGTGAAAGTTTGTTGGATAACTTTAAAGATACTGAGCAAATAAAAGATTATTTTGAAATTAATAAATTTAAAGCAAACAAAAAAGAAATTTTGATTGTACCAAAACTTTATTTAAAAAATGAAATAGATGTAATTCTAGTATCGATAGATGATTCACTAAGCAAGCGTGAATTGTGTGAGCTTGGCTCTAAAGTAAGAAACAAAATTCCTTTTGATTGTAATATAAGTTACCTCTTCAGTCTAAAAACAGAAATTGATATTAACGAATTCACACTTGGGTTGATTCTATCAGGTTATAAATTTCAAAAATATGTTGAAAAAGACTCTGAAGAAAAAAATATTCAATTTGATAAGACTATAGATATAGATGAGCAACAATTTATCAGAGATTCAATCTATTTTGTTAGAGACCTAGTAAATTTACCAGCACTCGATAAAACGCCAGATTATTTTATTGATAAAGTCAAAGAACTTATTGGTAGTGAAAAAATAAAATTTACTGTATTTGATAAGAAATGGTTATTGAAAGAAAATTTTGGTGGTGTAATCGGTGTATCTCAAGGTTCTGCAAAAGAGCCATATTTTTTATTAGGAGAATACAACACAAGTGCAGATTTTCAAATAGCACTTATTGGCAAAGGTGTACTTTTTGATTCAGGGGGGCTCTCTCTAAAGTCTCCATCTGGCATGGAAACTATGAAAACAGATATGGCTGGTGCTGCAACAGCTTGGGCTGTTATAAAACTTGTGTCTTCATTAGGGTTAAATGTTGGTTTGAAAGTTTACACACCATTGGTAGAAAATATGCCAAGTAGTACAGCAATAAGACCTGGTGATGTTCTAAAAATGAGAAATGGAAAAACTGTAGAAGTTTTAAATACTGATGCTGAGGGAAGATTAATAATGGCTGACGCCCTTGCTTTTGCTGCAGAAAAAAAACCAGATTTGATTTGCGATGTAGCAACGCTGACAGGTGCGGCGTATGTTGCATTAGGAGTTGATATAGGTGCCGTTATTTCAAATTCTGAAAAATACTCAGGTGAGTTCATAAAGTCTAATAAAAATCAAGTTGAGTCTTATCACGAACTTCCATTGTTCCAAGGCTATAAATCTTTAATAAAATCAAGCATTGCAGACATGAAAAACACAGGAGGAAGATTTGGAGGAGCAATAACTGCTGCATTAATACTTGAAGAGTTTGTTGATGAAACTCCTTGGATACATTTGGACATAGCTGGTCCGGCAAGAGCGCGAAGTGGTTCAGCTTTAAACCCAGAAGGCGGTACCGGTTTTGGTGTAATTGGTTTTCTAAATTTCTTTAAATTATTGTCTATGAATTATCAGTAAATTTACTTATTACAAAAACCAAAGTATCACCTGTAGTCATAACCGATCCTTGGGGAACATTTGTTCCAATGATTTTTCCATTACAATTGTCTAACTCATTTTCTTCAAATTCCTCTTTTAGGAACAAGATAACATTATTATCCCTCATAAAATCTCTAATGAGACTTTCACCTTCTTCAGGCGTTAGAGTGCAGGGTGCAATACTTGGAATTGCTGCAGAAAACTTGTTTCCAGAAACCTCAAGAATCACTTCAGTTCCTTCTGGTAATTCCTCACCATTTTCTATATCTTGTGTGAGCACTAAACCGGGTGCTTCTTCAGAATCTACTAAATTAATTGTTGGTAAAATATAAGACGAAAACGCAATTTCTTCTGCATCTAAAATATTTAAACCAACCAACTGTGGTATTTCTATCGTTGGTATTTCATAGTACTTATCAATATCACTTGGATCTGATGGCCAGTTTTCAATTGGCAAGTCTTTTACTACTTCAGACATAAATTCTTTCCACATAGGCGCTGGCACTCTTCCTCCAGAAACATTTTTAATAATTTCTCCTTTTATTTCTACGTCTGTCAAAGGCAATTGTTCTTCTGCAAAACCAACCCATACTGAGGACGTATATTGTGGGATAAATCCAATAAACCAAGCTTCTCTAAAACCTTGATGAGTTCCTGTTTTTCCAGCAATTTGTCTGTCGTCAAGAACCGCTCTTGTACCTGTACCATATTGCGCTGCTACTTCAAGAGTTTTACGTACTGCAGCTGCTGCTCCAGGGTCAGGGATGCTAGTTCTTGGAGACACAATATGTCGATATAAAATATTACCGTCATCATCTTCGATTTTTTCAATTAAGTATGTTGGAGCCAAAATACCATTTGTGGCAAAAGAAGAGTATGCAGAAGCCATTTCAATAGGTGTTGCAGCCCCAGCACCTAAAGTTAGAGAAATAACTGGATCTAATTCTGAATTAATTCCGATTCTTTGTGCTGTAGAAGCCAATTTTTCACCACCAATTTCAGATGCGAGTTGTGCAAATACAGTATTTATGGATCTCCTTGTAGCTTCCTCCAAAGATATCATTCCTGATGTATCTAGTAATTTGATAGATCTGTTGTATTCAGCTTTATCTTGACATGGTTTAAAAATATATTGAAATTCTGATTCTATGTCAATTTGAGTAAGGTTTAATTGATTTTCAATAAGTACGGGATCGAAAATTATAGTTTGGTCTTCTGGTATCTCTTCATCCTCTCCTATCTCTCTGTAAATGATTAGATTACCTTCTGAATCATATTGACCTAATATTTTTGCTATTTCCATAATTTTTTCTTCCTCAGTTTCAAAATCATCAAGATTTAATCCGAGTGGAAATTGTTTAATAAAGTCTTTATTCTTTATTTCTTCAACATGAAAATCAAAGCATTGGAGTTCAATTGCTCTATCCTGAGCATCAATTTTGTTCAAATATCTATCTGCAGTAATCGATGTTCCATAGTTCCTAACTACCCATTTTTCACCAACACCGTCCGGCGCACAAGGATAACCACAATTAATTTCAACTGGGCTACGAGAGTCTCTATAGCTATATAATTTTGCACCAGATTCAAGTGCGGCTAGAAGAGTTATGGGTTTAAAAGCAGATCCTGGATTTCTTTTACCTTGCGTAGCTAAGTTATATTGTTCTTCATCAAAAGGCAACCCAGAAGCCATAACTTCAATCGCACCAGTATAGTTGTTGATTAATGTAATTACACCAGTAGGTTTTGGTTCATCAGGGTTTTCCTCATTCGGATCAGGAGGAACCCAAGTATTTAGTACGGTATTTGCGTGTTGTTGTAATTCTAAATTAATAGTTACATAAACCTTTAGCCCTCCACCTCCGTAGCATGATGTGTCATCAGAAGGACAGCCAAAAACAGCTTTTTTTCGTTCTTCTTTTGTATTTCCCAAAACTGCAAATTGAGGATCATTTAATAATTGCCTTTTAACTTCTGCAACCACGTGCTCTGCTTGTGCTACGAAATTTTTTGATTCCACCACATTTAAGGGAGCTAATTTTGCTGATCTTGCCTGTACATCGACTATGAACCCCTCTTTGAGCATTATATTAATTACATCATTTCTTCTCTCAAGTACTCTATCTGGATATTTTCTAGGGTTGTAATAGGCTGGACTCCTAATAATTACAACTAAAGTAGCTGCTTCATCAAGAGTTAATTCTTGTATAGTTTTATCAAAATATTCAAATGCTGCTGATTGAATTCCGTAGGCACCTGAACCCCAATATATTGAATTTATATAATATTCAAGAATTTGGTCTTTTGTGTATCTTCTTTCTAATTCGGCAGCAACAACAGCTTCGGCAACTTTTCTTCTAATTGATATCTCGTCGCCAACAAATGACTGTTTTGCTACTTGAGAAGTTATAGTTGATCCACCTCTAGTCACACCTCTTAAATTATCAAGAACCGCACTAAGGATTGCGATAAAATCTACTCCTTCATGCTGATAGTAATTGCTATCCTCTGCAGCTAACAACGTATTTATGACAAAAGGTGGTACCTCTGATAAAGCAATCGGATCTCTGTTCAATCCATCATGCAATTCATCAAGAACTTTATTGTCAGAAGTAATAATTAGAGATGGTTCTGAGAGTGAAACAAAATTTAGCACCATACCCTCAGCCCTTGGAAGAAATCTTTCCTCTAGATCAGTTACAACTGACATTGCGGATTTTATAGGAAGGAAGACAAAAAACCCCACCCATGCAGCGAATAGAAAACTGCTAAGTAACAATAAAAATCCAGCTATATACCTAGAACCAAATCTGGTTTTGTTTTCAAGATTATGTATTTCTGCCATGAGAAAATTCTAATCCTTATACGTAACAATATTGTAGAATTAGTTATATGGAATTTTCACCTGGACTAAGAGGAGTTATTGCTGGGGAAACCTCTATATCAACGGTTGGTAAAGAAGGTACTTCACTTCGATACAGAGGCTACGACGCAATTGAACTGACTAAGAATAATACTTATGAAGAAGTTGCATCACTAATTATTAAAGATTCTTTAGATGGAGATGAGTTCAAAGAAGCATTTTTAAAACATTACAACAATAAAGCTCTTGAGGATGAAACACTTTCAAAAAATATAGAGAATCTAAAATCAATTCATCCAAAAGGAATGCATCCAATGGATTTATTAAGAACTATCGTATCTGGTGGAGAAGAAATGGACTCTGATACCGAAATTGAATCAATAGCTAGAATCAGTGCAACTGTCTGTTTCGCAATTGCCTCATATTTTAAAGCTGATACAAATACTCTTTCAGATAAGTATTTAGTTGCCAGCTCACTTTTACCAAATGATGCAAGCGATGAAATGCTTGAAGCATTAGATGATATGCTTATTCTTTATGCTGAGCATGGTTTTAATGCATCAACTTTTGCAACAAGAGTTACTGCATCTACAAGAGCCGATTTAACTGGTGCAATTGTTTCTGGTATAGCAACTCTAAAAGGAGAATTACATGGTGGAGCAAATGAAAGAGCAGTTGAGTTAATTAACAGTTTTAATACAGTAGAAGATGCTGAAAAAGGAATTTACTCACTTCTTGATGAAAAGAAAAAAATTATGGGATTTGGACACGGAGTATATAAAGTTCAAGATCCAAGAAGCCCAGTTGTGAAAAACTGGGTAGAACAGTTAGTAGATAATGATTTTTCTAAAAATAGATTTGAAATTGCAAAGAAAATTGACCAAATTATGGATGAAGAAAAAAATCTCTTTCCAAATGTCGACTTTTATGGAGGTCTGCTTTTAGCTGAATTAGGATTTGAAGTGGACCTGTTTACTCCAATATTTGTAGCAGGAAGGTCTGTTGGGTGGGCTGCGCATTACTTTGAACAAAGGGAACAGGATATTTTAATAAGACCTGCGGCAAAATATATTGGGCCTTCTGAAAGATAGTTTTTGCAAAATAAGAATTTAGATAAACAAATATTTAACTTTCTTTCCACTCCTTTGAAAAGTGATGACCATTTTACTTCTGCCAAGCTTGCAATCCTTGATACCCTTGGTTGCATAATTGAAGCAAGTACTCATGACGAAGTCAATAATTTTGCTATAGAAGATAAATCATTTGAATTATTTTCAAACCCTTTCTTAAATGTAGGGAAATTAGATTCCTACCAAGAAGTTTCATGGTATTTAACAGTATTAACTAGATGGTTTGACTACAACGACACTTTTCTTGCAAAAGAGTGGGCCCACCCATCAGACAACTTTGGGTCGATATACAGTTATTTTTATTTGAATCCAAATTACAAATTTATTGATTTTACGACAGCTTTAACAAAAGCTTACGAAATTCAAGGTTCTTTATGTCTTGGGACTTCATTAAACCAACTTGGTTATGATCATGTGTTTTATGTAAAGTTAGCATCTGGAGCTGTTTTCTCATCTTTATTAAGTAAGGGAAATGAGAAAATTGTTCATAGAACTATTAATCATATTTTACTTGATGGTCCTTCCCTCAGATCCTATAGACACTTTCCTAACGTAGGAAAAAGAAAAAGCTGGGCGGCAGCAGATGCATCAAAACGAGGGATTGAACTCGCTAAAATCAGTCAATTAAATGATGAAGTTTATAGCTCCATCCAAAACGACAAAAATTGGGGATTTGAAAAAAATTATCTTAATGATTCTGAAATTAAATTTGGTAAAGAATTAAATGATTGGGTAATTCAAAATGTATTATTTAAAGTTTTATTTCCAGCCGAATTTCACGGGCAGTCAGCAGTAGAAGGTGCAATTAAGTTAAGTAAAGAATTCAATCAAAATATTGATAAAGTAAAAAAAATTAACATTTTTACACACGAACCCGCAATAAGGATAATCGCAAATAAAGAAAATTTATCTAACGCATCTGATAGGGATCACAGTCTCGAATATATGGTTTCAGCTGCTCTTCTTTTTGGAGAATTGAAATACGAAATGTACGGAAACGATTTCTCTGGATTAAACAAAATAGAAAGTTTAAGAAAAAAAATTGTTGTTAGTGAAGACACAGATTTTACTAAAAATTACTATGAATTTTCAAAGAGACATATATCAAATTCCATACAAATTGTTTATGATAATAACTGCACTTCTGAAAAAATCACCATTGAAAATCCCATAGGGCATCCATCTAGAAGAGAGGAAGCCATTCCACTATTAAAAGAAAAATTCATAAGAAATGTACAAAACGTTCTTTCATTAGAAAAATCAATGTCATTATGGGAACAGGTTATCAATTTAGAAAAAGATGACGAATTAACTACATTCTTTAATATCCTACAAGATGATGAATGAAATATTTCTTCTTGTAGGCGGAGAGGCAACTAGGCTTCAACCATTATCTACTGGAATTCCAAAAGCACTTCTAACAATAAGAGGTGAAAAGATAATTGATAAGATAATTACTCATTTTTCACAATTTTCTGATTTTACATTTAATCTAATTTGTTCGGAAAAGCACAGACAGCATTGGAATGATTATGAAGCGTCATCAAGCAACAATATAAATCTATTATTTGAGCAAAAAAAATTAGACACAGCTGGTTATATCATTGAAAATATTCAAACGATGCCCAATAAATTTCTATGCATGAACGGAGATCTATTATTAGACGTTGATTTACAAGATTTCATTGATTCAGCTCGTAGCTGTACAAACTCATTAATTGGTTCATATGAAGTTGAAAATCCATCAAGATATGGAGTTTTAAAAGTAAATAAAAAAATGGAGGTTGAAGCTTTCATAGAAAAGCCAGAGGATGACAGATTTGGAAATAAAATTAGCTTAGGACTCTATCATCTTTTCAAAAAAGATATTATGTCCATCCTTCCTTCACTTGATGTTCCGTGCTCTTTTGAGAGAGATGTATTTCCTCGACTGTCAACAAATCAATTGTTGAATACGTATACCGTTAAAGGAAATATGATTGATGTTGGAACTAGAGACGCATTTATTCAAGCACATCTTGATGAGGGCAAAGAAAATTGGATATCTCCAAACAATACAAAAAT
>CACAQC010000018.1:0-11415 GCA_902534495.1 uncultured Candidatus Actinomarina sp. | reverse complement strand
TTTTGGAAAAACATACTTGGATTCCTCCAACATGAAGCTTTCTATATTTCTCATTAATCTTCTTTTATTTAACTCAATATCGGGTATTGGTATGTCGTTGAGCTCATGAAATTTCATCAATTGATCATAATTTAATTGTTCTAATTCAGATCTTATTGTTGGATCAGTTGGTTTAAATTCATATCTATCAATTATTGCTTTAACATATAATCCAGAACCGCCTACAGCTAATATATCTTCATTGAAAGATTTTTCAGGAATATCTTGATCAATAAGATAGTTTAAGTAATCAATTATTGAAAAATTCTGATCACAATCTGCAATATCTATACCGTAATATTTAACTTGAGCTTGCATTACATCGGATGGTTTAGCAGTCAACACATCGAGACCTCTATACACAGCCATGGAATCTACCGAGAGAATAGACATATTGTTATCAATAGCAATTCTATGTGCTAAATCTGATTTTCCAGATGCTGTTATACCTGTAAGAAAATATAACAAATTAAATTAGTTCTGCTTTCAAATAAAAAGGTGTTGAGTCAAGAATTTTAACTTGAACTGTATCTCCTATAGAAACATTCTTATTTTCAATATGTGTAATCTGTCCACTATCAATTTTGCCAGTAAGAACTTCATTATTTTTTTTGGATGGTTTTTCAATAAATAAAACTTGTTCAGTTCCTACAAATCTTTTTAATCTTTTTTCGCTTATATCTGTTTGGACATCTTTTAAATGTTGGAATCTTTTCTTAATTGTATCTTGGTCAACATAATCATCTTCCATATCATAAGCTTTTGTTCCTGGCCTTGGGGAAAATTGAAACATGTATACAGAATCAAACTCAACATACTTTACAATATCCATTGTATCTTGGAAATCTTCATCGGTTTCACCAGGAAAGCCAACTATGATATCTGTTGTCAATGAGACGTCTGGAATTATGTTTCTAATCATGTCAACTTTTTGTATAAATTTTTCCTTATTATATCCACGATGCATCTTTGAAAGAATGTCACTACTTCCACTTTGCAATGGTACGTGTATTTGGTTGCATACTTTATTAAGTGACTTTACCGCATTTAAAGTTTCTTCTTTAAAATCTTTTGGGTGTGGTGATGTAAAGCGAATTCTCTCAAGCCCATCAATTTCATTAAGCTTATGTAACAATTGAGCGAAATATGGTCTACTCTTATTGTCAATTTTCAAATCTCTACCGTAGGAATTTACATTTTGTCCTAATAGCGTTATTTCTTTAATACCAGAATCTACTAATTCCTGTGCTTCGTTAATGATGTCGCTTGGTCGTCTACTTATTTCTGGACCTCTAACTGAAGGAACGATACAGAAAGTGCATGAATTATTGCAACCGATTTGAATTGTTAACCATGCGGAATGTTCAGACTCTCTGATTGACGGAGCATCTGTTGGAAGATCTTCTATCTCATCAATTATTTCAGTGATAGGACCCCAATCCTCAGATTGATTCAATAAATTAATAATATTTGTTAAATTATGTGTACCAATTACTACATCGACCCATGGAGCTCTCTCTCTTACAAGTTGTTTATCTTTCTGTGCAGCACATCCACCCACAAGTAACTTTCGATCAACACCTTCATCTTTCCATTTTTTTAGCTGTCCAAGTGTTCCATACAATCTATCATCAGCATTTTCTCTGATTGTGCATGTATTAATAAACATAATATCTGCTGAATCCTCAATGGTTGCTTTCGTCATACCATCTAGTTCGAACATGCCTGCTATTTTTTCCGAATCATGTTCATTCATTTGGCAACCAAATGTTTTAATAAAATATTTTTTACCCGCGCGCGAAGGGATAATATTCATTTTTGGCTTAATTACAACTGTTTGTTCCACAATTGAAGTATAAATTTGTTTTTTAAATAATCCTTATATTATTTTTCAGGTGTTACATCCTCTGATTCATCTACAGTATCCTCTTCTGTTGCATCATCAGACTCAATCATGCCGACAGCTTTATATACATCAGTTTCTAATTGCAAAGCAATATCGGCATTTTCTCTTAAAAATCTCTTAGAATTTTCCTTACCTTGACCTAATTGAATCTCATCATAGGTAAACCATGCACCAGCTTTTCTAACTATTCCATGATCTACACCTACATCAAGCAAGCTTCCTTCTCTAGATATACCTTGACCAAACATAATATCGAATTGGGCTTCTTTAAATGGTGGTGCAACCTTGTTCTTTACAATTTTTGCACGTAC
This sequence comes from uncultured Candidatus Actinomarina sp., assembly GCA_902534495.1. Lineage (GTDB taxonomy): Bacteria > Actinomycetota > Acidimicrobiia > Actinomarinales > Actinomarinaceae > Actinomarina. The sequence goes on along the minus strand of CACAQC010000018.1, from coordinate 9,159 downwards.
GCGATTACCTATCATTTCGGCACCAATTTTTAGAGTTTCAATTCTTCTAATATCAATTCTTACTGATGCGTAAAATTTAAGTGCTCTACCACCACTTGTAGTTTCAGGAGAACCCCACATGACACCGATCTTCTCTCTAATTTGATTTATAAAGATAACAGTTGTTTGTGTTTTATTGATTGAAGATGTAAGTTTTCTTAATGCCTGTGACATTAACCTTGCTTGTAGACCAACATGGGATTGACCCATCTCTCCATCAATTTCAGCTTGAGGAACTAAAGCAGCAACAGAGTCAATAACTACTACATCAACTCCTTCCGAATCGATTAACATATTTGCTATCTCTAAAGCTTGTTCTCCTGTATCTGGCTGTGAAACGAGTAATTCATCTACATCAACACCAAGTGCGCTTGCATATATTGGATCGAGAGCATGTTCTGCGTCAATGAATGCAGCAACTCCACCAGCTTTTTGGGCTTCAGCAGCAATGTGTAAAGATAATGTCGTTTTACCAGAGCTTTCAGGACCATAGATTTCTATAACTCTACCTCTAGGCACACCCCCTATACCTAATGCAAGATCTATTGATAATGCTCCTGTTGATATTGAAGGTATTTTTCTAACTTGGTCGGAACCAAGCTTCATCAAAGAACCCTCACCAAATTGTTTTTCTATCTGCGAAAAAACTGTATCAAGTTTTTTTGCCCTGTCTTTATCCATTATTCTCTCCTATTTATTAACAATAATTAATAACTATTAAAACATCTGTATATGACATATTTTAATCGAACATTTGTTCGAATACAACTATTTAATTAAATTTAATAGGTTCCAAATACAGTTATTTACTGTTCTATTTATTATATCTTCCCTATTACCACGTAAATTGTGTGTGAAATTGGATATTTCACCATTGATACAAATAGATATAAATATTTCACCAATTTTATAGTTACTTGAAGGAATAGGTCCAGCTTCACCTAGTACTGCTAAACCGATTGATGAATTATATTTTTTCATAGAGGCAACTGCTAACTCTTCAGTAAGCAAAGCCCAATCCTCATTGGGTTCAGTATTTAGTAGCTCTTTTTTTGAATCCATCGAATACAAAACATTTGATGCAATTAATGTTTCACTTGCACCTGCATGAGAAACAAGTTCTTTAGAAAACGAACCCCCTGTAATACTCTCAATTAGTGATACTGTATAATTCTTAGCTTTCAGTTCATTTAATAAAACTTTAGAAGCAGGGATATTTTCATAACTTAATACATTATCACTTAATGTTACTTTTATTTGATCTTTAAAATCTTTTAAATCATTTTCACTGACCGAATTTTTATCGATTCGTAATTTAATGATTCCCTTGCTAGCTAAATAAGCAATATCTAAACCTTCAGGTTTAAACTTATCAATCTTTTCAGCCAAAGCGGACTCTGCTTCATTAAAAAATAAAATAAATTCATAATCTTTTTCAACTTTTGTAAAATTATCTTTTAAAAATGGTATTAACTCATCTGTTACCAGCGGTATGAACTCTCTTGGTGGTCCTGGAAGTATAAATACATGTTTACTTTTGTATTCAATATAAATCCCTGGTGAGGTTCCGTTTGTGTTGTTTAATTTAATTGCACCTGCTGGGATTTCTGCTTGCTTAACATTTGTTGCGGGCATAGTCATGCCTCTACTCTCCCATCTAGATTTCATCCAACTCAGATGATCTTCGTCAACAACAAGTTTTAAGTTAAACATTTCAGAGATAACCTCTTTTGTAAAGTCATCTTCTGTAGGTCCAATACCCCCACATGTAATAATTACATCATTACTTTGAAGTAATTCATTTACAGCATCTTGTATTAATTTTTTATCATCAGGAACAGTTTTTTCAGATGATAGAATAAAACCATTATTGTATAAAACTTGTCCAAGTGATGCAAGATTAGTATTAATAGTATCACCAAGTAAAATTTCAGTTCCAACGCTTAAAAGTGCAATATTCACATATTTAGGATAGCAAGGTTATTCATCAATAATATTATGATTAATGTATGAGACGGTACCTACCAATATTGATAATGTTATTTATTACTTGTTCGTATGGGGCTAGTGGAGAACTGGAAAAGGTTGGAGAATCTACAGATGCTATTACTGAGAGTTCTTTTGAGTATATAGATACATCTGAAGTTGTTGCTACTGAAAATTTTACAGACAAAAAAACAATCATAATTTTCTGGGCAGATTATTGAGGCCTTTGTAGACAGGAGTTACCTGTCTTGGAGGCTGAATTAGAAAATTTAGAGGAAGAATATGATGTACTTGCACTTGCGCATAGTGAGTACACTCCGACTTTAGAATGGGTAAAAGACAACTTAAAAGGAAATCTTAGAATTGGATTTTCTACTCCACAATTAAGAGACTATTTTAAAGTAGTTGGTCAACCGATAACTATAGTACTTGATACAAATGGCGAGATAATTTTTAGAGATTTTGGTGAAATAAAGTTTACAAATTTTTAACTTAATTAGAGTCTCTTAAATCCTGAATATGTAATATAGAATTATAAGCTAGCGGAGGATAATGATGAAAAAATCATTACTACTTCTTCTCTGTCTTGCATTAGTAGCTACTGCTTGTGGTGGTACTGCTGAAGAGACAGTAGAAGAACCCGTTGCTATGGAAGAAGTCGAAACATTAGAAGCGCCAGCAACAACAGCTGCGCCAACTTTAGATAAAATTGTGTTTGGCTTTGTACCTAGCGCGGAACAAGCCGAATTATTAGATAACATTCAACCAATGATGCAACTTTTATCTGATGGTTTGGGTATTGAAGTGGAAGGTATTGTAACAAGCGATTATTCAGGTCTCCTTGTTGCTATGGGATCTGGACAAGCTGATGTTGGTGCTTTTGCAACCTTAGGTTATGTAACAGCAATGGATGCTTTTCCAAGAAGATTTGAGGCAATTGCTAAGTCTGTTCGATATGGTTCTGGTTCTTATCATGGAACATTTTGGACAACAGATGCGAGTGTATGTAATTCCACACCGGTAATTGGAGCTTTCGAAAATATAAATGGAGTTCCTACTTTAGTAACCGGAACAGAGACTTCACCACCTGATGTAAAAGCTCTACAAGTAGGTTGGGGTTTCAGTGATGATGGGTTAGTCCCAGAAGTCCGAGATGGTGTTACTACCAGCCCGGGTCTTGCTTGTGAAGCTGATCTATCTGTTATGTTAGGAGAAGAGGTACTTTTTGTTGAGGAAGGTTCGACATCTGGATATTTATATCCATCACTTCAACTCAAAAAAGCCGGTATTGATTATACAAGTGACATAACACAAAGGTTTGCTGGTTCACATGATGGTGTTATTGCAGGTCTTTATAACGGTGATGCTAAATTTGGTGTTACATTTGATGACGCAAGAAGAACATTAAGAAAAACCAATCCTGATGTAGGTGAAAAAATTATTGCATTTGCGATCACAGAAGAAATACCGAATGATGTTATTGCAGTAAGAACAGATTTACCTGAAGATATTAAAAAGAAGATTTATGATATCTTAGATGAATTCATCTCAACAGATGAAGGTAGAGCATTAATGGACGAGATTTATGGATGGACTGATTTAGTTCCAGCAGATAACTCTGAGTTTGATGTTGTTCGAGAAGCAGCGCAAGAATTTGGTCTTTACGACGACTAATTAATAGAAAACTAGGGCAGGTTAAACTGCCCTAGTTTTTTTTATAATTAATATGATTGAATTCAAAAATGTAAGTGTTGTATATCCTGGTGGAGTAAATGCACTCAACAATGTGTCTCTAAATATTGATGGGGGTGATTTTGTAATCATTGTTGGCATGTCTGGTGCTGGTAAATCTACTTTGTTAAGAACTGTTAATAACCTAGTCAAACCAACAGATGGAAATGTTTTTATTGACTCACAAAATGTAACAAGCGCTTCAAAAAAGGAACTTAAAAAAATAAGATCAGATATAGGCATGATATTCCAAACGTTTAATTTAGTAAATCGCTCATCTGTATTAAAAAATGTATTGACTGGGAGACTAAGCCAAGTTTCGACCCTAAGATCTGTATTTGGTCTCTGGCCTAAAAATGATAAGGATATTGCTTTTGAATCATTAAACAAAGTAGGAATATTAGAAAAGGCTTATGTTAGAGGTTCAAATTTATCCGGAGGTCAACAGCAAAGAGTTGGAATAGCGCGTGCCCTTGCTCAAAAACCAAAAGTTATGCTCGCAGATGAACCTGTAGCATCATTAGATCCAATTACTTCAAGAGTTGTGATGAAGTATCTAAAGGAAATTAATCAGGAATTAGGTATTACAACTATTGTAAATCTTCACTTCTTAGACCTAGCTAAAGAGTTTGGTGAACGATTAATTGGGTTAAAAGATGGTGAGCTTGTGTACGATGGAAAAGTTGATGATGTAAGTGACAAGGACTTTGAAAATATTTATGGTAGAGCAATCAAATCTTCAGATTTATTAGGGGAAGAAGATTAAAGTCCCAAGAAAACCCCTCCCTTCATTGTTAACAGTTGTTGGATATCCTTTTGCTTTATTTTTTTCAATATTTTCTTTTTTTCAAGTTGGTTTTAATATTGACGATTTTAAAAGAAATTGGGAAAATAGAAAACTAGTCACTGATACACTTTTTGATCCAAAATGGGATTGGGCAATTGAAAATGCATCTCTAGCTTTGCTCGAAACTATACAAATTGCAATTCTTGCAAGTATTCTTGGCTGTTTCATAGCTTTACCCTTATCTTTCTACGCATCAAGAGCCACTAACCAAACAACATTCACCTATGTTGTATATAAATCCTTCTTAAATTTCATAAGAACTATTCCAGATTTGTTTTGGGCAATGCTATTTACAGTTGCAGTCGGTTTAGGTCCATTTGCAGGAGTTCTAGCATTAGTAATGTTTTCGCTAGCAATCATGGGAAAGTTACTATCTGAAACAATTGACAGTATTGATTTAGGGCCATTAGAAGCAGCAAAAGCAAGCGGAGCAAAACATACTCAAGCTGTTTTTACATCTGCACTTCCACAAATTTTGCCAAACTTTACAGCTTATTTTTTATATATCTTTGAATTGTGTATTAGAGCTTCTGTAATTTTAGGATTGGTTGGCGCTGGTGGTGTTGGAAGAATTATTGAAACACAAAGAATATTTTTAAGATTTGATAGGATTTCGCCAATTATTGTTTTAATACTTATAGCGGTTATAGCAATCGAACAATTTAGTGTCTGGTTAAGAAGAAAAATTTTATGAGTGTTCCAAAACAGCCACTAAACCAAAGAGTTCTAAAATATGTGATCACATTTCTAATCATCGCCGGATCTTTGTGGTCTGCCTCTGGTCTTGAAATTACTCCTGAAAGATTTTTAACAGCCCCAAGTAAAGTTTGGATTCTTATAACAGCTATGTTTCCTCTAGACCTTTCCCAAGAAGCTATTGACAGAATTGTACCTAAAGTTGGTGAATCATTGTTTATCGCTTGGGCGGGAACTGTTATCGGAGCATTTTTTAGTTTTCCAATAGCGTTTTTAGCAGCAAATAATTTTTCATTAAATACTTTTAGCAGAGTTACTAAACAAATATTAAATGTGATAAGAGCATTTCCCGAATTAATTCTAGCGTTTGTTCTTTTGCCAATTACAGGGTTAGGACCTTTAACAGGTACTCTAGCTGTTGGAATACATTCTATTGGTACATTGGGAAAACTATCTTCTGAAGTAATTGAAGGAATTGACGAAGGTCCTCTTGAATCAATTAAATCTTCTGGTGGATCCAAACTGAATGAGCTTTTTTTTGGAGTAATACCACAAGTAATGCCAACTATTACATCATATTGGTTGTATAGATTTGAAATTAATTTAAGAGCTTCAGCTGTATTAGGTGTAGTTGGTGCTGGTGGAGTAGGTGCTGAATTAATTAATCAGTTACGTTTTAGAGATTTTCCTCGTGCAGGTACTGTTTTGGTAGTGACTATAGTTATGGTTTTAATTGTTGATGCTATTTCTGCCGCAATAAGAAGAAGAATTATTAAAGGAAGGGATATAAAAGTTTAATTTATTCATACCAAGATTCATCATCTTCAGAATCTGTATTTTCTAAAGATACATCTTGATTTTCCTCACTTACTTCAATGGATGATAAATTACCTGTCTCAAATTCTTCAACGGTAATCAAAACTTCTCTAGCTTTAGAACCTTCTGAAGGGCCGACAATACCTTGAGCTTCAAGTATATCCATTAACCTGCCTGCTCTTGCAAAACCTACTCTAAGTTTTCTTTGAAGCATTGATGTAGATCCTAATTGAGATCTGACAACTAGTTCCTTGGCTGAAGAAATAAGCTCTTCATCTTCTCCAAAATCATCTTGTATCGTGCTGCTTGATTTTTTTTGTTCTTCTGTAACCGCAGGATTATATTGTGCAGTTTTTTGCTTTCTCACCCATGAAACAACGTCTTTAATTTCGCCTTCAGTTACCCAAGCTCCTTGAATTCTCTCTAGTCTTGGATTAGATGCAGTTACAACAAGCATGTCGCCTAAACCAATAAGTTTTTCTGCACCTGACTGATCAAGTATTACTCTTGAGTCAGTTGTTGAAGCTACAGAAAAAGCTAACCTTGAAGGAATATTTGCTTTCATAACTCCTGTGATAACATCTACGGAAGGTCTCTGAGTGGCAACTACTAAATGGATACCTATTGCTCTAGCCATTTGTGCTAAACGTACTATCGCAGATTCAACTTCTCTTCCAGCTACCATCATGAGATCGTTTAATTCGTCTATGAATAGAACTATGTAAGGAAATCTGTCAAACTTTTCTTCATCTAAAAGACCTGCATCAAATTTTTCATGATATCCATTTATATCTCTGACTTGACCATCTGCTAATAAATCATATCTTCTATCCATCTCAGCTACTGCCCAACTTAATGCATCAACAGCTTTCTTTGGATTAGTAATAACTTTTGTAAGTAAATGAGGAACATCATTATATTGACCTAGTTCTACTCTCTTGGGGTCCACCATGACCATTTTTACATCATCAGGATTTGTGCGAATCAATAATGATGTCACAATTGAATTAATGCAGGATGATTTTCCAGCACCGGTTTGTCCTGCAATTAAAACATGTGGAAGTTCAGATAGATTCAATAGCCTTGGTTTGCCTGCAATATCAAGGCCTAATCCGACATTTAAAGGATGTGATAATTTAGATGCTTCGGATGATGATAATACATCACCAAGTGATACGAGTTTCCTTTGTCTATTTGGAATTTCAATCCCAATAGCGCTTCTTCCAGGTATTGGAGCAAGTAATCTAACATCTGGTGTAGCTAAGGCATATGCAATATCATGAGACAATGATGTAACCTTTGAGACTTTAACACCAGGAGCTAACTCAATTTCATATCTAGTAACAGTAGGGCCAGGAACAACATTAGTTAGTTCAGCTTCAACACCATGCTCATTTAATAGTTGTGTTAAATCCTTTGCTGTTTGTTGGAGTAATTTTTTTGAAGTAGAGAGTGAAGATCCTTGCTTTAATAAACTAACTGGGGGCAGTTTGTATTCTTTTGAAGATTTTGTTTTATTGTTATTTTTTGACGAAGATACAACTTTTTTTTGTTTGAAATCAGTGAAATTTGAAATATTTTCAACTTTATCCTTTAATTTATTATTTTGACTTTCATTATTTTTAGTAGTTTTATTATTCTTTGGTGACTCACCAGATTCAAATACATTTTCAACTTGTAAACTATTCGCTTCTTTTCTTGCTAGGAAGAATGCATAAATGAATTTATAAATATATTTAAAAACTGCTTGCACTCCTCCGATAAGATCTTTTAATTCAATGTCAGTCATATATAAAACTGACATAACTAGTGAAATAAGCAGTAAGGTATGGGTCATTTCCAATCCAAAAAAATTGGTTAATGGATGAACAATAAAAGCAGAGACATGTCCTCCTGATTTGGTTATCAATTCTGAACCAGCACTTATCGGCACAGGCTCAGCGTGTATTAGGGAATGAAATGCAGCTGATGATATTATTTGTACATAGAAAGTTCCAGTTAAAACTTTTTCTGATTTTACAGTCTCTTTATCACGGATCAATATTGCTGAACCATACAAGAAAAGCACAGGCATTGCGTAAATTCCATAACCAAAGCACCATTCAAAAGTTCTGTAAACAATTTCCCCAACTGGTCCACCTTTTTGAAATATTGATAAAGTAATCAAAGTAGCAAATGTAAACATAAAAATTGCAACGGCTTGATAAGATTGTACGAATTTGGATAACGTACTTGAAGTTGTAGATTTAAGTGATGTTACTGCCCTGTCTACATTTATTAACTTGTTTTGTTTAGACACCCGCTTACGCCCATTTACCCTTTTGCGAGTGGATGTCTTCACAGCCACGAATGTATTATACCATAAAAAAGGGTAGAAAAAGCTTAATTATTCTTAATTTTTTGGTAATTATCCAATAATTTATTGGCTAATTCACTAGAAATGTCAGTAATAGGCATTAATGGTGATCCAACGTCTTCCCACGTTTGTGTGAGTAAGTACTTAACTGGACCAGGGCTAGGTTCTTCAAATAATAAATCAAAAAGAGGAAGAAGTTGATTCTGCATGTGCTCAGCTAATTCAAGCTCGCCATTAAGAATATGGTTTATTAAATCGTAAATTTCATTTCCAACAATATGTGAAGCAACTGAGACAACACCTTTTCCACCCATCTTCATAAACTCTATAGTCTCACCATCATTACCTGAATAAATATCAACTTTATTTTTAAGTATCTCTATTTCATTTTTAGAGAATTCCAAATCCCCTACAGCATCTTTTATGGAATGTATCCCAATATCATCAACAAGTTTTTCTAAAGTTTCAATTTCAATTAACGACGCTGTTCGACCAGGAATATTGTATGCCATAATTGGTAAGTCAGTATTTTTGGAAATCTGTTCAAAATGCTGCAAAATTCCAAATTGTGATGGTTTTGAATAATACGGTGTCACAATCATTATGCCGTCGACACCGATGTCATTAGCCATTTTTGTATACTCTATAGATTCTTTTGTAGAGTATGTACCGGTACCAGCTATTATCT
>CACAQC010000017.1:0-13025 GCA_902534495.1 uncultured Candidatus Actinomarina sp. | reverse complement strand
TTTAAATTTAGAAGTTGGAAAAAAGAAATATACAGCTTTAGCTAGAGAAATTCAAAAACATCCATACAAAAATCAATTTTTGCATGTAGATCTAATACAAATTGATCTTACAAAAACAGTTGAAGCAGATGTTCAGATTAATTTTATTGGCACCCCGATTGGCGTAAAGGAAGAAGGTGGCTTAGTACAAACCGTTAATGCAACAATTACTATTTCGACGTTACCAACCAATATACCCTCTTCATTAGATTTAGATATTTCAGAATTAAATGTTGGTGAGAACGCAACCGCCACTGATGTTGAGTTACCAGAAGGAGTAGAACTAGCGTCAGAGGATGATGAATCAATTTTGGTCACTATAACGCTTCCAAGAGCTGCAATTGAAGAGGAAGATGAAATTGAAGGTCTTGAAGGTGAAGAGGGCGAAGAAGGTGAAGAGGGAGCCGAAGGTGAATCTTCTGAAGAAGCTGTTGAGGAAGAGTCCTCAGATGAATCTGGAGAATAATAAAACTCTCTTAGTTGGTCTCTGGAATCCTCAATCAAAATACTTAAAAACAAGACACAATATTGGAGCGGATATTCTAGAAAAGTTTTGTATCAAAAATTCAATAAATGTGAAATTAGACAAATTAGGCAGTTTTAAGATTGGTCAAGTGTCTTTTGACAATACCGACATAGATATCATCTTTCCAATGGTTTCAATGAACAACTCTGGAGAGGCACTCAAATCTTACTTAAAATACAATAATGTTGAAGCCACAAATATATTAGTGATTCACGATGATATCGATCTTGGCTTTGGTAGATTGCGTTTAAAAAGTGGAAGTTCTGATGGTGGACACAACGGAATTAAGTCTATAAATTCTTACTTGCAATCTAATGAATACTTTAGATTAAAAGTTGGAGTTGGTAGACCCCCCAAAGAAGTTAACCCCGCAGATTTCGTTTTATCCAGGTTTTATAATAATGAAGAAGAAGAAGTTAAATTTTTGATAGAAGACTCTGTAGAAATTATCGGAATGTTTTTAAAGGACAGAGAATCTGCTGTGAAAGCAGCATCTGAACGAAGAATAATTGATGTGATTTAATGAACAACAAAAGAAAAGATAAACAAAGTAATAAACCTGTAACAGGAATGCCAAAATTAGATTCATTACCTTGGGTTCCTGCCAAGTCTTCGATAGATGCTCTAGCAAAAGCAAGGGCATATCAAGCTAAACTAGAGGAAGAATGAAAAAATATATACCTGATTTTCTAGCTATGTTTCGAATCATCTCAGCACCTGTTATTTTATATCTACTACTTTTAGATGGCTCTAGTGAGGGACTGATGTTAGCTCCTGCTGTAATTGCTTTCATAGCAGCTTGGACAGATTTTTTTGATGGACGTCTTGCAAGAAAGTGGAACGTCACATCAAAAATGGGGGCATTTCTTGACACCATTGCTGACAAAATATTCATAACTTTTATTTTTATAGGTTTCACCTATATTGACAGAGTAAGTATCTGGATTACAACATTATTAATTGTTAGAGAATTCATTATTACTGGCCTTAGAGGACTAGCTGGGAATGAAGGGATTATGATTCCTCCAAGTAAGTTTGGAAAAGCTAAAGCAAGTTTACAGTTCTGGGCAATAGGATTTGTAATGATGGATTTTTCATTAAATATTCTAAGCTTTAGTATCGCTGAGTTATTTGTTCTACATGCCTTAATATTTTCTTATATTTCTGGATATCAGTATCTCTTAGGTTATTTGAAACAATCAAAATGAAATATAAAAATATATTTATCACTGGCTCAACAGGAGTTGTGGGTAAGCCACTTCTTAGAAAATTAATTGAAAATGGTCATAACGTTTACGCATTAAGTAGATCTGAGGAGAATAAAAAAATTTTGGAGTCTAAGGGTGTATCTGTTATTAGTGGGAATATTTTGACTTCAGATCTTATTAATCAATTCAAAAATATAAATATTGATGCAATATTTCACGTTGCTGGAGTAAATAAAATGTGTTCAAAAGATCCACAGTATATGTTTGATGCAAATATTGATGGTACAAAAAATATTTTAAATTTAGGCAATCAATTACGAATTTCTAGATTTGTTTACACATCTTCTGCAGTTACGCTTGGTGAGGATTTGGGTAGTATAGGCAATGAAAATTCGACTCACAGAGGTTACTACTTAAGTAAATATGAGGAGTCAAAATTTTTAGCTGAACAAGAGGCTTTCAATTATGAAAAGAATTTTGAATTTGTTTCCGTTAACCCATCTTCTGTTCAAGGACCCGGGAGAGTGTCTGGAACTGCTAAATTATTAATTTCAACTTTATCAAAAACCAATCCTCCATTGATACGGAGTAACATTTCAATTGTTGACATTGACGACTGTACAGATGGACACTATAACGCACTAGAGTTCGGTAAAGATAATGAAAGGTATGTTCTAAATAGTTTTCAAACATCAAGTGAGGAGCTAGTTAAAAAATTAAAAAATATTTCATCATGGAACGGAAGGCCATTGTACATTCCAAAAATTTTATTAAAAACATTAGCGCCATTTGGAGATATTTATAAATTAATTTCAAACAAAACACCCCTTCTATGCACAGAGTCTGCAAGGGTTCTTACACATGGACACAAATATGAAGGTTTAAAGGCAAAAGAAAACTTAAATATTCAATATACCAATTTGGAAGAGTTCATTAAAAAGACAATTAATTGGCTGATTGAAGAAAATTATATTTCATTATCAAAAATTTAATTTATGGATTTAAAATCTTTTAACACCTCTAGAGAATCTCTAGTCCCTTTATTGGCTTTAAACAATAAATCGAATAAAAATATTATCATTTTCCCGACCGATAAAGAGGCTATTGAGTTTTCTACAGATTTTTCTAATTTAAACAAAGACATATATCATTTGCCTTCATGGGATACTCTTTCTTATGATTCTTTTGCTCCATCTCTTGATATACAGGGAAAAAGATTAGAAATTGCACACATATTACTCACAACTGATACTTACAATATTGCAACTAGCATTAAGGCGATAGCTCAAAGAATATATTTTGAAGAATTAGAAATTTGTAATATTTCATTAAATGAGGAAATTGATTTTGATTTATTAATTGAGAATCTTATTCATCTAAAGTATCAAAGAAAAGATAGAGTTGAATCAAAGGGAAGTTTTGCGATTAGAGGAGGACAATTAGATGTTTTCCCAATCAATTACGATTTACCTCTTCGAGTGATTTTTGATGGAGATTTAGTTAATGAAATAAAAACTTTTGATACAATTTCACAACGATCAATTAGTGAGAAGAGTAATTTTCTTGTAGTACCAGCAACTGAACTGTTTCAAATACAACAGTCAGAAATTTTAAACTTGTCTTCACCCAATAAAGAAAATTTAGATGATTACGAATTGTTCCAATATTCCCAAAATCTAGATTTAGAGAAATGTCTTCTAGACTTAACAAGCAAGGCTACTCTACACATTGTCGACAAAAATTTAGTAGATAATCAACTTAAGGAAATTATTGATATCGAAAAAGATACCTTTGAAAATCTTAAACAATATTTTTCATTAGAAATCAGAAATTTTAAGTCACGTTACAAAGATATCTCTAAATATTTTGGTGAGTATGATATTAGTTTCTATTCAACATCAGATTTAATAAATCTTGAAAATCTCCCGAATTATTTTGACTCAATCAACACAGAAAATATTATTGATTCACTAGGGGAAATAGGAAAAATTTATCTCTCAACAAAAAACAAAGTTATTACAGAAAAGTTTTCAATGCTATCAAATGTAATCACCGTTGATAATCCGTTTTCATTTTCTGCATCTTTTAAAGACCTAAATTTAGCCATTATTGATGAATCGCTTTTCCAAAAAAGAAAAATGATTAAATCTAAAAGAAAGATAAAAAAGATTAGTGAACAAGCGATTCTTGTTCCAAATACTTATATTGTTCACAATTTTCATGGAATTGGATTGTATGAAGGCACAGTTGTAAAAAAAATAAAAGGAGTTGAGAAAGACTATCTTGAGATTAAATTTGCTGGTACCGACAAGCTTTTTGTGCCATCAGAACAAATTAATGAGCTCGAGGTTTATATTGGAGGAGAAAACCCTAGGCTATCTCATCTTGGTGGTGCAGAATGGGAAAGAGCAAAAGAAAAAGCCAAGCAAAATGCAAAGATTATTGCAGATAGAGTCTTGAAATTATACAAATTACGAAATATAAGAAACGACTCATTAATTATTGGTGAGGATACCCCTTGGCAAAATGAAATAGAAAATAGTTTTGAGTATATTGAAACACCAGATCAGTTGACTGCCATTAATGATGTTAAAAAAGATCTAGAAAAAAATATACCGATGGATCGTCTAATTTTTGGTGATGTTGGATTTGGCAAGACTGAGGTTGCATTAAGAGCTGCAATTAAAGTTGCTTTTTCAGGAGGCCAAGTTGCATTATTAGCTCCAACTACAATTCTTGTACAACAACATATTGACACTTTTGTAGATCGCTTGAAAGATTATCCACTCAATATAAAACACTTAAGTAGATTCGTTACAAAGAAAGAAGTACAAAACATTGTTGAAGGAGTCAAAAATGGCTCTGTAGATATTCTCATAGGAACTCATAGGATTTTAAGTGATGATATTAAATTTCAAAATCTCAAATTGTTGATTATTGATGAAGAACATAGGTTTGGTGTAGAAGATAAAGATAGACTTCAGTCACTCTCTAATCAGGTTCATAAGCTCACTCTGACAGCAACACCAATACCAAGGACACTCGAACAGTCACTAATGGGAATTAGAGAAACATCTCGAATTGAAACACCACCTGAAAATCGTTTAGAGACACTTACACATGTTGGAAATATTGATGAGTCTACTATCGCACTCGCTATTCAACGTGAAATTTCTAGGGGTGGGCAGGTCTTTTTTGTGTTGAACCGAATTGAAGAATTGCAGGTTTGGATGAAAAAAATTCAGGAGGTGTTTCCAAATTTAAATCACAAACTTTTACATGGACAGTTGTCGACTAATCAGATCGAACAAACAATGCAGGATGTATGGGATAAAAAGGTGGATGTTTTATTTGCTACAACCATTGTTGAAGCAGGAATAGATCTACCTAAAGTAAATACTTTAATTACTTTAAGGTCTGAGCTCTTGGGAATGTCTCAACTGTATCAATTGAAAGGTAGAGTAGGAAGAAGAAGAGAACAGAGTTTTGCTTACTTCTTTCATAATACAAATTTAGGCGTTGATGCAGAATTAAGACTCGATGCAATAAAGTCCATAGGGCAGACGTCAACAGGATATTCTTTAGCAATGAAAGATTTACAGTTGCGTGGATCTGGAAGCATTCTTGGAGATATACAGTCTGGTTTTATTGCCAATGTCGGGTTAAATATTTTCAATAAATATGTAGTAGATTCTATAGAGGGCAAAAGTGAAGAAAAAAGTAGTATTTTAGAAACAGAAATTAAATTAGATTGCTACTGGGGTTCTTCAATACCCAAGAGTTACATTGATGCTGATGCTGAAAGAATAGATATCTACAAAAGACTTGAACATTCTGAACCTAATAAAGTTGATGAGATTAAAAATGAGATTATTGATAGGTTTGGAAATGTTCCAGAGATTACGAATAATTTGTTTTCAACTGCAAAAATTAGATCAATATTACAAAAAAAAGAAATACTAAGGTGCAAGATTAGAGAATTTCAAGTTGAATTATTTCCTGTTGATTTGACTGAAGATCTTAAACTTACAATCGAAAAATATGATAAAAGGTTTATATTTAGAAATAAACGCTTGGTATTAAATTTTCAACACTCTTTAACTCCTGAAAGCACCTACGAATTATTAGATAGTATTCTTTGATTATGAAAGAATTCGAGGATTTAGTTGATATTATCTCACGATTACGAAAAGAATGTCCGTGGGATAGAGAGCAGACTCACGAATCTTTGGCTAAGCATTTAATTGAGGAAGCATATGAACTTCTTGATGCACTTGCAGATATTCAAACAAATCCTGAGAATCACAATATGTTGAATGAAGAGCTAGGTGATTTATTGTTACAAATTCTTTTACATTCAAAAATTGCAGAGGAAAACAAATATTTTTCTATTGCAGATGTAGTTTCTAACTTACAGGAAAAACTTATTAAACGACATCCACATGTTTTTGGGGACGTAGAACTAGAAAGTGCTGAAGATGTTGAAAAGCAATGGGAAGAGATTAAAAAGCAAGAAAGCTCTGAATCCATATTTGATGATATTGATCAAAAATTACCATCTATAACCAAAGCATTTAAAACACAGCGTAAAGCAAAAAAACTAGATTTAACGTACGCAAACTATCAGGAAGCATTACAGGATTTATTGTCTGAAGTAGAGGAATTAAAAGAAGCACAAAACGATGAAGATAGAAAAAGTGAAATAGGAGATATTTTATTTTCAGTGGTAAATATCTGCAGATATCTAGAGGCAGATCCAGAAATACAACTTAATAAATCAACTCAGAGATTTATCGAACGTGCGAAATATGTTGAGAAGAACACAGATCCGAGTATTGGAATAGAAACACTTTGGGAAGAAGCCAAGAAAAGTCAATTAAAGTAACAAATTATCCTTTTTCTGCTAAATTTTAAGTAACAGGGTTATGAATAATAAAATTACTAATGTCTTCGCTAGGTATGTCCTAGATTCAAGAGCTAATCCTACAGTTGAAGTTGAAATTACTTTGGAAGATGGCTCATGGGGAAGAGCTGCTGTACCTTCAGGTGCTTCAACAGGAACTCTCGAAGCTCATGAATTAAGAGACGGTTCAAAAGAGTTTAATGGCAAAGGCGTAACTAAGGCAGTTGAAAATGTTAACAAAATTATTTCAGAGGCCTTAATTGGTCAGGATGCTTCAGATCAGGAAAACATAGATTCAACTTTAATGCAACTCGATGGAACATCAAATAAAAACAGCCTTGGTGCCAATTCAATACTGGCAGTTTCAATGGCAAATTTAGTTGCACATAGCAAATCAGTTCAGAAATATTTGTATGAAGTAATACCGAATATATACGGTGAACCAAGTCTTCCGGTTCCATTTATGAATATTTTAAATGGTGGAGCTCATGCAGATAACTCCGTTGACATTCAAGAATTTATGATTGTCCCACATGGTTTTGAAAAATTTGACGATGCACTGAAATCTGGTGTTGAAGTTTACCATACACTTAAAAAAAGACTAAAAGACAATGGCTATGGTACAAATGTTGGTGATGAAGGTGGTTTTGCACCAAACTTTTCATCAAGCAAAGAGGTCTTAGACGAAATTATGATGTCAATTGCAGAATGTGGGTACAAGCCTAGAGAAGAAATATCGCTAGCTCTTGATGTTGCATCTACTGAGTTTTTTGTTGATGGTGCATACACTATTGAAGGAAATTCTTTGTCCAACACAGAAATGGCAGATTATTTAATTGGCTTGTCTAACTCATATCCGATTGTATCGATAGAAGATGGTTTAGCCGAAGATGATTGGGAAGGCTGGAAGTATTTGACATCAAAAATTGGGAAAGAAGTTCAGTTAGTTGGCGATGACCTTTTCGTTACACAAAAAGAGGTTTTACAAAGAGGAATTAATGAAAAATGTGCAAATTCTATCTTAGTTAAATTGAATCAAGTCGGTAGTGTTACTGAGACTATTGAAACTATGAAACTAGCAAATAAGAATAGTTACACTAGCATGATTTCCCATCGGTCAGGTGAGACAGAAGACGCATTTATAAGTCACTTAGCAGTTGGAACATCAAGCGGACAAATCAAAACTGGCGCACCTGCTAGAGGAGAGAGAACTGCAAAATACAATGAACTTTTAAGAATTGGTGAACAAGTAGGATTTGGGAATTTTAATAATAAAAAATGGAATCTTTAAAAAGAATAGGCAATAACGTATTAACACGAGTTTTAGTAATTGGTTTAGTTGTCTCTTTTTTACTCTTTTTTTTCGAAAATGTACAAACAACTTATAACTCGTATACCGATTTAGAAAAAGAGATTGAAAATAACAAGTTACAAAAGCAAATTATTGAAACTCAAATTGAGGAATGGAATAGACAAATATTAGATTTAGATAATCCAGATAAACTTGAATTTATTCTGAGAGAGAGAGGTTACGGTAAAGAGGGAGAGATTCTCTACGTTTATGACATTCCAGAACCAGTAACGCCAATAGAAGAAGTAATCAACAATGATAGGTCAAAATCTATTTTTGAATATGTTGTTGAATTCATTGTTGGTGAAGAAGGTGGATAAAGACAAAAAGATCGTTGAGGTCCAGATTGATAGAACCTTAAGGAGTGATGTAATAGTTTCATCAAGATGTCATTTTAATTTTCCGACAGCAATTAAAGTTCCTCCTAACTTAAATGACGGAACTCCTTTTCCAACTACCTACTGGTTGACTTGTCCAATGTATAACAAAAAAATAGGTTCTTTAGAGTCAGAGGGCCTAATTGCTCAATTAGATAATGAAATTCTTATTAATCCAAAACTCAAAACAGCATGGAGTGAACGCCAGGCTAGTTATCAGCAAGAAAGAGACGATTCTCTCGACCAATCAAATCAGCATGTTCCAACCGGTGGTGTTGGAGGAGCAACAAAATCAATTAAGTGCTTACATTCGCATACTGCAGATGAAATTTCGACTGGAAAAAATCCTGTCGGAAAGATTGTTTTAGAATCAATAGGACTATACAACTGCAAAAAACCTTGCATTGACGAAAATAATTATCAAATGAATCCTGAATGGAAGGTTGAGTGGTAAAGCTAGCTTCTATTGATCTTGGTTCAAATTCAACAAGAATTTTGATTGCTGATGTTAATGATGAAAAATTTGATGTATTAGAACGAATGCACGTTGTAACAAAAATGTCAGAAAACATTGAGCAAAGTAAAGAAATTTCAATAGAAGCATATAAAAGAGTGGATTCTGCTTTAAGAATTTTTAAGAAATTATTATTTAAAAATGACGTCGAAGATGTTTTTGTTGTTGGTACTGCTGCTCTAAGGGATGCAAAAAATGCTAAAAAAGTAATTGAAAATATTAGAAAAAAATATGACTTTGAAATAGAAGTCTTATCTGGCCATGAAGAGGGAATTACAACAAGCATTGGTGTATTGCACTTTATGAAAGAAATTGAAAACTTTTTGATTGTTGATATTGGAGGTAGGAGCACTGAATTTATTTATGAGTTTGAGAATAGAATTATATCGGAATCACTTAATTTAGGTGTCGTGACATTAACAGAAAAATATTTTTCAAATCTCCCTACAAGTTCACATTTAATTGATGAAGCACAATTTGATATTGAAAATAAACTGTCTCAGCTAAATATTAAAAACTCAAAAAATGTTATTGGAGTATCAGGCACCTCTCTTTCATTAGCATCGATATTTTTAAATCAGCAAATATTTAATGAAGAAGAGTTGCATGAAATTGAAATTGATATAGAGAATGTTCAAGAAATAAATAACAGATTATCAAAAATGACAGAAGCAGAAATTATTACAAAATTTAGCGGGATAGATCCAAAAAGAGCAGTCACTATTACATCTGGGGTATTCTTATTAGAACAAATTCTTATTCGTTATGCCAATTCTCCAATTATAATTTCAAAAAACGATATTTTAGAGGGCCTAATACTCAAAAAATACTAGATTAGATATTAGCCCGGGTGGCGGAATTGGTAGACGCGACGGACTTAAAATCCGTTATTCGAAAGGATGTGGGGGTTCGAGTCCCCCCCCGGGCACTTTTTATACATAATATGAATATAAAAATCAAATGAAATCACAAAAGTTTTTTGTATTTAATTGAACATGAGAACATTTTAAATATTATATTGATAGCTAAAAATTATCCTATTTTTAGCATATGTACATATAAATAAGGGAGATAAATAATGAAAAAGTCTATTCTTGGACTACTTGTTATTTTGTCAATGATCGCTGTAGCTTGTGGCGGAAGCAGTCTCGAGGGAGAAGAAGTCTTTATCACAGGTGCCTTAGTTGGTAACGATGCAGCAGGATTCCAACAAAACTTTGATTCCTTCACTGAAGAGACAGGAATTATTGTTAGTTTCCAAGGTTCAGATAACTTTGAACAGGAAATTCAAATTCAGATGGAATCTGGTGACACACCTGACATAGCACTATTCCCACAACCTGGTGGAGTTGTAGATGCTGCACAACGAGGATATCTTGTTGCGCTTGAAGATGTTGGTGTAGATCTTGACGAGTATAAAGCAAATTTCTCTGAATACATTGTAGGTCTCGGTACTGTAGATGGTATTGCTTATGGTGGTGCTCATGCATTTAACCTAAAGAGTATTGTTTGGTATCAGCCTGCAGAATTTGAAGCTAGAGGTTATTCAGTCCCAGAAACTTGGGATGAAATGATCGCTCTTGCTGATCAAATAGTTTCAGAGGGTATGAATCCATTCTGTTTTGGTATGTATTCAAACGGTGCTTCTGGTTGGTTAGCAACTGACTGGATGGAAGATATTATGCTTAGAACAGGTGAAGGAACAGTCACCTATGATAAGTGGGTAAATCATGAAATTCCATTCAATGATCCAGTTGTTCAAAATGCAGCAACACTGTTGAGTCAAATTATGCATACAGAGGGGTATGTTGTTGGTGGTACAGATGCCATTGTGTCAACATATTTTGGTAATGCACAGGATCCAATGTTTGAAAAAGATGCAAATGGAAATCCTGGGTGTTTCATGCATAGACAAGCATCTTTCATAACCAGTTTCTGGCCTGAGGCCGCACAAGCTGGAGCAGGAACGGAAACAACAGTTTTCCCATTCCCAGCAATGGATGATGGACTACCAAAAGCAGCTCTTGGTGGAGGTGACATGTTCGCAGTATTTACTGAGGGAAATGAAGCCGTTAATGCTGTCGTTGAATATATGTTGAGTGACAATTTCTTTGCTGCAGCAGCACAAAGACCTGATAACTCAAGAATCTACGGACACGTTCAGTTCGATTCATCATTGTATTCAAAAGATATAACAAGAGTATTGGCTGATGCAATTACAGGAGCATTAGCAGAAAATGCATTTAGATTTGATGCGTCTGACTTAATGCCACCTGAGGTTGGAGCTGGTTCATTCTGGAAAGAAATGATGAACTTAGCTGTTGAAGGCCCGGGGTACGTCAATACCGCATTAGACAATATTGAAAAATCTTGGCCATAAGCTAAGAAATTTTTGATTATTTAGATGGCCACCAAGTTAGGTGGCCATCTATAATTTATGTAAGAAAATAATGAAAAGTAAATCTCAACAAGAGAAGTTATTCAACTTTGGAATCTCGCTCCTTGCTTTAGGAGCCTTTCCACTAATATGGTTTTTATCTCAAGCTATATTATTCAGAGAATTGACTGAAATAATCTCAAGAAATATGTTGGTTGTAATTGGTCTTTTAGTTGGTTCCTCTTTTGTTTTCTTACTCTTTGCTGGTATGGAACGACTTATAAGGTTAGCTCCATTAGAAAAAAGAGACTCATTGGAAGCTCGAATGTTTGCAGGTCCATCATTATTTATGATTGGTTTATTTTTATTTTATCCGGCGATACGAACCTTATATTTAAGCTTTAAAGACAGATACGGACAGTCATTTAATGGTATAGAAAATTATACTTGGGCATTTAGCGATGCTGAAATGTTAGTAACTATTAGAAATCAAATTGTTTGGTTGGTTTTTGTTGTGTTTTTTACTCTATTTATTGGATTAATTGTAGGGTGGCTGTCCGACAGATTAAATAAGGGAGAGGCTTTTTTTAAATCAATAGTTTTTATGCCAATGGCTATTTCAGCAGTTGGAGCAACTGCAATATTTAAATTTATTTACGAATATAGACCTCCACCACTTACTCAGATTGGAATAATAAATGGCATTAGAGTCTCAGCTGGAGATAATTGTTCAAACAACCGATTAATTGATGGTGTCTTATATGACTATGCAGATTCATCATGTAACCGTGCTATTGGTTGGTTACAGCAAAGAGATCTTTCTGGTTTAAATATTGGAGAAAGTTTGGAAGCTGGCGGATGGTTTGCAAACATGCTCGTTAATTTACCACTAAATACAATTCTATTACTTGTCATAATGATTTGGGCATACACTGGGTTTGCGGCTGTTGTATTTTCTGCAGGAATTAAAGCCATACCCTCTGACATAATGGAAGCTGGACAAATTGATGGAGCGTCGGAATTAAAAATATTTATATCTATCGTGATTCCTTACATAAAAAGCACAATAATAGTAGTCGGAACTTATATGGTTGTAACTGTGCTCAAAGCTTTTGATATAATTTATGTTTCAACTCGAGGTGACTTAGAGACAAATTTACTTGCTGTAAAAATGTTAGATGAATTTTCAAAATATAGAAATATTGGAAGATCTTCAACTGTTGCAGTATTAATTTTTGTTTGTGTAATTCCAATTATTGTTGGTAATGCATTTCGTGAAAAAGAAAACTCAAGACTATGACAAGAAATAATCAAAAATGGTATGACAAACCAGTAACTAAATTAATTTTAGTTGCGATAGCACTGACATGGATATTCCCAATATTTGGTTTTTTACTAAGTTCTTTCAGGCCACCGGAAGCAATAAAAAGAACTTCTTGGTGGGAATCTTTATATACGGGAGAATACTGGAGAGAGTTAACGCTCCAAAATTACAGTGAGGTATTTTTTGCTGAAAATTTAGATAGGTCATTTTATAACTCACTCGCAATAACGATACCATCAACTATTATTCCAATCACTATTGCAGCCTTTGCTGCATATGCTTTTGCATTTATGGATTTTAAAGGTAAAAATTTTCTTTTTATGATGGTAGTAGCATCAATGATCATACCATTGCAAATGTCTTTAATTCCTCTTGTTCAGCTTTTTAAAAGTGGTATTGAGATTGG
>CACAQC010000016.1:0-15044 GCA_902534495.1 uncultured Candidatus Actinomarina sp. | reverse complement strand
TTCTTAACAACTAAAGCAACATTTGAAACGTTTATTGGCATACTCTTGTCGATTACACCACCCTGCATTGTTTGGCCTTGTGGTTTTTGATGTTTCTTTGTTATGTTCACACCTTCAACAAGAACAGTCCCTTTTTTTGGAAACGCTTGTAAAACTTTTCCTTGTTTTCCTGAATCTTTACCTGATATTACTTTAACTAAGTCTCCTTTTTGAATTTTCATTACAAAACCTCCGGCGCTAATGAAACTATTCTCATAAATCGTTTTTCTCTAAGTTCACGACCAACTGGGCCAAAAATTCTTGTGCCCCTAGGTTGATCTTGCTCATTAATAATGACACAGGCGTTTTCATCAAATCTTATATATGTACCATCTTTTCTTCTAGTTTCTTTTTTTGTTCGAACAACTACCGCGTTGACAATATCTCCTTTTTTTATTTGACCTCCTGGAATAGCATCTTTTACTGTGGCAACGAAAACATCACCTAAGCCTGCATATCTAATTCTGGAACTACCTTTGACCTTTATACAAAGTACTTCTTTTGCACCTGAATTATCAGCAACTTTTAGTCTTGACTCTTTCTGTATCATCTTGCTCTTTCTACAATTTCAGTAATTCTCCAACGCTTTGTTTTTGAATATGGCTTAGTTTCCATAATTTTTACAGTGTCACCAATTTTTGCATCAAAATTTTCATCATGTGCATGCAACTTTCGTGTCTTCTTTACGATTTTTTTATATTTTGGATGTGGAAATTGAATTTCAATTGAAACAGTTACTGTTTTTTCTCTTGAATCAGAAGTGACAATTCCAGTTCTAGTTTTTCTAAAAGATCTTGATTCTTCTAACATTACTCACCTTCCTCAACATTTTCAACACTAAGCTTTTCAGTCAAAACAGTATTTGCTTGAGCAATCTCTTTTCTAATTTTTTTAAATACAGAGGTGTCTTCTAATTGGCTTGTAGCTAAAGCAAACCTTGAATCCATAAGTTCTTTTTTAAGATCAACTATCTTATTTTTCAATTCAGTGACAGAAAGCTCTCTTAAATCATTTACGCTCATAAGTTATCCCTTTTTACAAATTTAGTTTTCATTGGTAATTTATGACCAGCTTTTCTCATAGCTTCTCTTGCAACATCTTCTGGAACACCAGAAATCTCAAAAATTATGCGACCAGGTTTTACTACAGCTACATAATATTCGACATTTCCTTTACCAGAGCCCATCCTTACCTCAGCAGGTTTTTGAGTTACAGGTTTATGAGGAAAAATATTAATCCATACTTTTCCACCACGTTTCATGGTTCTAGTTATAGTAATTCTTGCAGCTTCTATCTGTCTTCCTGTGACATAGGAAGTTTCAACCGCTTGAATTCCATAGTCACCAAAATTTACAGTGTTCCCACCTTTAGAGTTTCCTTTTCTTCTTCCTCTATGAGATTTTCTGTATTTTGTCTTTTTAGGCATCAACATAATTTACTCTTCTTCTAAGATTGATTTTTCTTCTTCAAATTCAGCTTGAGCAGTTTCTTTTGTAATTTTTTTACCACCACCAGCTTCAACTATATTTGAGGTCTTATCCTCTCCAGATTTTTTACCACCACCGGCTTCAAGTATCTTTGATTCTTTTTTTTCACCAACTGCAGCTTCAGCTCTTGATTTAACTGATTTTACTCTTCCTACTGCTGGACCACCACTTGCTAAGTTAGCTTCAGCGGATATTTTTTCTTGCCTCAACTTGTTTGAACCGACAACATCACCTTTATAAACCCAAACTTTTACCCCAATTGCACCAACTGTAGTGTGTGCAGCTGCTCTTCCAAAATCTATATCAGCTCTTAAAGTATGTAATGGTACTCTTCCTTCTCTATACCATTCTCTACGCCCCATTTCAGCACCACCAAGTCTACCTGAACACTCAACTCTCACACCTTCGGCACCTGCTTTAAGTGCTGCAGAAACAGCTCTTTTCATTGCCCTACGAAATGCAACTCTGTTTTCTAATTGATCTGCGATACCTCGAGCCAGCAATTGTGCATCTAACTCTGCGTCCCTGATTTCTATAATATTTAATTTAACAGGTTGTTTTGAGAGCTTCTCAATACCTTTTCTGAGACGATCTGCTTCAACACCTTTTCTACCTATTACGACGCCTGGTCTTGCAGTATGAATGTCAACCGTAAGCGTTCCTCCCTTATCTCTTCTTTCAATCTCAATTCTTGACACAGCAGCTTTTGGTAGTTCTCTTGAAAGCAACTTTCTTATTTGATAATCTTGGTTTACTAAGTCTTTGTAATCTTTGCTATTAAACCAACGAGACTTCCAATCGTTTACGATTCCGATTCTAAATGCATATGGATGAGTTTTTTGGCCCATTATTCAACAACGCTTTCTAGTTCAATTAGTAAGTGGGATGTCCTTTTATTAATTCTTCCAGCTCTACCTCTTGCTCTTGGTCTAAATCTTTTTAATGTAGGACCTTCATTGGCAATAGCTTTTGAAATGTATAAGTCAGAAGCATTCAAATTATAGTTTGCCTCAGCATTTGATATTGCGCTTTCCAATACTTGTTTAATTTCAACGGCTGCTCTTCTCTTAGTAAATGTTAAAACGTTTAAAGCTTCCTGAACATCGAGACCCCTTATTAGATTAAGAACTAACCTCATTTTGTAAGGTGATTGCCTTATGTATTTTCCTTGCGCTTTGACTATTGTGTTATCCATTAGTTTTGCCCCGGGTGTCCTTTAAATGTTCTCGTAGGTGAAAACTCTCCAAGTTTATGACCAACCATTGCCTCAGTTATGAATACAGGTAGATGCTGTCTACCATTATGAACCGCGATTGTAAGTCCTACCATTTCAGGAACCACCGTTGATCTTCTGCTCCATGTTTTAATAACAGATTTATTACCAGTATTTTGAGCATCTTCTACTTTCTTTAGCAAGTGTTCGTCTACAAATGGTCCTTTTCTTAAACTTCTAGCCATATTAATTTCTACCTTTTTGTGATCTTCTTCTAACAATTGATTTATTGCTGTATTTTTTCTTTTTTCTAGTCTTTTTTTCTGGTTTACCCCATGGGCTAACGGGTACTCTACCACCAGATGATTTACCCTCTCCACCACCTAATGGATGGTCAACAGGGTTCATGGCAACACCTCTTGTTTGCGGCCTAACCCCTTTCCATCTACTTCTGCCTGCTTTACCTAATTTTGTAAGTTCTGCCTCAGCATTTCCAACAATCCCTACAGTAGCTCTACAATCCATTGGAACTGTTCTCATTTCTCCAGATGGTAAACGTAGCAGTGCTGTTTCACCTTCTTTGCTCATAAGCTGAATCGATGATCCAGCTGATCTGGCCATCTTAGCTCCACCACCAGGCCTTAATTCAACTGCATGCACAAAAGTACCTGCGGGTATATTTCTTAGTGGCAAGCAATTGCCATCTTTAATATCTGCTTTTGGTCCTGACTCTACTCTGGAGTCAACGGATATGCCATCTGGTGCAATAATGTATGACTTTTCTCCATCAACATAGTGCAGGAGGGCAATTCTTGCATTTCTATTTGGATCATATTCAATTCCAGCAACTCGTGCAGGGATGCCATCTTTAATTCTTTTGAAATCTATTACTCGATATTTTTGTTTGTGTCCTCCACCTCTGTGCCTTGAAGTAATTCTTCCTTTGTTATTTCGACCACCAGATGATTTTTTTGACTCTAAAAGTGATTTTTCAGGTTTCTTTTTTGTAATATCTTTAAAATCTGTAGCAACTTGACCACGCATTCCTGGAGTAACTGGTCTAATTTTCTTTGAACCCATTTTTAAACTCCAAAAGCCTCAATAGTATCCCCTTCTGCGAGGGTAACTATAGCTATTTTTCTTGTACTTTGTTGGCCAATTATATATCCAAATCTTTTTTTCTTTCCTTTTCGATACATTGTGTTGACTCTTAAAACTTTTACACCAAACATTTCTTCAACTGCCTTTTTAATTTGTGGTTTGTCTGTTCTTGGGTGAACAAAAAAGGAGTAAGAATTTGAATCAGAAATTCTATCATATGATTTTTCTGATATAACTGGAGCAATTAAAACATCTTCTAAATATTTCATTATTCTTCTCCTAAGAATTCTGAGATTGCATCAACAGAAAAAATTGTATCATCTGTCGAAATGATGTCGATAGCAGCTAGTTTTTTTACAGATACCAGTCTTGATTTTGGAATATTATTAAAGGATTTGTATAAATTTTTATCGTTATCACTATATATAAATGTAAAATTTCTTTCTATATTTAACTCATTTAGAGAAGCAACTGCTTGTTTGGTGGATGGTGTAGAAAAATCTGATCCATTAACTACAAAAACCGAACTCTCTTCAATTCTTTGTGATATTGCCATATCTAGTGCTTTCTTTTTCATTTTTTTTGGAGTTCTGTCTTGATAAACTCTTGTACCAGGTCCATGTGCAACACCACCCCCTGCGAATTGTGGGGATCTCAGAGAACCTTGTCTAGCCCTACCTGTTCCCTTTTGTGACCAAGGTTTTGCACCTGTTCCAGATACCTGTGCACGTGTTTTAACACTTGCAGTATTATTCCTAAAATTTGTTCTACTGCCTTTTACGACTTGATGAAGCAATCCAAGATTTATGTCTTCTAATTTATTGAACGCATATTGTTTTTTTGAAACTTTATTATCAGATATATTTATGGTATCAAGCTTTACAGTCATTAGTTAACCTTCACTGCACTTTGTACTTGAACAATATTGCCTTTATTACCCGGGACAGAACCATTAACTAATAAATAATTTTTTTCTTCATTCAAACCTACGATTGTCACAGATTGAATAGTAGTTTTTTGGTTTCCCATACGACCTGCCATTTTTTGTCCTTTAAAAACATGTCCTGGAAAAGAAGCATTTCCAATCGAACCACCAGCTCTATGAACTTTGTGCACACCGTGGCTAGCTTTTTGTCCAGAAAAGTTATGTCTTTTCATAACACCAGCAAAACCTTTCCCTTTCGATATTCCAGTAATATCTACTTTCTGACCTACCTCAAAAATATCTTTAACATTGATCTTTGCTCCTGGATTTAAATCGGTGTCTTCATCAACTTTGACTTCATGTAAAACTTCTCCTGGTTCAACGTCATGTTTGTTAAAATGGCTCAGAAGAGGTTTTGATAGATTTTTCTTAGAACCAATAGTGAGTTGAACTGCACTATATCCGTCTTTTTCATTATTTTTAACTTGGACAACTCTACAGTCTGACACATCCAAGACTGTAACCCCAAGAGATTTTGAATTTTCATCATAAATTTGAGTCATTCCAATTTTTTTTGCAATTAAAGTCTTCATAATTTAATTTCTACCTCTACACCAGCAGGTAAATCAAGTCTCATTAATGAATCTACAGTTTTTGGAGTTGGTTCTACAATATCAATCAAACGTTTATGAATTCTCATTTCAAAGTGTTCTCTTGATTTTTTATCAACATGAGGTGATCTGATGACACAATATCTATGAATTTTTGTAGGTAGAGGAATCGGACCTTTTACCTTTGCCTGAGTTTTTATGACAGTTTCAGCAATTTTACGTGCAGACTCGTCTACGACATAATTGTCATATGCTTTTAGCTTTATTCTAATTTGCTGTTCTTTTGCCATTTTTTCCTCAAAAAAAAACCGGGAGTATGAATTCTACTCCCGGTTAGTTTTTATTACTCAATAACCTTTGTCACTTGTCCAGCTCCAACTGTTCTTCCGCCTTCTCTAATTGCGAACTTTACACCCTCTTCCATAGCAATTGGGGATATAAGCTCAACAGAGATAGCAACGTTGTCACCGGGCATGACCATTTCAGTACCTTCTGAAAGACTGACTTCGCCAGTTACATCAGTTGTTCTGAAATAGAACTGAGGTCTATAACCTTTGAAGAATGGATTGTGTCTACCACCCTCTTCTTTTGTAAGCACATAAACTTCAGCTTCAAATTTAGTATGTGGTGTGATTGAACCAGGTTTAGCAATAACTTGGCCTCTCTCAACATCATCTTTGTCTACACCCCTTAAAAGAAGTCCAACGTTGTCACCAGCTCTACCTTCATCAAGAAGTTTTCTAAACATCTCAACACCAGTACATACTGATTTAGTTGTTTCCCTAATTCCAACAATCTCAACTTCTTCGTTCACGTTGACAATACCTTGTTCAATTCTTCCTGTAACAACAGTACCTCTACCAGTGATAGAGAACACATCCTCAACAGGCATCAAAAATGGTTTATCAACTATTCTTGTTGGCTCTTCTATGTAGGCATCAACTTGATCCATTAATTCTTTAACAGCGTTTATGCCTTCTTCTTTACCCTCAAGAGCAGCAAGTGCTGAACCTTTTACTACTGGAACATCATCACCAGGAAAGTCATACTCGTTTAATAATTCTCTGACTTCCATTTCTACAAGATCTAAAAGCTCATCGTCATCAACTTGGTCAACTTTGTTAAGGAATACTGCAATAGCTGGTACACCAACTTGTCGTGCTAGTAGAACATGTTCTCTAGTTTGTGGCATTGGACCATCTGCTGCAGATACAACCAAAATTGCTCCATCAACTTGTGCCGCACCTGTAATCATGTTTTTAACATAATCAGCGTGACCAGGCATGTCTACGTGAGCATAATGTCTGTTTTCAGTTTCATACTCAACATGAGCAATCTGGATAGTGATTCCTCTTTCCCTCTCTTCAGGGGCTTTGTCGATATCTTCAAAAGCAGTAGCTTCACCACCGCTAGCTTCGGATAAGACTTTTGTAATAGCGGCCGTCAATGTCGTTTTACCGTGGTCAATGTGTCCCATTGTACCAACGTTCACATGAGGCTTGCTACGGTCAAATTTTTCTTTTGACATATTTTCTCCTTTTTTATAAATTTAAACCCATTAAGGTTTAAACTTCTACCTCTACTCCACGAATACTCGCAGTTATTTCTTTAGTTATGCTGTCTGGTACGTCTTCATAACTATCAAACTGCATCGTAAATGTTGCACGGCCTTGTGTTCGGGAACGCAAATCAGTTGCGTATCCAAACATTTCTGATAACGGTACTTTAGCATTGACAACCTTTGCAGACCCTCTTTGCTCCATTTCAGCTATCTTGCCTCTTCTTGAGGAAAGATCTCCGACAACATCTCCCATAAAATCCTCAGGCGTTACTACTTCTACATTCATTACAGGTTCTAGTAGTTTAACTCCTGCTTTTTTTGCTCCATCTTTTAATGCCATGGAGCCAGCAATTTTAAAAGCCATTTCAGAGGAATCTACATCATGATAAGTGCCGTCCTTTAGAGTTGCTTTTACATTTACTAAAGGATATCCAGCTAACACACCTGTTTCCATCGCAGCTTCAACACCAGCGTTGACAGAAGGAATATATTCTTTTGGAATCCTCCCGCTTTTAATTAAATCTACAAACTCGTAACCATCTTCAATTGGCTCAAATTCCATAATGACGTGTCCATACTGACCCCTACCACCACTTTGACGGATATATTTTGCCTCAACATCTGTTTTCTTTTTAAGTGCTTCTCTATAGGCTACTTGAGGCTTACCAATATTAGCTTCAACCTTGAATTCTCTTTTAAGTCTGTCTACAAGTATGTCCAGATGTAACTCTCCCATACCAGAAA
This sequence comes from uncultured Candidatus Actinomarina sp., assembly GCA_902534495.1. Lineage (GTDB taxonomy): Bacteria > Actinomycetota > Acidimicrobiia > Actinomarinales > Actinomarinaceae > Actinomarina. The sequence continues at coordinate 7,363 of CACAQC010000016.1, read as the reverse complement.
TAATTGTTTGTCCTGTTTCTTCATCTGACTGAACTCTAAATGTCGGATCTTCTTCAGCAAGTTTTTGGAGTCCCTCTGAAAGCTTTTCTTCGTCTGCTTTAGATTTTGGCTCAATTGCTACAGATATTACAGGTTCTGGAAAAGTCATTGATTCTAATTGAATTAAGTCTGATGAAGCTGATAAGGTATCCCCCGTCTTAGCATTTTTAAGTCCTACGCCAGCAACAATATCTCCAGCGCAAATGAAATCTATATCTTCTCTTGAATTAGAGTGCATTCTTAAAATTCTTCCAAGCCTCTCTTCTTTACCTGTTGTTGTGTTAGTTACTTTATCTCCTTTATTAAGTGTTCCTGAATAAACTCTAAAGTAAGTCAATTTACCAACATGTGGGTCGCTAACTACTTTAAATGCCAAGGCTGAGAATGGATCTTCGTCACTATGCTCTCTTACGAGTTCATTTTCTTCATCACCAGGCTTAAATCCTGTAACAGCATCAATATCTAAAGGTGACGGAAGATAATCAACAACAGCATCTAATAAAAGTTGTACACCTTTATTCTTAAATGCACTACCAGCTAATACAGGTACAAATAATCCATCGAGTGTACCTTTTCTAATTGCTTTTTTAATATCTTCAACTGAAAGTTCTTCATCAGCAAAATATTTTTCTAAAACATCATCATCGGCTTCAGCAACTATATCAAGCAACTCTTGTCTCTTTAACTGAGCTTCTTCTAATTTATCATCTGGTATATCAGAGATATCCCATTCTGTTCCATCATCTTTTGACCATGTATGGGCTTTCATTTCGACAAGATCGATAACACCTATAAAATCTGCTTCAGAACCTATTGGAATATGAAGTACTGCGGGCTTTGCTTCTAGCCTTTCAACAATAGATTGAACATCGAAATCAAAATCTGCACCAGTTCGGTCTAATTTATTAACAAAACATATTCTTGGTACATTATATTTATCTGCTTGTCTCCATACTGTTTCAGACTGAGGCTCTACACCAGCAACTCCATCAAAAACTGCAACTGCCCCATCAAGCACTCTTAATGATCTTTCAACTTCGACGGTAAAATCTACGTGTCCTGGAGTATCAATAATATTGATTGTGTGCTTGTTCCAAGAACATGTTGTTGCAGCAGAGGTAATAGTTATCCCTCTTTCTTGCTCCTGTTCCATCCAATCCATAACAGCAGCACCATCATGAACTTCTCCAATTTTGTAAGTTTTGCCTGTATAATATAAAATTCTTTCGGTCAATGTTGTTTTTCCAGCATCAATATGAGCCATGATTCCGATATTTCTTAAATTGTTTAATTCAACTTCTCTACTCATTTTTTACCACCTGTAATGAGCAAATGCTCTATTTGATTCAGCCATTTTGTGTACGTCTTCTCTTTTTTTAACTGAGGCACCAGTTTTGTTGCTAGCATCAAGTATCTCTCTACCAAGACGCTCTGACATGGTCTTTTCACCTCTTTTTCTTGATGAATCAACAATCCATCGGATCGCAAGAGTTGTACTCCTTCTATTTGGAACTTCCATCGGTACTTGATAGTTTGTTCCGCCTACTCTTCTTGATTTAGTCTCTATTTGAGGTTTAACGTTTTCAAAGGCATCTTTTAAGACATCCATAGCGTCGGATCCTGCTTGTTTTTGAACTAGTTCTAGGGCGCCATAAACTATACCGCTGGCTAAATCTTTTTTACCATCTAAAAGAACTTGATTTATTATTTGAGATACTAAAACACTGTTGTATATGGGGTCGGGTTCAGCTTTTCTTTTTAGTGACGGTCCTCTTCTCATAACTTAACCTTTTTTACTACCGTACCTAGATCTTGCTTGTTGTCTATCAGTAACACCGGCTGTGTCTAATGCGCCTCTGATAACTTTGTATCTAACACCAGGAAGATCTTTAACTCTTCCTCCTCTTACAAGTACAATCGAATGCTCTTGCAAATTGTGTCCTTCTCCAGGTATATAAGCTGTTACCTCAGTACCGGTTGAAAGTCTTACTCTACATACTTTTCTTAGTGCGGAGTTTGGTTTTTTAGGCGTCACTGTATATACACGCGTACAAACACCTCTTCTCTGAGGTGATCCTTTTAGTCCAGGTGTCTTTTCCTTTGACATTTTGGACTTTCTTCCTTTTCTGACCAACTGTTGTATAGTAGGCATAAATTATCCAATCAATTTTTTGTATTATTGGCTTACCGAAAAAGTAGTATATGACGAATTTAAACTTACAACAACCTTTATTTATAGGTTTTTACTCGTCTTCTTCCTCTTTTTCCTCACCTAACATAGCTAACCATTGCGCAGGATTTGGCAAAGCATCTTCTTCAGATTCTGCTGTAGTTGATGTCATAAACCCTAACTCTGAAACTTCAGGAGCATCTGGTAAAGATGGTGTATAAGATTGATATGCGTCTGACCCAGTACCAGCTGGAATCAAAGTACCAATAATAACATTCTCTTTCAAGCCGCTTAAAGAATCATTACTTCTTTTCATTGCTGCTTCAGTTAGTACTCTTGTAGTTTCTTGGAAAGAGGCTGCAGATAACCATGAATCTGTTGCAAGGCTAGCTTTTGTGATACCCATAAGTTCTGGTCTTCCCTCTGCAGGAACTTTTCCATCTTTGACTAATTCTTGATTAGTCTTTCTAAACAATGTTGCATCAACAAGTTCATTTGGTAAGAAATCAGAATTATTTGATTTAACAATTCTTACTCTTCTTAACATTTGTCGGACAATCATTTCAACATGCTTGTCATGAACTTCAACTCCTTGGTCTCTATAAGTTTTTTGAACTTCATCAACCAAATATTCTTGACAAGTTTTTACACCATTTATTTGTAAAACTTCTTTAGGATCTTTAGGTCCAGTAGTTAAAGACTGTCCAGCATCGACACTATCTCCTTGATTAATTAAAATAGTTTGTCTTCTTAAAACCAGCAATTCTACTTCTTCTTTGTCATTTGCTATTAGAACGTTCTTGTTACCCTCAGGAGTAGTTTCAACAGATTTAACTTTTCCATTTATTGGAGATAGTACAGCCTTTCCTTTTGGAGTTCTTGCTTCAAAAAGCTCAACTATTCTTGGAAGACCAGATGTTATATCTAATCCAACAACACCTCCAGTATGAAAAGTTCTCATTGTTAATTGAGTTCCTGGTTCACCAATAGATTGTGCGGATATTATTCCGACTGCTTCCCCAACTTCAACTGGTTTCCCTGTAGCTAAACTAAATCCATAACAAAGTGGATCCATAGACTCGGGGTGTAATGAATTAAATGGCGTTAGGACATTAATGCTTTCTACACCTGATTTTCCTATTGCATCTAATACTTCTGCATCTATAAAGGTTCCTTTAGATAATTTTTTACCATCATCAAGCTCAACAATTTTTTTACTAACTTTTACATCTTCTGCAAGAACCCTGCCATACAATGTAGAATGCAAGTAACGACTAACTTTTCCATCATGTATAACTTTCTTTTTAGTGCCTCTCCAATCAATATTTTCATCGCCTAAATCTTTTACAACTATTCCAGCCGCAACATCAACAAGTCTTCTTGTAAGATATCCTGAGTCTGCAGTTCTTAAAGCAGTGTCTGCAAGTCCTTTTCTAGCACCGTGAGTAGAAATGAAATACTCAAGAACTGACATTCCTTCTCTGAAATTACTTTTAATAGGTCTTTCAATAATGTCACCTTTTGGATTTGCGACAAGGCCTCTCATACCAGCTAACTGCCTAACTTGCATCATGTTTCCACGAGCACCTGACTTTACCATCATATCAACAGGATTAAATATTTCAGATTCCAGTTCGGCACTCATTGCGTATTGCACTTGGTCCGTTGCCTCATTCCAAATTTCAATTATCTTTTGTTTTCTCTCAGTTTCAGTAATAATGTCATCTTTAAAAAGTTTTTCAACTTTTTCTGCTTCATTTTCATACTTTTCTAAAATTTGATTTTTGTTTGGTGGTGTTTTTACGTCATTCATTGCAACCGTAAGTCCTGCCTTTGCACCATATTTAAACCCGACTGATTTCATTGAGTCAAGAAATATTCTCAGTTCAGCTTTATTGTATCTTTGTATTACTTCGGAAATAATTTTTTTCATTTCTGGTTTCCTTACAGATGCTTGTACATATGGAAAGTCCTTAGGAAGTATTGAGTTAAAGTGCATTCTTCCTAATGTTGTTTGAATTAATTTTGATCCGTCAACTGGTTCATCAGTAATTAATTCTGAAAACCTTCCTTTTAACTCACTGTGCATTTCAGAACTTCCAGCTAAATCACCAACACGAACATTAATTGGCGTTTGGAGTCCGATATGAGCACTTTCGTAAGCTATTTGAGCTTCATTAAAATCAACAAAATTTAAGTTTGCAGACTCTAACTCTTCATGACATTCAGTTATGTAATATAGTCCAATTACCATGTCTTGACTTGGTGAGACAATTGGGTTTCCAGAAGCTGGTGATAATACATTATTTGTTGAAAGCATTAAAACCCTTGCTTCAGCTTGAGCTTCTGCAGAAAGTGGGACGTGGACTGCCATTTGATCACCATCAAAATCAGCATTAAATGCCTCACAAACTAATGGATGTACTTGAATTGCTTTTCCTTCAACTAATATTGGCTCAAATGCCTGAATACCTAATCTGTGTAAAGTTGGAGCTCTATTAAGTAAGACGGGGTGTTCTTCAATTACTTCGGCCAGAACATCCCAGACTTGTGCTCTTGATCTTTCTACCATACGTTTTGCAGATTTAATATTTTGCGCTAAACCAAGTTCAACTAATCTTTTCATTACAAATGGTTTAAAAAGTTCTAGAGCCATCATTTTAGGTAAACCACATTGTTGCAATTCAAGATGTGGGCCAACAACAATTACAGATCTAGCAGAGTAATCAACTCGTTTTCCTAAAAGATTCTGACGGAATCTACCTTGCTTACCTTTTAACATATCCGAAAGTGATTTTAGACCTCTTCCTCCAGCACCTGCGACTGCTCTTCCCCTTCTTCCATTATCAAAGAGTGCATCGACAGACTCTTGTAACATTCTTTTTTCATTGCTAATAATTATTTCCGGAGCACCAAGTTCAATGAGTTTTTTGAGTCTGTTGTTTCTATTTATCAATCTTCTGTATAAGTCATTTAAATCTGAAGTTGCAAATCTTCCACCATCGAGTTGAACCATTGGTCGAAGCTCTGGAGGGATAACAGGTATGACTTCAAGAATCATTGCTTCAGGAGGATTTTTTCCATCAGCAAATGGCTTGATGACTTTCATTCTTTGTATTGCACGCTGTCTTCTTTGTGCAGACTTTGATTCTAAATCATTCTCAAGCTTTTCCATTTCGGCTTTTAAATCTACTAATTGTACAAGTTCTCTTACGGCTTCGGCTCCCATCCCACCTGTAAAATATTCGTCATACTTATCAATCATCTCTCGCCATAATGTATCATTCTCTATTAAAGTTTTCGGCTTTAATGTTTTCAAGGTTGAAAATGCCTGTTCAATAACTGTAATTTCAGCATCAGACTTGGCTTTCTTTTGCTTTATTTCTTTTTCAACTTCTTTTTTTCTAATTAAAATTTCTGGTTCAGGAATTTTGGCATTTTCCATAGCTTTAATTTCTGTATCCATTTGTTTAATTCTTTTTTGTTCCCATTCTTCAAAATCTTCATTGACGATTTCAACTTCTGCAACAACTGCTTCTTCAAGTTCTGCTAAATCCTTAGTCCTCTTTTTTGAATCAATAGAAACTACCAAATAAGCTGCAAAATAAATTACTTTTTCTAATTCTTTGGGAGACATGTCTAAAAAATAACCTAGTCGACTTGGTACACCTTTGAAATACCAAATATGAGTGACAGGGGCTGCTAATTCTATATGCCCCATTCTTTCACGCCTTACTTCTCTTCTTGTGACCTCGACACCACATCGCTCGCAAACAATACCTCTATATCTAATCCTTTTGTACCTACCACATGAACATTCCCAATCTTTTGTTGGTCCGAATATTCTTTCATCAAAGAGCCCATCTTTTTCAGGCTTAAGAGTTCTATAATTTATTGTTTCTGGTTTTTTTACTTCTCCAAAAGACCAGCTCCTCATCTGATCTGATGTAGCGAGACTAATACTTAATTCATCAAATATTTTCTCCATATTTTATACCTCGGCCTCGTCTTGTTCTGGTCTTGTCATGTCAATTCCTAGTGTTTCCGCTGTTTTCACATATTCATCACTTATGTCTTTCATTGAAATTTCTTCTCCAGCAGATAGAATTTCTACATTTAAGCAGAGGCTTTGCATTTCTTTAAGGAGAACTTTAAATGACTCAGGAATTCCGGGTTCTGGTATATTGTCACCTTTAACAATTGATTCATAAACTTTTACTCTTCCTACAGTGTCATCGGATTTGATTGTTAAAAGTTCCTGTAATGCATAGCTTGCACCATAAGCTTCTAAAGCCCATACTTCCATCTCACCAAATCTTTGACCGCCAAATTGTGCTTTACCTCCAAGTGGCTGTTGGGTAATCATGGAATAAGGTCCAGTAGATCTAGCATGAATTTTTTCATCAACCAGATGAATAAGTTTTAATATATATGTGTACCCAACAGTTATTTTAGAATCAAAAGCTTCTCCTGTTCTTCCGTCATACAAAGTCGCTTTACCATCTTCATCAACTAGCAGGTTGCCATCTCTATTAGGATTAACATTTTTTAGAATTTCATGAATTTCATCTTCATCAGCACCATCAAAAACAGGCGTTGAAATTAAAGTTCCAGGTTTTGCACCCTTAGCAGCTTTAGTACCACCTTTATATTCATTCCACCCTTGATCAGCAGCCCAACCAAGATGGGTTTCTAATATTTGTCCAAGATTCATTCGACTAGGAACACCTAAAGGAGATAGCATTATATCAAGTGGTCTACCATCTTCCATATAAGGCATGTCTTCAACAGGTAAAATTTTTGAAATTACTCCCTTGTTACCATGTCTTCCAGATAGCTTATCGCCAACTTGTATTTTTCTTTGTATTGCAACATAAACTCTTACTTTTTGATTAACACCAGGAGGTAAATCCGCACCATCATCTCTTCTTAAGATTTGTACGTCAATTACTTTTCCTCTTTCTCCATGAGGAACTCTTAATGAGGTATCTCGAACTTCTCTTGCTTTTTCTCCAAATATCGCTCTTAAAAGTCTCTCCTCAGGAGTTAGTTCTGTTTCGCCTTTTGGAGTTACTTTTCCAACTAAATAATCTCCAGGTGATACTTCAGCACCGATTCTCACGATACCCATTTCATCTAGATCCATCAAGACCT
>CACAQC010000015.1:0-15146 GCA_902534495.1 uncultured Candidatus Actinomarina sp. | reverse complement strand
GCAGCATCTGTAGCAACTAAACAAATAAAAAAATCTGTTTCTTTTATCAATGAAACCATGTCAATTAAAACAAACTCTGACACTATTTTGCCTAAATGGCTAAATTTTAGTTTTGTAATTATTCCATTATTTATACTTATTGGTCTTATCAGTTCATCTAATACTCAGGAATGCGGTGAAAGAGGAATGTTAGACGTAGATAGAAAATCCCAACAGGCGGTAAATTGTGATGGATCACCTTACGAAGGTAGAGGTGTTGCTGCTACAAACACAATTAATTACATAGCAATTGGACAAGAAGTTTACGCAGGAGCAGGCGCGTGTGCTGGCTGTCATGGTGGTGGTGGTGGTGGAGGTGTAGGGCCTGCATTTACTGGCGGTGCTTTGTATACAACATTCCCAACATGTGCTGATCATGCAAAGTGGATACAGCTTGGTTCTGCAGGATGGCAGGCCGAGGTTGGTCCAACATATGGAGCTGAGAATACTGTCTCGATTGGAGGCATGCCTGGTTTTCAAGGAAAACTTACTGAAGATGAAATTTATGCTGTAGTAGTTTTCGAAAGAGTCGTTTTTGGTGGTGGAGATACCGAAGAAGTTTTGATAGATTGTGGTTTACTTGAAACAGAACAAGAGGAAGAAGAAGTAACTACAGAGGCAATTAGTACTTCTCCGTAAATGAAAAAGATTCCCTTTTTTGACAAAAAGTCTTTACTTTATGTTTTTGCTTTTCTTGATGGTCTATCTGTCGCTTCTGGAGCCTTATTTGGTTTCTTTTTCCCTAAATTACTTTCAGATGTTTTTGGTTCAAATTTTCAAACTAATGACCTAATTTGGTTTAAATTTGTACTTCTTCCTGGAATTGCAATAAATGTCCTTTACATGTACTTTGCTCTAACAAAAGATAGACCTTTAATTCTTTTATCAAATATATTAAGAACGTTGACTACTGTAGGTTTCTTTCTGATGTGGGGACAAGCTGTAGTGCTACGTTCCTTACTTAATCTTATGATAATTCACCATATTGTCGCAATATCGATAACATCATTTCTTTATTTCAGAAAATTGGATAACCAAAATACCATTATTTCAACAAAAACAGAAGATCTTCAAGAAAACTAGTTTGTTTCTTTTTAAAAGCTAATTACAATTTTTTTATGCTTCCAGTTATTTACTTTCATTTAGGATTACTTGTTGTAAGTGTCTTGTTATTTTACGTCATTCTTTAAATATGGCACAGAAAAAAAGAGCAAAGCGAATTGTTGGTTGGAAAGAACATGTTGCACTTCCCGATTTAAAAGTAAAAAGTGTGATTGCAAAAATTGATACCGGTGCGAGCCTTGCATCCATTGATGCTTCAGAAATTAAAGTCGTAAAAAAAGAGGGTATTAAATACGTAAATTTTAAAGTTATGAAAAGAAATAATACCGTTCGTAAAACATCTGCACCTTTAGCTGGATATAAAAGAATAAAAAGTTCAAATGGGGATGTGGAGAGAAGACCTTATGTTAAAACAACATTACTCATGGATGGAATAAGTAAAAAGATTGAGTTAACACTAACTGATAGAGGGCCGATGGACTACACCATGTTGATTGGAAAAAAAGCACTCGGAAGAAGATGGCTTGTTAATCCAGCAATAAGTTTTTTAACAAGTGCAAATAAAGAAGATACAAAGTGAAACTTGGAATTTTATCACAAGACGTAAGACTGTACTCAACAAGTAGATTATTTAAGACTGCAAAGGAAAGAGGACATACTACCGAGGTGGTTAGTTATTTGAGGTGTTACATGAATATTGCGAAAGCTAAACCCAGAATTTTTTTTCAAGGCAGAGAAGTAAATTTTGATGTAGTTATCCCAAGAATCGCAGCTACATGGACCTTCTATGGTGCAGCCGTGGTAAGACAATTTGAATTGATGGGTTCACTATCTGCTAATTCATCTGCATCAATAAGTAGATCAAGAGATAAATTAAGAGCATTGCAATTAATTGGTAATAGTGGTGTGGAAATGCCAATAACTGGTTATGTACACTTGTCTAGAGATATTGAGTCTGTTTTAAGAACTGTAGGTACTCCGCCATATGTAATTAAATTACTTGAGGGTACGCAGGGGCGTGGAGTTGTTCTGACTGAGACCATGGAAGCAGCAATCAGTGCAGTTGAAACTATGAAAAAAGTGGATGCAAATATTCTCATTCAAGAATTCATAAGCGAATCAAGTGGACAGGATATTAGAGCAATTGTTGTTGGAGATAAAGTGGTTGCTTCAATGAAGAGAATCGCAAAGCCTGGTGAATTTAGATCAAACGTCCATCTTGGCGGAAGGGTTGAAGACTATAAATTAACGGCTCAGGAACAAGAAAGTGCGATAAAAGCAGCTAAAGTATTAGGCTTGTCTGTTGCAGGTGTTGATTTAATTCAATCAAATAGAGGTCCTTTGGTTCTAGAAGTAAACTCTTCTCCAGGATTAGAGGGAATTGAAAAGGCAACAAGAATTGATGTTGCCGATGAAATAATAAAATACTTAGAAGAGCAACACTCTAATCGAGATCGATCAAAACCAATAGATATTTAATTAGCTAATTTTTTTATAATCTTCCAAATATTAAAAATACCTTCGTCAATTACTTCTTCATTTTTTAACAAAACTGGAATCCTTAGTAGATATTCATCATATCCATCACTTACATCAACGACTGTCATTGGTAAAAAATAAGTTAGGGGTTTAATTTTTTTTAAAGCCTTGCTACAGAGTTCACAATTTTTGGAAGTAACAAAGATAATTTTTGACATGTATTATGTTCTTATGAGACCTTGGACTTTAGTATTTGTAATTTTACTTACATTAATAATTTTCATTTCAGGTTCAATCGCTTTGTCAAACTTTCAGCTTTAATAGTAACTTTTGATCCATCTTTACAATTTAAAAGTTTGCTGGCGTCACCATTGGAAAGAAATATTGAAATCATACCCCAAGAATCAGTAACTATGCCCACTCCTCCGGCATTATTTTCATAATTGTTACACCACTTGCTAGTTAATTCTTGATTTTCTACTGTCAGGCTTAAAGAATCACCAATTTGAAAGTTTTTTTCTTTTAATTCCTCTGGTGAAATATTTGTTTGACAGTTCCCAAAATTATCTACATAGAGTATTTCACCTTTAATTTCTTTGTCACTAATATCAGTCAACGGAATTAAATATTGTTTGAGATCTTCTAAATTTAATTCCTGCCCAAAATCTTCTAATTCAAGTTGTCCAGAAGCATATGCTGCAGCAAATGGAGAAAATATATCTCTTGCGTGAAAAGTATTACCTTCATGTGGAATTATCCAGTTTTCATTCTCTAATTCAAATGCTTGTTTAGCACCTCCAACGGTTGCACATGCCAAATTAAGTAGTCCATTGTCAGGTCCAATCATTACTCCCCAATCTGTCTTTATTGCAATTGGTTTCCTATCAGAACCAACACCTGGATCTACTACTGCTAGTAAAACACCTTGGGGAATATATTGAATTGCTCTCATCAAAAGTAAACTTCCATATTTTATATTTTGAGGAGGAATTCCATGAGATATATCGATTATTTTTAAATCTTCATCAATACGATTGATTACACCTTTTACAACTCCAACAGATCCATCTTCAAGACCAAAATCAGAAGCGAAAGAAATTATTTTTTTCATATTACACATTATAAGGACAATAGAAATCAAGATAATATTGAACGATAATTAGCAAATTTTTATTTATTGATTATATTGTAAATTGAGCATATAGGGGGATATATAAAAAAATTCTTAATTTTCTTTTTAGTCTTAATAATCGGTGGGTATTTTGGTCTTGGTTACTACGTCTATGGTGTTGCGGCTTCAGTACCATGTGAGATTTGGATTGAAGAAATTGATAACAAGCCAGAAAATTGGTCTCTAGGTAGTAAAGCAGATTGGAACCCTGCAGAATATTTCATCACTGACTATGAAGAAGTAACTATTTTAGCTGATAATGGTGAAATTGAGTTGAACTCTTGGTGGGTTGAAAACGATTTATCAAACCCCACTATAATTCTCCTCCACGGTCTCACAAGTAGTAAACACTCTCCTGATATTTTGCTACCAATGGGAATGATGAATAAAAGTAATTTTAACTTATTGGCAATTGATATGAGAGATCACGGTGAAAGTACCTGTGAAGATGGTTTTTATGCTGCAGGACAAAATGAAACTGACGATGTTGTCGCTGCTATAGACTGGTTAAAGGCTAAGGGTATAGCTCCATCAAATATTGGAATCTATGGAAATTCTTTAGGTGCTTTAATTGGTTTAATGACTCCGGCAAAAACTAACGACTTTAATTCACTAGCTGTCATAGATCCCCCTGTTGATTTTAAAACGCTAGTTAGGGAAGAGATGGAATTTCAAAACTTACCTACCTTTTTATGGGAACCTCTTTATCACTATGCTTTAGTGTTTGAGAGGATAAACATGTTGAAGGATATTCCTGTAGATGCCTTACCTAAAGGAAACAAGCAGCCAATGTTAATTTTTACAGGAATGAGAAGTGATAGAATTCTTCCGCACCATTCAGATGACTTAATTAATATAGCCGAACAAAATGGAATTGAGTATGAAATACATAAGTATGATGATATGGGACATACACAAATTCTCTATTTCTATACCCAAGAATACTCAGAATTGTTGATTGATTTTTACGAGAGTACATTAAGTGGTTAAAAAACTTGGCTATTCCTTAATCTTTATATTATTGCTTGTATTGGGTGGCGCAGGTTGGTATTTTTCAGGTGTTATATATAACGGAGGGTTAAATCCTGAATTTACTGATTCTTCAAGCATTGGAACTGCAGAGGACAGAGTTATAGTAACAAATATAACCGCTAACTCAATTAAATTGAATGTTGAAGAAGAGTTGTGGGGGCCACTTCTAGAAAGAGGAATCTATGGAATTATTGGACAAAATGGTGATGCACTTGTTGGTAATATACTCTCTACCAGTGGAACTGTTGTCGAAAGAGAGCTCCTTGAGTTAAATGGAACAATTGTTGAGGGAGACAGGATTAGAGGAACTAGTCTTGTCATTCGTGAAAAAAACAATGATTATAAAATTCTTGGAACATCAGGCTGGTCAGGACAAGCTGAAGAAGGAGTTTATACGCCAAAATCAGTATCTAATCTAGATTATGAAACAATATTTTATAAATCTGATTTGGGAGAATTTCCCGCATATCTAACAAAAGAAGGTGACACTGGAATAGTAATTTTCGTTCATGGTTACCGAGGTGATTATTCAAGAGAAGTTTTTGCAAAAATGCGTGCTGGAGATTTAGTAAACATGGGTTATCGATCAATGATTATATCCTACAGAAACGACAGAGGACTTCCGAAAGACCCATCAGGAATCTATCAATATGGCGCTACTGAATGGAGAGATCTTGATGCTGCGATAAATAAGGCTCTAGAGTTTTCAGACAACATAGTTCTTTGGGGAACTAGCGGTGGTGGAGGTCCAGTCTCTTCTTGGTTAGTAAATACAGATGATAAAAATAAAATAAAAGGAATTATTTATGAAGCACCTGTAATTAATTTTTGGGAAAGTGTTGAAGTAAATGGTGCTGCTAGATTTCCATGGCTTCCAAGTCAACTTTTTTCATATTTTAAAATTTTTACTGAGGTACGTTACGGTGTTGATTTTTCAGAAATGGATTTTACTGATGCCGTAATTAATTCAACAATACCTACTTTGTTATTTCATGGTGATGATGATGAATGGGTCCCAGTATCAATGTCAGATTTGATAGCAAGCGAAAGAAAAGAAAATTTTACATATATTAGGTATGAGAATGTTGGACATGTAACATCATGGAATGCAGATCCTGATAATTATGTTTATCAATTGGAGTTGTTTCTTAATTCCTTGAATTAAACAATAATTCTGTATATCTCTTCTATGTCTCTTGCTGTAATTTTCCAATCATAATTTATAGATTTTTCAATACAATTAAACATAGCTTCTTCAAACGTTTTATTATCTCGGAGTAAATCTCTAACATAATTATTTACATTGCCGTCTACTAAATTATCTGCCAAATAACCATTTACACCACTAAAAATAATTTCTGGAAATGAGCCACTATTCGTGGATAATACAGGCACTCCCATTGAATTTGCTTCTATTGCAACTAATCCAAATGTTTCAAATTGAGACGTGTGGATTAAAAGTTTAGATTCATTAAGTAATTCTTTAATTTTAGTTTGTGGAAGGTTTTCTAAAAACTTAACATGAGTTTCAAGATTTAATTCCACAACTTGTTCTTTGAGTTCTACAAGATATTCTTTACCTGAGTTACCACTTGGACCTCCAATAAAATAACAAACAAAATCATTTTCAACTTTTCGAAAATTGTTAAGAAAATCTATGGTAACGCGTTGTCCCTTTTGTTGTTGTATTCTTCCTATCGATAAAAAAATATTTTTTCTATTAGCGGATAAATCTGGAGTAAATAATGATCTGTCAATACCTGGGGTTATTTTCTTGATTTTATTTTTATCAATGTGATAACTTTCTGAAATCAAGTTTTCTTCAAAGTTTGATGAAGCAGTTATATAATTAGACGAAGTCATTATTAATTTTTCACAATCTACACGTTCTTTGTTATAACCGTCAAGGAATACCCCTAAACTATGTGCTGTAAAAACAAAAGGTATATTAAATTCATTTGAAATATGTTTAGCTACTAAGCCGGAAAGCCAATAGTGTGCATGAATTACATCAAAACTTTTTAAATCATAATTTTCATTTAATTTTTCAATAAATTCTTGTAGATACTTTTCTTTATCCTCTGTTCCAAGTCCAGAGTCAAACAAATTTAATGATAGAAAATTTATATTATCTAATTTAAAATTTTCTGCCTTTTCAGCCGTAACGATTGTCAGGTTATGGTTTATTGATAAATGATGACTTAGTTGTTGAACATAAACATTAAGGCCCCCTGAATCAAATTTACCAATACTGCTGAAAGGGGCCGTATGAAAACTTATTTGTAGAATATTCATAATTCCATCGACAAGTCATAAAGTTGTACTGAATCCCCACCCAAATCATACTTATATCTTTCAGTTCCTTTTAGAAAGTCAAAGAAATTCATTTCCCTTTCAATAAGTTTTTGAATAATCAAGTCATATAAAATTATTCCAGGGTTTATGTAATCAAATTCTTTATTTCTGCTTGAGTTATAAAGATAACATCCGTTCTTGTTTTCGTAACAAAAAGCGATAGAAAGTGGGCCTTCTTTGGAATTAATGTAATAGATTTTCCAACCTTCTAAATTTAAAAGATTTCTAAAGTATGCCTCGACCAAATCAGTCATAAATCTTCCCTTGTCACCTTTTGAGGTTTTATGTTGTGAAATAAAAATATCAAAAATATCTAACTCTTTAGATTCTTCTAATTTGTATTGAATATTCTCATTGTCAAATTTTCTTTTTTTTCTTCTTAATTCATGCCTGTTCTTTTTTGTGAGGCTTTCCAAATATTCGTCATAGGTTCTTGGCAGAATTAAATTGACGGCTATATCTGATTTTTTAATCTGGATAGTTTTGAAGTCTATTTTTTCAATTAAATCTTGTATTTGAAAAAAATGTAAAGAGTCAAGATTGATATTTGTGATGTTATTGTCATCTATAACTTCAGGCTCAATAAAAATATCTGGTCGATAGTCAACAAAATTTCGGTTGCCAACATTTACAATTGACGATTCAGAAATTGCATAATTTTTGTATTTTGTTATTTTTTCTTCACTTACAATTTCAGCTAAATCTAAAAATTCAGTTCTACAAAATGGTGAGTTTAATACCTGTTCTTTCACAGATACTAGAATAAACCATTTACTACATTTAATACATCAAGTAAGTACAGAGATAATAAAAATGCAAACATGTAATCAAAGACGTATATTTGACTTGATAGTTTTGAAGTAATTTCATATTCAAAACGCAATTTTGTAAAAACATAAGTTATAAAAGTAGTAAATAGTGCTACGGAGGTACCTGCAATAATTATGTTGACGGTTTTAAAGTCATAGAAACTGCTCATTCCACTAAAAATTATAAATATCAAGAAAAAGTTAAAGAAAAATTGAAAATTACCAAATTGTACATTGAAATATGTAGCCAGCGTTTTTAAAAAAAGTAAAAGTAAAAAAATATATGCTACGTAAAGGATGTTTTCTTGAAAAAATGGATCAACTATATACCCGTTAACTAAAAAAGTAATGACAGTTAGAAATAAAGAATTACCTATTTTAAAGATATTTACATCTCTTTGAAATAAAAAGAACATCAATAAGAGAATTAAAAAAATAATAAACAACAAATTTAGATCTATTAAAGAAAAAAGATTGTTCAAAGCAACTGATGAAAAAGACAATAGCAAAAGAGTCAATATAACATAATATTTATCACTATTTACATCGAATTGTCCAGAGAGCATCTCTGTAAGCCAAACTAATGTTAAGCCAACAAAACAGGATGATATTAGAGGAGTACTTGAGATTAATATACCAACAAATATCGATAGAGATAAAATATATTGGAAATATCTAAGTTGAATTTGAAACATCTTCGCGAAAATTTTACTTGGATAAGCTTGAAATTTAAAGAACTTTATTATATAGTTAACAAACACTACATTTAGTGTATTTTTGTATCTACCATACAATATTTAGTGATAAAAAGGAGATGAAGTGGCACAGAAATCAGGGCTTAAAGTTACAAGAAAATATACAACACCAGGCGACCCCTATAACAATATCGAATGGGAAAGCCGTAGTTCAAAAATAACAAATCCAGATGGATCAGTTGTCTTCGAAATGAATGACGTGGAAATTCCTTCAACATGGTCCCAAGTTGCTACGGACATTATGGTTTCAAAATATTTTAGAAAAGCCGGAGTACCACAAACAGATATCGACGGCAATGTACTTAAAGATGAAAATGGTGACACTGTATTGGGTCCTGAAACTTCTTCTAGACAAGTTTTTGATAGATTAGCCGAAACCTGGAGACACTGGGGAGAGAAAACTGGTTATTTTGCATCTTCAGAAGATGCTCAAGCCTTTGAAGATGAGCTCAAATACATGCTTGCAACACAAATGGCTGCTCCAAATAGCCCTCAATGGTTCAACACCGGACTAAATTATAAATATGACTTAACTGGACCACAACAAGGTTTTTGGTATGTAGATCCAAAAACTGGCAAATTAACTCCTGGAGAAGATTCATATTCACGTCCACAACCGCATGCTTGCTTTATACAGTCAATTGATGATGACCTAGTTAATGAAGGTGGAATTATGGACCTTTGGGTTAAAGAAGCTCGTCTGTTCAAGTTTGGTTCAGGTACAGGTACAAACTTCTCAAATTTAAGAGGAGAAGGCGAACAACTTTCAGGTGGTGGAGTTTCCTCAGGTGTTATGTCTTTTCTTAAGATAGGTGATAGAGCTGCTGGAGCTATTAAGTCAGGTGGTACAACAAGGAGAGCTGCAAAAATGGTCATTTTAGATTTAGACCATCCAGATATCGAAGACTTTATCGAATGGAAAGCTATAGAAGAAGATAAAGCAAGAGCATTAATTGCAGCTGGATATCCTTCCGACTTCAATGGTGAGGCTTATGCAACTGTTTCTGGACAAAATTCAAATAACTCAGTTAAAGTTCCGTCTGAATTTTTAAAAGCAATTGAAGAAGATGGTGACTGGGATCTCATTGCAAGAACAGATGGCTCAGTAATGAAAACTGTCAAAGCCAGAGATCTTTGGAATAAAATTGCAGATGCAGCATGGAGATGTGCAGATCCAGGAGTCCAGTACGATACAACTATCAACGAATGGCACACATCACCGATGGGCGGAAAAATAAGAGCTTCAAACCCATGTTCAGAATACCTATTCTTAGATAATACAGCATGTAATTTAGCTAGTCTTAATCTAGTTAAGTTTTACGATGATGAAACACAAATTTTTGATGTTGCTTCATATAAACACGCACTTAGAATCTGGACTATCGTTCTTGAAATTTCAGTGGAGATGGCTCAGTTTCCGTCAAAGGAAATTGCACAAGGTTCTTATGACTACAGAACATTAGGCCTTGGATACGCAAACTTAGGCTCTCTATTAATGAGAAAAGGAATTGCCTATGATTCAAAACTAGGAAGAGCAATAGCAGGTGCTTTAACTGCAATGCTTACAGGAGAAGCATACAAAGCCTCTGCTGAAATGGCAGGAATTGTTGGCTCATTTCCTAAATACAAAGAGAATTCTGAAAATATGTTGCGTGTTATGAATAACCACAGAAAAGCAGCCTATGATTCTAACGACTACGAGGGCTTGAGCCATGATCTTATTGCAATTGATCAAGAACTATGTCCAGAATATTTATTAGAAGCTGCTCAATCTTCTTGGGATGATGCTGTTGAACTAGGGACCAAAAATGGTTATAGAAATGCGCAAGCAACCGTACTTGCTCCAACTGGAACTATCGGACTACTAATGGATTGCGATACTACCGGTGTAGAGCCTGACTTTGCATTAATGAAATTTAAAAAACTTGCTGGTGGCGGTTACATGAAGATAGCTAACCAGTCAATTGGGCCAGCTTTACATGCGCTAGGGTATAAATCTAACGAGGTTGATGAAATAATTAATTACGTAATTGGATCAATGTCATTAGATAATTCTCCATACATTAATAAAGATTCTTTGATGGAAAAAGGCTTTAGTGAAGAAGATGTCTCAAATATTGAAGCTGCGCTTCCAGGTGCTTTTGAAATTCAACATGCCTTTAATGTTTTTGTTTTAGGTGAAGAAACATTAAAGGGTTTAGGTATTGAAGAGGAGACATATACCTCCTTCGATTTCAACTTATTAGAAACCTTGGGATTTTCTAGAAATGAAATTTTACAGGCAAACCTTCATATATGTGGAACACAAAAGATTGAAGGTGCTCCCTATCTAAAAGAAGAACATTTAGATGTTTTTGACTGTGCAAACAAGTGTGGAAAAGATGGAGAGCGTTTTATTCACTATATGGGACATGTAAGAATGATGGCTGCAGCTCAACCATTTATATCTGGTGCAATCTCTAAAACTGTAAATATGCCTAACGAGGCAAGCATTGAAGATATTGAAGATTGTTATTTTGAGGCAGCAAAAATTGGTGTTAAGGCTATTGCCATTTATAGAGATGGATCAAAAGCTTCTCAACCACTTTCAGCTTCATCTGATGAAGGTGATTCTGATGAAAATGACCCAGAAGTAAACAAAATTCTTGAAGAAGAAGCGATGCTTGTACAAGGTAATTATTCTCCTGGAACAAGCCCGACAAAAGCTTATGCAGGTGTAAACAGACCAAGATTCTTGCTCCCTGAACGCAGACAGGGTTGGACACAAGAAGCAAAAGTTGCAGGACATAAAGTTTATCTTCGAACAGGCGAGTACCCTGATGGCACACTAGGTGAAGTCTTTATTGATATTGCTAAAGAAGGTGCAACACTAAAAGGAGTTTTGGGTTGTTTCGCTATCGCTGTTTCCAAAGGACTACAATATGGTGTTCCACTTGAAGAATTTGTAGATACCTTTACATTCCAGACTTTTGAACCAAGAGGCATGGTTGAAGGTCATGAAAATATCAAAATGAGCAACTCAATCGTTGACTATGTTTTCAGAGCATTAGGGCTTGAATACCTTGATAGAACAGATCTTGTACAAGTTCCACCAAAAGATACACCAACAGACGATACCAAAACAGTTGAGCCTGTTCAGGAAGTTGAGCCTGTTCAAGAAACTGAGCCTGTTCAGGAAACTAAGCCTGTTCAAGAAACTGAGCCTGTTCAGGAAACTAAGCCTGTTCAGGAAGTTGAGCCTGTTCAAGAAACTAAGCCTGTTCAGGAAGTTGAGCCTGTTCAAGAAACTGAATCACCAACTAATTTTCAAAATAGTGAAAATTCATCTACGACACAAGAAGTTCAATTTGTTTCAAAAGTTGAGGTTGTTGATACCGTAGAAACAGCTGAAACAGTCGCAAATTCTGTCACAACTGTTCAAGAAGTCCTTGGAGATATGATGGGAGACGCACCAGCTTGTTATGATTGTGGACATATAACAATAAGAAACGGATCATGTTACAAATGTCTTAACTGTGGAAACTCATTGGGTTGCAGTTAGGTCAAATAAATAACAAGCTTAACAACTGGACAGTATTTTTTCTAAACATTTGGATTATCTATTTTGTATGACTTAATTATTATCGGTGCTGGACCTGCTGGATTAACTGCAGCGTATCAGCTTTCTGAATCAAACAAAAAAGTACTTGTACTTGAAAAAAAATCACAAGTTGGCGGTTTGGCTGAAACAAAAGTTTTTGGACCTTATAGATACGATATTGGTCCTCACAGGTTCTTTACAAAAAACAAAGAAGTTTATGAATTGTTTTTAGAGATGTTAGGTAATGATGCTGTTTCAGTTGACAGAAAAACAAGAATATTATTCAACAATAGCTATTTTGATTATCCACTTACACCGCTAAATGCCCTATTCGGACTTGGAGTAAGTGAATCTGTGGTTATTGGATTTTCGTATCTTTTTGCAAGAGTAAAAAGTTACTTGGGTGTTTCAAAAATTAATAACTTTGAAGACTGGGTTGTTGACAGATTTGGGAAAAAACTATTTAATAATTTTTTCAAAAATTACACTGAAAAAGTCTGGGGAATAAACTGTAAAGATATTGGTTCCGATTGGGCAGCTCAAAGGATAAAAGGTTTAAGTTTGTCTACAGCAATAAAATTTGCATTGTTTCCCAACAGTAAGAAAAGACCAAAAACTTTAGTAGACAAATTTTATTACCCAAGACTAGGTGCAGGAATGTTATGGGAAAAATTTGAAGAACATATTACAAATAAAGGTATTGAGGTTACAAAAAACAAAAAAGTAACTTCAATTAAAAAAACAGAAGATATTTTTTCAATAATTTATGAGGACAGTGAGAGGAATAAAATTTCTGTAGAAACAAAGAATGTGTTCTTTAGTAATCCTCTGTTAGAGTTTATTTCTATCTATGACTCTGACGTACCACAATCCGTAATTGATTCTGCAAAAAGTCTAAATTATAGAAACCATTTAAGCGTGCATATAACAATAGATAAAAAATTATTTGATGATAATTGGATTTACATTCATTCTCCTAATCTGAATATGGCTAGGATTTCAGATTTTACAAACTTTTCTGATGATATGAGTGAGGCAGGAACATATCCATTAACTCTTGAATATTTTTGCTTTGAAGATGATGATATCTGGAGTAAACAGAATAAAGATATTATTGATTTTGCTCTAAATGAATTGAAAAATATTTTTGATGATGAATTTAATGTAATTCATACCGAGGTAAGTAGAAATGCAAATGCTTATCCTGTAATCAAAACAGGATATCAAGAACATATTGATGTGATTAAAGATTGGCTTTCAGACTTGCCAAATATTACAGCTATAGGAAGATCTGGGATGTTTAAATACAACAATCAGGACCACGCCATGGCGACAGGGTTATATGCAGCAAGAACCCTCCTTGGGCAAGGCGATTATGACCCTTGGGAAGTTAACGTAGATGGTGAGTACCACGAAGAAGTTAGTAGTAATTAATCAAAATTTACTCTATTTAATAATTTCATTTACAATATAATAGATTTACTTAGGGCGCTTAGCTCAGTCCGGCAGAGCGCTTCCCTTACAAGGAAGAAGTCACAGGTTCAAATCCTGTAGCGCCCACAAAGGTTTTTCAGAAATCTACCCTGTTGAAATACAAAAAACCGCACAAAAACCGCACAATGAGTTATTGAATATGCAAAAATTATAACAATGAGAGTATTAGCAGATCAAATAGACAGAGTTCTACAAATTCAGAAAAACTATAACAACTACTCATTAGAAGAACGAAAAACAGCTCCAGAATTTATAGAAAGAGGTCAATTAGTAGAGGAGTCCATAGTAAATTTTTATAATAATTTTTTAAACAAATACAATGATCAATTCATTTATAAAGGTTTATGGAATGTAGCTGGTAGTAACGGTAAATTTAAATATTTCTCTAAAGTGCCCTGGACTAGAATTTATGTTCCAGATTTTTCAGAATCTGCGACAAAAGGTTTTTATATTACAAATCTATTTTCATTTGATGGTAGTTGTATGTATCTCTCATTGAACCAAGCCTCATTTGAAAGTATGAATTTCATAAAGTTAGAACCAGAAGTAATTATGGAAAGAGTAAATTGGGCAAGAGAAATATCAAAAAATTATTTGGATACTTCCAATCTTGAGGAAGAAATAAATTTATCTGTAAGTAAAGGAGATAAAGCTTATCAATATCAGAAGACAAACATTTACTCTAAAAAACTGAAAACAAACGAGATACCCGATGACGAGGATATAGAAAAAAGTCTACTAAATTTTATACAAAGTTTAGAAGCAATTTATTCAAACCTCTCAAAGGGAAAAGTATTTTCAAATCATTTTGAAATTTCAGAAGAATTAATTAATGAAAACTACGAATTAGCCTCAGTTTCGAATTCTAATTCAGGTCAAGGTCTTTTAAAGTATGAAGAAAGAAATGCTGTTGACAAACACGGTATGTTAAAAGCAAAGGAATATTTTAAAAGTTTAGGTTGGGATGTCAAAGATGTCAGTAAAGTTTACGGCGGTGGAAGAGATTTAGATTGTAAAAAAAATGGTATAGAAAAAGTAGTTGAAGTTAAAAGCACAACTACTCAGAATCCTAGTTCTGTTTATTTAACAAAAAATGAAGTAAATAAATCTAAAGAAGATCCAGCAAAAAGTGTATTGCTAATTGTAAGCGGTATAGATTGGGTTGATAGAGCTAATCTAAAACTTGAAGGCGGTGATGTTAAAGAAATTTATCCTTGGACAATTGATGATGAAAAATTACAAGCAGAAAAATATAAATATACAATTTAAACCGCACAAAAACCGCACATTTTTTAAAAAACTGTAGATACTCTCTGATAACTTCTGATATCTTTTTGCAAGAGCTTAAGTTCATTTACTCTATTATTTGA
>CACAQC010000014.1:0-18130 GCA_902534495.1 uncultured Candidatus Actinomarina sp. | reverse complement strand
CCTAATACAATCACAGATTCTATAGTTTTTCCTTCAATGATTTCTGAGATGAAGGCTTTAGACTGTGTTATTTTTTCAATCATTTGATATTAGGTTAATAAGTTAAATTTGATTTAAAAAGCTTTTGCCTGGAAATATATTACTTAATTCAAAAAAATCACATATCGTTGAAGCTACATTATAAAAACCCTCAAGATCACCAATATATTCACTTTTACCATTTTTTTTATAAGCAACCATCGGAACATATTCTCTTGAATGGTCTGTTTTACCGTCTGTTGGATCTGTACCATGATCACCTGTAAATATTATTAGATCGTTTTCACTCATTACATCTAAAATTCCTTGAATTTTTCTATCTATAAGTTTTAATCCCTCGTAATACCCTTTTGGGTCTTCTCTATGACCGTAAAGCATATCTAAATCAACTAAATTAACAAATACAAAATCATGACTACCATTTTTTGCTTCATCATGAAGGTATTCAAGTCCATTTGAGTCACCCTCAGTATGTACAGCAGTCGTTAAATACATTTCTCCAAATAAATCACTGATTTTACCAATTCCATAAGTAGAAAGATTATTTTTAAATAAATAACTAAGAATTGTTTCGCCTGGGGGATTCATGCCAAAATCTTTTCTATCATAAGTTCTGACAAAATTGCCATATTTTCCAACAAATGGTCTAGCTATTACTCTTCCGATATTGTATTCATCACAATATTTTCTTGAAATCTCGCATATTTTGTAAAGTTTCTCAACAGAACAAATTATTTCATGAGCAGCAATTTGAAAAACTGAATCACCAGAAGTATACAATATTAATTTTCCTGATGATAGATGTTCTTCTCCAAGTTCATTTAATATTTCAGTACCAGATGCATGTTTATTACCTATAAATTCAATATTTGCTTCTTTTTGAATTGAGTGAATTAAATCCTGAGGAAATCCCTTGGGATAAGTTGAAAAATCTTTTTTGGTGATCAAACCTGCAAGCTCCCAATGTCCAGTAGTAGAATCATTTCCGATCGACTTTTCCGATAATCTTCCGACTGTTGCAATATGGTTAGAATTCATATTTTTAACTTTTGTAATTTTTCCAAAACCTAGCTTTTCCATAGTTGGTAAATTGACACCACCAACAGCATTTGCAACATTTGAGAGAGTATTTGCTCCTAAATCACCATATTTATCCGCATCAGGAGCTTCACCAACACCTAATGAATCAATAACTACAAGAAAACATCTTTTCATTAAGTTGTACCAAAAAGCCTATCTCCCATATCTCCAAGGCCTGGAACTATATACCAACTTTCGTTTAATTTTTCGTCAATATTACCTGTTATTAATGTAACATCTGGATGCTCTTTTTCTAATCGTTGAATACCTTCAGGGGCAGAAATAACAGTTAGAGCAATAATATCTTTTGGTTTTTGTTCCTTCACTTTATTAATAGCAAAAGATAAAGAACCACCAGTAGCAAGCATGGGTTCTAATATAAAAACGTTTTTGTTATTTAAATCAGGTAAATTTTCATAATAATATTCAGGTTCTGCAGTTTCTTCATTTCTTTGAACACCAATATAACCAAATGAAACATTTGGTAAAAGCTCTTTAACACCATCAATTAAACCAAGTCCTGCTCTCAGAACTGAAATTGCAACACTGTCGTTTTCTACTTCATAACCCTTAGTATCTACTAATGGCGTAGTTATATTTTTTTCTTTCAAAGAAATATTTTTAGTACCCTCAATAAAAAGTAAATATGAAAGCTTGGTTGCATATGATCTAAATTCTTCACTGTTTGTATTTTCATTTCTAAGTATTGTTAAATAGTGGGATTTAAGTGGGTGAGATAATTCAATTACTTGCATTAAAAATCAGGTTAGCAAAACATTAAATCTTTTCTAGTTATTTTTATTAAGAAGTTAATCTAATAAAAGTACATTTTATGATTTACTTAATGTAATATAATGTATTGCTATTTAAAAAAGGAAATTAATGCCTGTAAAAATAAGACTTGCACAAAGAGGTAAGAAAAAGAATAGAACATACAGAGTAGTTGTTGCTGATTCTCGCTCACCAAGAGATGGAAAGTTTATTGAAGACTTGGGTTACTATGATCCACATCACAACCCTTCAAAAGTTGATATAAATGTCGACAAAGCTGTGTCATGGTTAGACAAGGGAGCTCAGCCATCAGAGCGTGCACAAAAATTGTTAGAAATTTCTGGGGCATGGGCTCAGTGGCGATCATCAAAGGGAGAGGTTGTTTCTATTCCTACTCCACCTGCAGAAAAAGTTAAAAGCAGTTCAAAGGCAAATAAAAAGAAAGAAGAAGCTACTCAAGAAGAAACTTCTGAAGAATCTTCAGAAGAAAAAGAAGAGGAATAATTTATGGCCGCAGGTTCAATTGTAAAAAATGTAGTTGAATATATTGTTACTCAAATTGTTGAGGACACGAAGTCTGTAAAAGTTGATATTGCAGATTCAGATGATGAAAATGTAACAATTGAAGTTAGAACTTCTCCAGATGATATGGGGAGAGTTATTGGTAAAAGAGGAAGAGTTGCCAGAGCGATTCGTACAGTAGCTCAAGCAGCAGCAGATGAAGAAGGTCTTCAATCTAGCGTAGAATTTATTGACTAAAAATACTTTATATCAAGTTGCTAAATTAGGTAAACCTCACTCCCTAAGTGGATTTCAATATATAAATATAGACAATTTTTTTAGAAGATTTGACTTAAGCAATATATCAATGCAAGTTGGTAATGAAGAACTAGTAGTTGAGAATTTTAAAACCCACTTAAAAGATAGAAATCTAATTAAATTTAGAGATTTTGACACAATAGAGTCAATTGAGAGATTTAGGGATAAGGTTGTCTTTATTTCAGATAAATATAAAAATGATTTTTTAAATGATTGTAAGTTACCTTGGCCTGGATTTTTCATAAATAAAAACTTAGGCAAATCAGATTTAGTTTTACGTGGATTTAATTTTTCTCAAAACTTTACTTTTTGCGAAGTTTCTAATTTAACTGATTTTCCTATTCCTTATAACAATAAGTTTTTTTCCTATCAGAATGATGAACTTGTTTTAATTAATGACAACCTAACTATTTAACCAGTCAAAAATTAAATTACTGTATTTATCTTCTATCATATTCTCTGGATGCCATTGAATACCAATAGCATTCCATTCATTAGTAGTTTCTATTCCTTCTATAACACCATCATTTGATTTTGCAGTAATTTTTAAATCTTCACCTAATTTATCGATGCCTTGATGATGTATAGAATTTACCATAATATTTTTTTCTTGAATTATTTCATATAGTTTTGAGTTTTCGTAAACTTCAATATCATGAATGTGAGATCGAGCATCTTCGAAGGGTTTATCGTGCTCGATGTCTTTAAAACCTGAATCACTCAGATCTTGATATAAAGTACCTTTTTTATAAACATTTAATAATTGATGTCCTCTACATATTGCAAGAGTTTTAACATTGTTTTTTTCTGCAGATTTCAGTAGATTCAATTCAGTAGAATCTCTATTGTCTGATATTCGAATTGTTTTAGAATCAATTTTTTGATTATACCTTTCTGGATTAATATCTCCACCTCCAGAAATTATCAAAGCATCAAATTTTGCAGCATCAATTTCAAGATTATCATTTTGTGGACCAATAACTATCGCAGTATTCCCAAATTTGTTACATAAGTTTATAAAATCATTGTTTATTACAACAGATGGAATATTTCCAGGCGCCATTTGAACATCTTTTATTCCAGTTGAGATTCCAATTAATTTACTCATACACAAAAATACATTGAACTTCCACTGATGCATTCAGTGGTAAGCTGGCAACCCCAACAGCAGATCGTGTTGACTTTTTATCAAAATACTCTGCAAGCTTATCTGTAAAACCATTCAATATTTTTGCATGATCTTGAAAACCATTATCAGCATTTACGAACCCTAATACATTTACTGGCTGTAGATTTTCAATTTCACCATTTGCTAAAAGTGTAGATATAGTTAATTCAGCACATAAGGAAGCAGCTTCATAACCATCTTCCATTGATACCTCGGAAGGTATCTTTCCTTGAAATTTTTTCTTATCAGTAAATGGAACGTGACCAGATGTATATATATAATTTCCAACTTTTTTATATGTTACATAATTTCCAATAGCCTTTGGTGCAACTGGTAATTCTTTATCCATTGTTTAGTAAGTTTCCAATTAAATCTACAACTCTGTTTGAATATCCCCACTCATTGTCATACCAGCAAACTACTTTTACATGATTACCTTCTAGTAGCTGAGTTGAAGAAGCATCATATATACTTGAGTGCGGATTATTTAAAATATCTGTAGATACAAGAGGCACCTCAGAATACTCTAATATTCCGTTCAACTCATTGTCTGCAGCATTCTTAACTGCTTTGTTGATATCATCTATAGAGACTTTTTTTTCTAATTCAACGACGAGATCAACAACGCTCCCATCAGGAACAGGCACTCTCATTGCCATCCCATCTAGTTTTCCATTAAGTTCTGGAAGTACCATACCAACAGCTTTTGCTGCACCTGTTGATGTTGGGATAATATTCTGAGTTGCACTACGTCCTCTTCTAAAGTCACTATGGGTAGTTTCAGCTAATGCTTGGTCATTAGTATATGCATGTACTGTGGTCATTAATCCGGATATAATTCCAAAATTATCATCTAAAACTTTTGCTATAGGTGCTAAACAGTTTGTAGTGCAAGATGCATTTGATACTATTTTATCCTCAGGCTTAAGATCACTATCATTGACCCCGAGGACAATTGTTGCATCTATATCATCTTTAGGAGGTACAGTTAGTAATACTTTCTTAGCTCCGGCATCAAGATGTTTATTTAATGATTCACTATCTCTGAATATTCCAGTAGATTCAACAACAACATCAACATTCATCTCTTTCCATGGAAGGTCCGCAGGGTCTTTAATTGAAGTCAATTGAATAGACCTGTCATCTACAATTAATTTGTCCCCATCAACGCTCACATTACTATCTAATATTCCCATTACTGAGTCATGTTTAAGCAAGTAAGCAAGATTTTCGTAGTTTCCTAAATCATTTATTGCCACGACATTTATATCAGAATCATTTTCTACAATAATCCTGAGAATTGATCTTCCAATTCTTCCAAAACCATTTATAGCTACGTTACCCATTTAAAGCTCTTGTCCTAATCGTTTAATGGTGTCTATTATTCTTGAAGCGTAACCCCAACCGTTATCAAACCAAATTATTAATTTTATTTTCTTATTATTAATACCCATTGTAGCAAGACCATCTATCAGTCCAGAAAGTGTGCTTCTGACTACATCAGATGAAACGATTGGGTCGTATGTAATTCCGATTATGTTTTTTAACTCATTTTCTGAATAATTTTTAAGGAGATTGTTTATTTCTTCAATAGTCGTTTCTTTAGTAATATCTATTGTTAGGTCTACTGTACTTCCATCAGGAATTGGAACTGTCATTGATGAGGATGCTATTTTATTTTTTAAAAAGGGAAGTACATTTACAATTACTTCGGATGATTTAGTAATACTAGGTATTATATTTTCTCCAGCAGCCCTATTTAGTCTGAAACCTTCACCAGCTACATCAGCTAATCTGTTTGAGTTCGAATATCCATGTACGGTTGTTAAAAAAGCTCTTTCGACGCCTACATCTTTATTTAAAGCCTTTAGTATCGGTGCAACAGCATTTGCAGTATTCGATCCAAGTGAAAACACATCAGAATTAAAGTCAGTATATTCATCGTTTGCACCAGGTACATAAATTTGAATATCTTTAAAGTTTTCTGGTGTAGAAGCAATTATTACTTTTTTACACCCTTTTGATAAATGTATATCAACTTCTTCTTTTGTTTTTGGTTTACCAGTTGCAAGTATTACAACATCTGTTGCAACTGCTTCCCAATCTGCTTCATTTCCACCCTTCCAAGAGTTAAATATGATTTCTTTATTATCTACAACAATACCTTTTTCAGTCTCATGGATATCAGCATTCAATTTTCCGTATATTGAATCATATTTGAGCAAATAAATTAAGTTTTTTTTATCTGCGGTATCAGATATTGAGACTATGTTAATGTCTTTGTCTCCCAATGTTTGTCTAAATAGATCTCTACCTATTCTTCCAAAACCAACAAGTGATACGTTTGTCATTAACCCTCACAAAACTAATGAGTAATTGTTGTTACAATCAACTAATAATATACCTTAAAAACACAAAGCATGAGAGAATTAAGAAGAAATATTCACGATTCAATTTTTGGATCTGAACCAACTGAAGATTTGCTTACTAAAGCATTTGATAGAAAAAAAAGTAATTTTGGGAATACAATAACCTACAGCCCAAAAGTATTCATACCGCTTACAACTATGTGTAGAGATAGTTGTGGTTATTGCACTTTTGTTAAATCACCAAATGAAGGGGGAACGTATTTAAACGAAGATGAAGTAATAAGCATTGCTGGTGCTGGCGAAGAAGCCGGTTGTTATGAGGCTTTATTTACATTAGGGGATAAGCCTGAATTAAAATGGGACTATGCATTGACTCAACTTAAGCTACTTGGATTTTCTTCAACCCATGATTATTTAGTCAGCTCGATGCAAAAAGTAAACGAAACATTTACATTATTTCCGCATGCAAATCCTGGATTGATGAGTTTTAAAGAAATTAAAGAGTTAAAAAAATATTCACCATCCGGCGGCTTAATGATTGAAACATTTTCAAAAAATATATATGATAAGGGACAACCTCATTACAAAACTCAAACCAAATTTATTGATCTTAGAATTGAATCTCTAGAAAATGCTCTTCAAGCAATGTACCCCGTAACCACAGGACTCCTCTTAGGGCTTACTTCTACCGCTGATGAAGTGGTAGATGATGTTACAAATCTCATTTTATTGATACAAAATAATAAGGCTATTCAAGAGGTTATTCTTCAAAATTTTAGAGCTAAAAAAAATACGATTATGAAAAATAATTCTGAAATTACGAATGATTTATTTTTAAGAATAATTGCGACAACTAGAATATATTCTCCATCTCATATTTCAATCCAAGTTCCACCTAATTTATCACCAGACATAACTTTATTTCTCAAGAGTGGAATAAATGATCTTGGTGGGATTTCGCCTTTGACAATAGATTGGGTAAACCCTGATCACCTCTGGCCAAATATTAATAAATTAAAAAATGATACTTCAGCTACTGGACAGGTACTCAAAAAGAGACTTCCTGTATATCCAGAATATATAAAAAAAGAATGGTTAAATGACGAAATTTTTGAAAAAGTTAATAATATTATTGATACAGATGGATATCCAAAAGATTCAAATGAATAATAATATTTCTTTTTTAAGAATAAGACCATGCGATAATAACAATGAAATTTATTTAAATTCTAGAAGGAAAGAGGGTACATCTGCTTTCTTAATTAAAAGCGAACTAGAACTTGATATTAATGAAATACATAAGAAAGATTTTCAAACTTTATCTAAAGATGCAGGTGTAGATTCTGATTGTTGGATAATTAATGACAATAATTGGAAAAATTTTATAGGCATCAATCCGAAAAGAATTGTTTATGATTTTAAAAACAATAAAGAAATTTCACTTGAAGTTATCGATAGAGTAAAGCCCTACACTGTACTGGTTTCAAATCCATCAGATATTAATTTTTTAAAAGCAATAAACACAAAAACAAAATTTATAACAACAGCATACGTTGATACTATTGATGCAGCGGTTGAGTACATTAATAATGGAATTTCTGATTTATTGCTAAGAGACTGGAGTTCATCACAAATTGATGAATTACAAAAAATTGAGAGCTTCAATTTTTATGAAAGAACATTGTTATCCCCAGTTTTTTCAATTGATGAGGCAAGGAATGAATTTTCTAAAGAACGTTTCTTTAGATATTTAAGTACAAGAAATGTGCGAGGATTTAGACGAGAAAAAACTGATTGGTTTCCTGGAAGCGGAAAAGCAATACCGAAGCTAAATAATTTTGTTTACAACAATAAAAGTCAAATCAAACATTTTCAAATAGACGAGATTTTAAATAGCGTGCTAAATGGTTATCAAATTAATGATGAAGAATTAAAAATTTTATTCAATACTGCAGGTGAAAAAATTAATGATATTGCCAGTGTTGCGAATCAATTAAATTTTCTTAAAAATGGGAACAAAGTATCTTTTGTTAAGAACAGAAATATTAACTATACAAACCAATGTTATTATAAATGTGGTTTTTGTGGATTTTCAAAAGGTCCAAAAAGTTTTAATCGTAAAGAAAAACCGTACTCTATTGATATCCAAGAAGTAGTAGACAGAACCACTGAAGCTTTTGAAATGGGAGCTTCAGAAGTATGTTTGCAAGGTGGTATACATCCTGATTACACTGGTGAATTTTATTTGAATATGGTAAAAGAAATAAAACAAACTACTCCAGACATGCACATTCACGGCTTTACACCACTAGAAATATGGCAAGGTGCTGAGACAATAAATTTGAGTATTGAAGAATATTTAAAACTTCTATTAGATGCTGGTCTGAATACCTTGCCGGGAACTGCAGCTGAAATATTAGACGATAGAGTCAGGAAATATTTGTGCCCAGATAAAATAACATCATCTCAATGGGCGTATGTGATGGAAGTAGCACACGGTTTAGGATTGAAGTCAACAGCTACTATCATGTTCGGACATATAGATGATATAGATTCATGGGTAAATCATTTTTCCCTAATAAAGAATATCCAATCAAAAACAGGTGGTTTTACAGAAGTTGTACCTCTACCTTTTGTACATATGGGATCTCCTATTTATTTGCAAGGAAAAAGTATGCCAGGTCCTTCGTGGGATGAAGTTGTCTTAATTCATTCACTTGCTCGAATATATTTTTCAAATCTAATTAATAATATACAGGCAAGTTGGGTCAAACTCGGACATGAGGGTGCTGGTAAATTGTTAAATGCTGGTGTTAACGATTTAGGAGGCACATTAATTAATGAAAATATCAGTAGGGCTTCTGGTGCTGATCATGGTCAGGAAACTACAGAACAGCAATTTGTAGATTTAATTGAAAATTTCAACAAAATACCTGTATTAAGAAACACGCTTTATACAGAATTTAAAGATCCTAAAACTTTAATCAAATATTTATGAATACATATAATGTCATTACACTTTTCCCAAATTTAATTGAGGAGTGGAAAAATATAGGGATTGTTAGACAAGCGATTAAAAATCAGCTGGTAAATATTCAAACAACAAACTTAAGGGATTTTGGAATTGGTGAATATAAACAAGTAGATGATGCCCCATATGGTGGGGGACCTGGAATGGTATTAATGCCTGAGCCATTAGATAATGCGATTAACTCATCAAATGCAGAAGTTAATGTTTTTCTAACACCATCAGGAGAGCAGTTGGATGAAACTCTATTGATTAAATTATTATCATTTAATTCCATAAATTTAATTGCAGGAAGATATGAAGGTTTTGACCAAAGAATCTTAGACATCCATGCAGATTATAAAATATCTGTGGGACATGCTGTTATTTCTGGAGGAGAAATTCCAGCTATGTATATCCTCGAAGCTTTAATAAGAAGGATTCCAGGTGTATTAGGAAATCCAGATTCATTAAAATTTGAGACATTTACTGATAACAAATATGATTTTCCTGTCTATACAAGGCCTGAAACATTCAATGATTTGTCAGTCCCTGAAGTTTTATTATCAGGCAATCATAAAGACATTGAAGAGTGGAAAAAGAATAATTTAAAAGACATATAAAGTATATTTACTTATATAATTTATTTTTGGAGAGCTTATGGATTTAATCGAAAATATCGAAAAAAATTATTTAAAACAAGATTTACCAGATTTTAATTCTGGAGATACTGTAAAAGTAAATGTTAAAGTTTCTGAAGGCAATAGGGAAAGAATACAAACATTTGAAGGTGTGATTATAGCTGTCAATAATGTAGGCATTAACAAAACTATTACAGTTCGAAAACTGTCATTTGGGGTCGGCGTAGAAAGAATATTTCCTGTCCATGCACCAATTATTGATTCAATTGAAGTTATTAGAAAAGGTAAAGTAAGGCGTTCAAAGCTATATTACCTACGTGATCGTGTAGGTAAATCTGCAAAAATTAAAGAAGATCGTAATTAATTAATTATTATTAAATTATTATCAAAAAATTACTAAAACCAATTACGACTATTGTTCTAGCGATACTCGTAGCAACATTTGTCAGGACGTTGTTGTTACAAATATACTTCATTCCCACAACCTCAATGGAGCCTACACTAAAAACAGATGATAGAGTTCTTGTTTTAAAAGATACAATTGTACAGTTTGATATTAGTAGTGGGGATATTGTGGTTTTTCATAATATTAACTCTGATTATTCAGAAAGTATTTTGCAGCAATATTTTGATGAACTTCAAATCTGGAAAATTAACGATGTTAATTCACAAGAAAATGCAGCACTAATAAAAAGAGTAGTGGGGGTAGGTGGAGATGTTGTTGAAATATTTGAAAATGGTGAGGTATTTGTTAACAGTTCAAAATTTTATATACCTAATATAAATGAGGGAGTGAACTTCAAAAATGAAACTTTTGTAATTCCTGATAATGAGATATTTGTATTGGGTGACAATAGACCCAATAGTCAAGACTCTAGATATATTGGAACAATACCTATTAGTAATATCATTGGCAAAGCAATATATTTGATATATCCATTTGAAAATTTTAAGAAATTAGATGATTGAAGATAAAATTTGGAAATCAAATCCTGACAAGTATATTATCGGCAGTGATGAAGTTGGAAGAGGTTCTTTTGCTGGCCCAATCGGAGCAGCTTCTGTCAGAGTAAATTATCATCATATAAGTTTGCTGGCAGATGTAAAAGACTCAAAAAAATTGTCACCAAAAAAAAGGAATGCTATTTTTGAATTAGTTCAGAAAAATGAAATTGAATTCTCCTACATAGAACGTGATAACAAATTTATAGACCTTTATGGAATAAAATTGGCAAATGAAAAAGTTTTAGAGGATTCTATTTCTTCTGTATTCCATCATGGAGATATTGTATATGTTGATCATTTTAAGATATCAAAATTTAATGCCGTTTCACTTATTAGGGGTGAAGATAATTGTAGGCCTATCGCTCTTGCAAGTATTATTGCAAAAGTTCTCAGAGACAAATTTATGGTTGAGATATCAAATAAATATAAAAAATATGCATTCGAAAAAAACAAAGGTTATGGAACTAAAGAGCATAGATTAGCTATTCAAAAATATGGTCTTTCAGATATTCATCGTAAATCTTTTAACTTAATGCCCAAATGACAACAATAATAGTAAGTAACAACGCTGCAATAATATTTAAGTAGTCTGTCTTATTAGCTTTGTAAGGTTTGTTCGGATTAAATCCCATAACTACATTCTAAATAGATTTGTATTAAACTTTCTTATATGACACTTGAATCAAATATAGTAAACGAGATTAAATTTTTACAATTCAATGATGAAAAAGCTCGTAACGCTATAAGTGCAGAAGATTGGATAAATCTACAAGAAGAAATTGAATCATTTGAAAACAGTGACTTAAAGTACTTAGTCATAAAGCATATTAATGGAAACTATTCTGCAGGTGCTCAGTTGGGAGAGACTGTCAGTGCGCTAATGGATGATGTTTCAAAAGCTGCTGTAAAAATGTGGAATTGTAAAAAACCGATTATTTCACTTGTTGATGGAATTGCAGCTGGTGCTGGAGCAAACATGATGCTTTTAAGCGATTTTATTATTGCTACACCTGAAACAAGATTTATTGAGGTTTTTGTTAGAAGAGGATTAGTTGTTGATTTTGGAGGTTCTTGGGTATTGCCAAGAATAATTGGCATACAAAAAGCAAAAGAATTAATGATGACATCGAATGAAATTAATGGTGAAGAATTAAACAAATTGGGAGTTTTGTACAAACTTACTAACGCTGAAAATATGGACACTGTATTTAAAGAATTAATAGAAAAATTAAATGAACAAAGTTTTATATCTATTTGTATGGTTAAACAACAAATTAGAGATGGATTAAATTTAACTTTTGAGAAATCAATAGAAAATGAAACTGTAAATCAAAATAGTAGATTTCAACACCAAGATGTTGTAGAAGGAATGACTGCTTTTTTTGAAAAAAGGCAACCAAATTATAAAAATACATTAGATGAATAAAATTATTGAATAAAAATTCATTTATTTGTATATTTATGCAATACTTTAAACTTAAGACACTGGAGGTTT
This sequence comes from uncultured Candidatus Actinomarina sp., assembly GCA_902534495.1. GTDB lineage: Bacteria > Actinomycetota > Acidimicrobiia > Actinomarinales > Actinomarinaceae > Actinomarina. The sequence continues at coordinate 5,736 of CACAQC010000014.1, read as the reverse complement.
ATTAAGTGAAAACAAAAAAATCACTCCTGTTAATTTTTATTTTAGCAATGGTCGCTGCAGCTTGTTCAACAACAGCAGTTCCTTGCGATGAAGTAGAAATTACTACTGGAGAAAATGGATTACCTGATTTGGGTGGTTGTGAATTTACATTTGCAGTAGAAAATGCATATTTACCATTCAACTATATTGATGCATCTGATGGTGTAGCAAAAGGTTGGGATTATGATGTATTTAATCATATGGGGGAACTGATGAATTTTGTCCCTGTGTATGTACCAGCAGCGTGGGATGGAATGATTCAAGCCGTAGCTGATGGACAATTTATGGTCGCTGGTGATGGAATCACAATTACCGAAGAAAGAGACAAAATTATTGATTTCTCTGATGGTTACATAAATCTTGCTCAAAGAGTGCTTGTAGCAGTTGGTAATGACGATATTAAAAGCATTGATGATCTTAAAAGTGGAGATTACATAGTTGCAACACAAAAAGGAACTACAAACTATGAGTTTGCAGTTGCTGAATTAGGTGAAGACAAAGTTAAAGCATTTGATGATTTTAACTTTGCAATCCAAGCTGTAATTTCTGGTGATGCAGATGCATCAATTATCGATGAAACTGCTGGTTTAGGTTATATGGGTGCAAATAAAGACCAAGTTAAGTTGGTAGGTGGAGATTTGACATCTGAACAATTAGGATTCGCTTTTCCAAATGGAAGTCCATTGGTAGATGTTGTTAATCAAGGCCTTGCAGCTATGGAAGAAAGTGGAAAACTTGCAGAAATTAATGCAAAGTTCTTTTCACCAGATTTCTCAGTAACTTATGATGATATAGCAGAGTGTGATGAAAACATTCCTGAAGAATATCTTCCTGAAGGTTGCGATCCGGGAAGTGATGGTTAAGTAACTTAATTACTTATATATTAATTTGTAATAGGCACGGAAAACCGTGCCTATTGCTTTATTATTAGAAAAAAGCATGAAAGTTAAAAATTTATTCAAGCCAGATAATTGGTGGCTCTTGATATTGATTGGAATTATAGCATGGATGATATATGTCATATTTTCAAACCCAGAATACAACAAAGCATTTAATTTTATTCTTCCTGGACTTTCGATAACATTTCTATCAACAATTATTTCATTTGTTATCGCTTTATTCTTAGGTCTTATATCTGGCATTGGTCGCATCTCAGATAACAAAATAGCGAGTACAATCTCAAGAACATATATTGAGTTCATAAGAGGTGTTCCTGTATTAATTTTGATTTTTACAATTGCTTTTGTAGTTGTTGTTAGAGGTGCTGAATTTTTTAATATTAATAACGGTAATGTGCCAATGCTCGTGAGAGCAATAATTGCTTTGTCAGTATTTTATGGTGCATATATTGCAGAAGTTTTTAGAGCTGGAATTGAATCAGTTAATGTTGGACAGCGAGAGGGTGGTGCATCACTTGGGTTAACAGACAGACAGGTGATGAGATTTATTGTGCTCCCACAAGCTTTTAGAAATATGCTTCCAGCTTTAGGAAATGACTTTATATCAATGATGAAAGATTCTTCATTATTATCAGTATTAGCAGTTGAAGATTTAACTTACAGAGGAAGATTGTATTCAGGAAGCACATTTAGATTTGCAGAAACCTACTTGGTGCTTACAGTTTTATATTTAATCATTACTCTGATATTGTCTGGATTACAAAGAAGGCTTGAAAAAAGACTTGAATCTAAATAATCAACTAGACAGAGAAAACATTATTAAAGAATATTTAATTTATATTGAGGATGTTAAAAATTACTCACCCAATACCGTCAAGTCATACAAGTCTGATATAAATCACTATATTAAAAATAGTCAAAAAATCGGAGAATTCTCGGATTATCTTAGACAGCTAAATAAGAATCAATACTCAAAAACTTCCATAAATAGAAAAATCACATCAATAAATTTATTTTTATCTTGGGCAGTTGAAAACAATTACTTTAACAAAAATAAAATTAAAAAAGTTAAAAGTCTTAAGGTTGAAAAAAAATTACCAAATGTTTTAACTTCCTCATACATTAATAATCTCTTGGATAACCTTCCTGAATTTTCTGAAAAGGATTTGAGGGATAAAGCAATTTTAGAGCTCATGTATTCATCCGGTTTAAGAGTAAGCGAAGTATCAAATTTGAATACAAACAGTATAAACAATAACAACTCTGTCAGAGTAATTGGGAAGGGAAGCAAGGAAAGAGTATTGCCAATAACAGGAAGAGCTTTTAAATGCATAAAAAAATATATTGAAATCTCAAGACCAAAATTAGAAAATGAGAAATCAAATTCTTACCTTTTTCTTGGAATTCGGGGTGGTCAATTAAGTGATAGAGAAATTAGAAGAATTGTTAAATTAAGAACCGGAACATTCCCGCACAGTATTAGACATACTTTTGCGACTCATCTATTAGAAGGTGGAGCAGACTTGAGAATTGTGCAAGAACTTCTTGGGCATAATGATCCTACTACAACACAAATATATACACATGTTTCAAAGAAGCAATTACAAAAAAAATACAAACAATCTCATCCGAGAGGTTGAATAATATTTGTTTGATATTAGAATTTGAAAGAAAATAGACACCATATTTGCAAGTTTCCTTGGTGAACGAAAGTTTGGAAACCGCTTAGGCATGAAATATGGGATGAAATAACCAAAGGAGAAACATTGAGTACAACAATGAAAGAGCTGCTGGAAGCAGGTGTACATTTTGGTCATCAAACTCAAAGATGGAATCCCAAAATGGACAAATTTATATATGGCGCTAAAAGCGGTGTTCATATTTTAGATCTAAGAATCACTTATGATGCTATCGAACAAGCTCAAGAATACGTACAAAAGACAGTTGCAAATAGTGGAAAAATATTATTTGTTGGAACCAAACCACAAGCTCAACAAGTGATTGAAGACCAAGCTCTGCGTGCTGGAATGCCTTACGTTAATTTCAGATGGTTGGGCGGTATGCTTACAAACTTCAAAACAATTATCAAAAGAGTTGTTTACTTAAAAGAATTAAAGTCATTAGAGTCATCAGGTGAAATAAATGCATACACAAAATCTGAAAGGCTTCGAATCAAAAGAGAAATTGAAAAACTCACAAAATCAATTGGTGGAATTGTCAATTTAAACAAACTTCCAGACGCGATCTTTGTTGTAGATCTTGCAAACGAATCAACCGCCATAACAGAAGCACAAAAATTAGGCATTCCTGTTATCGGTTTAGCAGACTCAAATGTAGACCCTGAAGGAGTCGAAATTGTAATTCCTGGTAACGACGATGCGATCAGGTCAATTGAATTAATTGCTTCTGCAATTGCTGATGCATGTCTAAAAGGCTCAGGAAAAAGAAGTGAAGTAGAGAATAAGGAGAACGAATAATGTCAATTTCAGCAGCTGATGTAAAAAAATTACGCGACATGACTGGTGCTGGAATGATGGATGCCAAAAAAGCTCTATCAGAAACTGATGGAGATTTCGATAGTGCTGTTAAGTATCTGAGAGAAAAAGGTCTAGCAGACTCAAAAAAACGAGCGGATAAAGAGGCTAATCAGGGAACAATTGGTGATTATATACATTTCCAACAAGATAGAGCTGTTGCAGGTGTTCTTGTTGAGCTTGCCTGTGAAACTGATTTTGTAGCTAAATCAGAAGAATTCAAGAATGTTGCTAAGCAGGTGGCAATGCACATTGCAGCTTTAAAACCTGAATTTTTAAATGTCGAAGATGTACCTGAAGAAAGAATTGATGAAGAAAAAGAGATTATCGAAAAGCAATCCGAAAATGATGGAAAGCCATCTGATGTTATATCAAAAATTGTTGAAGGGAAAATATCATCTTTTTATAAAGACAATGTTTTAAATGAGCAAACTTTTTGTAACCCAGAATTTTATGAAGGTCAAGTTGGTACAATGATAGAAGAGCTTTCAGGTAAATTAGGCGAAAAAATTTATATTAAGAAGTTTTCAAGAATTGAGGTTGGTACATAATAATGACTAGGGTTCTACTAAAACTGTCTGGAGAATCCTTTGCCAATCCCAATACTAATTTTGGTATTGATCCAAAAATTATTGAAAGAATAGCTTCTGAGATAACTAAAGCGAATAATGAGAATATACAAATAGGTGTTGTAGTTGGTGGTGGCAATTTTTTTAGAGGAGTACAAGAATCGGCTAAAAATATGGCACAAGCAAATGCAGATTATATGGGAATGTTAGCTACAGTTATCAATGCAGTTGCTCTAAAAGATGCTTTAGATAAAAATGGTACACAAACGAGAGTTCAATCAGCTATAACAATGACTTCAGTTGCCGAACCGTACATTAGATTACGAGCAATTAGACACCTTGAAAAAGGTAGAGTTGTAATTTTTGCTGCAGGTACGGGTAATCCGTATTTTACGACAGATACTGCGGCTTCTCTGAGAGCAGCAGAGATAGAAGCAGATTTAATGTTAAAATCAACCAGAGTTGAAGGTGTTTTCAACACTGATCCAGAAGTTGATGATAAAGCAGAATTGTTTAATGAAATCTCATACAAGGATGTAGTGTCTAGCAAATTAAAAGTTATGGATTTAACCGCTATAACTTTATGTGAAGAGAATGAAATGCCTATAAGAGTATTTGATGGAACTAAAGATCAGAATATCTACAAAGCTCTTACCGGAGAACAGCTGGGAACTTTAATTAAATAATGAGTGAAATACTTATAAAAGATGTTGAGCAAAAAATGATTAATTCAATAAATTATCTAATAGATGAATTTTCAACAATAAGAACAGGAAGAGCAAATCCATCATTAGTGGATAAATTGAATGTCGAATATTATGGTACAAAGACACCTCTACAGCAACTCGCAACAATATCTGTTCCAGATCCTAAATTGTTAGTTATACAACCTTTCGACAAAACAGCTTTAGAAGAAATAGAAAAATCAGTTTTAAATTCAGATATTGGATTAAATCCAACAAATGATGGAGAAGTAATTCGTATACCAATACCTACTCTATCGGAAGAAAGAAGAAAAGAGCTTGGTAAAGTAGCATCTAAGTCATCTGAAGATGCAAAAGTTTCAGTAAGATCACACCGAAGATTTGGTATTGATGAAATCGCAAAATTAAAAGATGAAAATTCTGCTGATGAAATAAAAAGGCTGGAATTAAAAGTACAAGAATTAACTGATAAGTATGTAAATAAAATAGATGAATTACTTTTGGTAAAGCAAAATGAATTACTTGAGGTATAAAAAATTATATCAATCAGATAATGATGGAACGTTCTGGCCTGGATATGTTGAACTTCCTGATGAAGATGACTCCTCTCAAATAAATAAGGACCAAGAAGAGAGTACATTTTTTTCGACAAATCCAAGAATTGTGACTGGTATAGTATTGCTAATTCTTGTTGCAGTAATGTTTATAAATAACACTTCTGCATTGATTTTGCTAATTATTGTGTCTCTCCTAGCAACAAAAGAATGGTTTGATATGTTTGAATATGGGCAAATACTTCCATACCCATTATTACTTTATGCTTCACTTGCTCCTTTACTTGTTGTTTATTTCTTTGGTCTAAACAACTTTCACGTTCCATATTTGATATTTCCCATAGGTGTGATTATTTATACTGGAACTTTTGTAAATTATGGAGTTTATGATAAATTCGGTAGCTCATTTTTGTTTCTTATTTGGTTCGGTACGGGTT
>CACAQC010000013.1:0-20243 GCA_902534495.1 uncultured Candidatus Actinomarina sp. | reverse complement strand
TTAGTTCCTTCAATCGCAGGAGAAGTTGGCATTTCACCACTTCCTGTAAGTTCTTCAACAATTTGAGCGAGTAAGTTTGTGTAATTGTTTGAAGAGGTAAGTCTCTGTTGTGCTTTTACAATTCTTGAAGAAGCAATGAGTTCCATTGCACGTGTTATCTTCTTAGTAGATTTAACACTCTTAATTCTTCTATTTATTATTCGTAATTCAGCACTTGCCATAATTTACTCTTCTTTTTTCTCCAATGTACTTACAAAAGCCTCAACAGCAACTTTTAATTCTTCTCCAGGCAATTCACCAGTCGTTTTAATTGAATTAATAACATCGGAGTGTCTTGTTTTTACAAATTCAATTAAATCTTTCTCAGCTTGTGGAATATCAGCTGGATCAACTACATCAAGAAAACCCTCTGTTACTGCGTATAGTGAAACCACTTGCTCTTCCATAGGTACTGGTTGATACTGTGGTTGTTTTAACAACTCAACAACTCTTCTACCTCTATCAAGCTGTGCTTGAGATGCTGCATCTAAGTCAGATCCGAACTCAGCAAATGCCTCTAACTCCCTAAACTGTGCAAGGTTAATTCTTAAAGGACCAGAAACTTTTTTCATAGCTTTAGTCTGAGCTGCACCACCAACTCTTGATACTGATGTGCCTGGGTTTACAGCAGGTCTAACACCAGAATAAAAGAGTTCTGATTCCAAATAAATCTGACCATCTGTAATGGAAATCACGTTAGTTGGAATGAAAGCTGAAACGTCACCAGCTTTTGTTTCAATAATTGGGAGGCCAGTTAGTGACCCTCCGCCAAGCTCTTCACTTACTTTTGCACAACGCTCTAATAATCTTGAGTGAAGATAGAAAACATCACCAGGATATGCCTCTCTTCCAGGAGGTCGTCTTAGAAGTAATGAAATCTGGCGATATGCAATAGCTTGTTTGGATAAGTCGTCAAAAACAATTAGTCCATGTTCGCCATTGTACATCCAGTGCTGACCAATAGCTGAACCAGCATAAGGTGCATACATCTGCAATGCTGCAGCTGCAGAAGCTGGAGCGTTAACAATAACAACTTTGTCAAGTACTCCCTCTTGTTCGAATCTCTCTACAACTTCAGCTACTGTTGATGATTTCTGGCCAATAGCAACGTAAATACACTTTACGTCAGTATCTTTTTGATTAATTATTGTATCGACAGCAACAGCAGTTTTTCCAATCTGCCTGTCACCAATAATAAGCTCTCTTTGGCCTCTTCCAATTGGAATCATGGAGTCAATAGCCTTAATACCAGTTTGAAGTGGTTCTCCAACAGGTTGTCTTTCAACAACAGAAGGTGCTTGAAGCTCTAGACGTCTTCTTTCGGTAAACTCTATTGGACCTTTGCCATCGATTGGGTTTCCTAGTGGATCGATAACTCTTCCTAAAAATCCATCTCCAACTCCAATAGAAAGCACTTCGCCAGTTTGCTTAACAGGATTTCCTTCTTCAATATGATTGGAATCGCCCATTAAAACAACACCAATTGAATCTTCTTCTAAGTTAAGAGCAACTCCGACTAATCCTCCAGGGAACTCGAGTAGCTCAGATGCCATCACATTTTCTAAACCTTTTACTCTTGCAACACCATCTGCAATAGCTGATACATAACCAACTACGTCATCTTTTACAGAATCTTTCCAGTCTCCAAGAGTAGACTTTAATGAATCTGATATCGCTTTAGCATCAATATTAAGATCGCTCATTCTACCTACCTTCTAATACAGTTTTAATTTCTGAAAACTTTGATGAGAGAAGACTATCAAAAGTTCTCTCCCCTACACTTACACTTATTCCGCCAATAACATCTGGATCAACTTCGACACTAAGCTCAACATCAGTTCCTAATTTTGCTTTAATGGCTTTTTGCAGCGCTTTTTGAGTCTTTGTATCAAGCTCAATCGCTGTAACTACTTTTGCTACAGATGCACCTCTTTTGTTGGCTATAAAATTTGCAACATTTGATTCAATATCAATCAAATTATCTGCATATCCCTGAGATATTGTCAGGGTTACAAGGTCTACAGTTAACGGCAGAACTCTTGTACTTAATAGCTTTTGTACAGCTTCAATCTTTTTTTCAACAGGTATACCGAAATTTCTAAATACATCTAATGCTTCAGAACTATCAGATAATGATTTGAAAACTTGGAGGATTTCGTTTTCAACTCTCTCTGATTCATCAGATGATGAGATTATTTCAACTAAACCTTTTGAAAAAGACTCTACTGACATCTTGCTAATTACCCCATATCCTTGATAAATTTATCAATCAATTTTTGTTGATCTTTTTTAGTCATTGAGGATGCAACTTTTTGTGATATCTCTAATGATAGGTCTGCAACCTCACTCTTAAGCTCAGTTGCAACTCTGTCTTTTTCCGCTTCTGAATCTGATTTTGCTTTATCAACAATTGATTCAGCTTCTTTCTTTGCTTCAGCAATAATGTCTTCTTTTATTTTTTCAGCAGCAGCTTTACCTTCATCTATGATTTTTTGTACCTCCACATCAGCATTTGAAACCAGTTCATCATATTCTGACTTTGATTTCTCTGCTTCAGCTTTAGTCTCTTCAGCCTCTTTTATTTGACCTTCTATCGCAGAAGCTCTATTTTCAAGAGTTTCATTTAATGCAGGAAGTGCCCATTTCCAAATAAAGAAAAATACAATTGCAAAAGCTGCCACACCAGCAACTAACTCTGATGTCGCAGGAAGAAGAAGATCTATTCCTGACCCTGATTCTTCAGCTTCTGCTAATAAGATTTCTAAATTCATATTCACTCTTTTGCTCCTATACCAAGAAGAATAGAACGAATCCAATAAGTGCTAGTGCCTCAGTAAAGGCTATTCCTAAGAACATTGTTGTCCTTACCATACCAGCAGCTTCTGGTTGTCTTGCCATAGCTTGTACAGCATTACCTGCAATAAGTCCGATACCTATACCGGGTCCAATTGCGGCAAGTCCGTATCCTATCAACGCGTATGCAGCTTCCATTTTCCTCCTTATTACTTAATGCTCTGGGTGCAGAGACGTTTGTATATACACTGCAGACAACAATGTAAAAATGTATGCCTGCAAAATCGAAACAATTAATTCGAAACCATAAATTCCTAAACCAAGGGTGAACCAAGCAAGTCCTACAGGTGCTTTAGAAAGAATATAATCTGCACCACCTGGTTGAACAATGAAGAAATACGCAGATGCTAATAACAGACTCAACATAACATGACCTGCAACCAAGTTTGCAAAAAGTCGGACCGCTAAACTAAAAGGTCTTACAAGTAAAACTGAAACGAGTTCAATGATTCCAACTAGAGGTTTTAGGGCAACTGGGACACCAGGTGGCCAAACTAAATGAGATATGTAGCCAAAACCTTCTTCTCTTATTCCTACAAAAACAAAAATAAAATATGTAATCAGACTTAAGAACAATGGAAGAGCCATGCGAGAAGTGACTGGAAAGTTTATTAATGGAGCTACCTCAAAAAGATTACCAACAAGAATAAAAAGAAAAATTGAAACTAGGTAGGGAGTAAATTTTTCACCACCTCTTCCGATTACACCAAGAGCAATCTCATCTTTAACAAATGAAAAAATAGACTCAACTGCTGACTGTAATTTTCCTGGGACAATAGATTTTTTTCTCAATCCAAAAAATACAACTAAGACTGGAATAATTGCTGCCAAGAGAATTAGTACTTCAGTTCTCGAAATCTGAGTACCCGAAAAATTTGTGAACTCGAATAACTCTTTTACGTTTGCAGGTTTGCAAACAACTTGATTTACAAAATCACAAGTTTCAGCTGCTGTTATCATTTGCCCAATCTAAATCTGTGTCTTTTCTCTTAATAACCATAGTCATCTCTATGAATAACATAGCTAAAAAGACAATTGGCACTGTCAAAGACATTGCCAAATTATCAACAGAATATACGCTTTTTAGTAATAAGAGAAACCCAAATATAAAAATTAATCTAAAAACATAGCCAAATAAAGCAGCAAAATAATAAAAATTAAGAGAAATTTTTGCCGCGTAAGACATGATTACTGCTCCAAGAAAAAAACCAGTAGCAACTATTAAAGCGGAGAATAATGAAGAGAAAAAGGCCTCTTGTGACCTCAGCAAAAATACGATAGGTGTAAGCACATATATGGGGGAAGATCTCAAAAGCATTCTTTTTGCTATCTCAATCTCAACGTTCAATATCTTCACCTTCCATCTTTTTTGATATTCTCCACATCCTCCTGTACCCATCATAAATTCCAACCAATACGAATATCACTACAGGAAAAGGTTCATATCCTATAAAGTATTGTAAAGTCAGGCCAATCATCAAACCGCTTAATATAGATGTTGAAAAAGATGAGACAGGACCAAATTCTTGAAGGCTTAATTTAGATTTAGCCATAAGGTTGAAATTCTTTTGCGATATCTCGAACTTTTGTTTCAAGTTCATTGAGTTTTTTATCATCATTTCTTGACTTTAAAATTTCAGAAATAAGATAGCCAACTTCAATCATTTCTTTTTCAGCCATTCCACAGGTTGTGACAGCAGGTGTACCCATTCGGATTCCTGAAGTAATGAAAGGTGACCTTGGGTCAAAAGGAATAGCATTTCGATTTAAGGTTATTCCTTTGTTATTTAATAAAATACCGGCATCTTTTCCAGTCAATTCATCATCAACACTTCTAGTGTCAACTAGAACAATATGATTCTCCGTTCCACCACTTACTACTCTTAATCCTTCGCCAATAAATGATTCGGCTAATGCTACTGCGTTGTTTAAAATTTGTTGAGCATAGCTTTTGTAATCTTCTGTCATGGCCTCTTTAAAACAAACTGCTTTAGCAGCTATTTGATTGTTAAGTGGCCCTCCCTGAGCACCAGGAAAAATATTTTTATCAATAATTTTTGCTAATTCTTCTTTACACAAAATAAGTCCACCTCTAGGACCTCTTAATGCTTTGTGTGTAGTCGCAGTTACTACATGAGCATATTTTGTTGGATTTTCAATAACTTTTCCTGCAACAAGTCCTATAAAATGAGCTGCATCTACAAGCAGATATGCCCCTACCTCATCAGCTATCTCCCTAAACCTCTCATAATTTAGGGATTGAGAATATGAAGAATATCCTGCAATTATCAGTTTCGGTTTATTCTCCACTGCCATTCTATAGACTTCTTCCATATCAATGAGCTCTGTGTCTTTATCCAGTCCATACCCAATAAAGTTGTAAACTCTACCTGAAAAATTTACTGGTGAACCATGAGTCAAGTGACCACCTTGATCTAGTGACATACCTAAAACAGTATCGCCTGGTTCAAGTAGAGATAGGTACACTGCCATATTGGCAGACGATCCAGAATGGGGCTGAACATTAGCATGATCTGATTCAAATAACTCACATGCTCTATCAATAGCTAATTGCTCAATTTCATCAATAATTTCACATCCCTCGTAATACCTTCTTCCGGGAAATCCCTCTGAATATTTATTAGTTAGAATTGAGCCGGAAGCCTCCATAACAGCTTTTGACGCAAAGTTTTCAGAAGCTATTAAGTGTATGTGTGAATTTTGACGACCAAGATCGGAATCAATTAATCCAGCTACCTCTTTATCTACAGAAGATAAAGATTCTTGAGATGCTCCGTTTTGTGTCATATATATATCCTAACAGTAACTTGGAGGCCATTTAAGTGGGCCTTGCCTTAAAACCTCTCCACCATCAACTCTAAGGTCAACAACAGTTGAACCATTTCCATGGAGAGACTCACCAGATAAGTAATAAGAAATTTTATCTCCAAATATGTCTTTTGCTTGTTTATCGCTTGTAATCTCCTCTTCACCAGAAATATTTGCGCTTGTTACAGCGAGAGGTCCTGTCAATTTAAGAAGGTTAATTGCTAGTTCATTTTCTGGCACCCTTACTCCAATTGAGCTAGGTTTTTTTGTTCCTACACCATTTGCAAAATCGTTGGAAGTTTCAACAATAATAGTTAGTGGTCCAGGCCAATATAATTCCACAACATCAGGGATAGTTGTCACAAGGTTTAGTTTTTGTATTTCATAAAATGAACTTATAAGAATAGATAAAGGTTTTGTCTCACTTCTTTCTTTTAAAGAGAATATTTTATCTACTGCAGTTTGCGAATAGGGATCAACACCTATCCCATAAACTGTTTCGGTAGGAATACCAATGACTTCCCCATTTTTGATGGCATCAATTGCTGATTCCAAATTATTTTCTTGCAACAATGTATCTGTCTCTTTCAACTAAGTCTTTCTCTAATTTTACATCTTTCCAATCAGTAAATGAATCTCGTAAAGATTGGGCATGAGATGTGTCTACTTCAAGCACTAGTAATAAATCATTTGAATCAGTGTTTTTTAAATTATCTAATAATTTATTTATATAAAGAAGCCCATCTTCTCCACCATCAAGAGCGATTAATGGTTCATAATCTATGACTTCTTTTTGTAGTGTTGGAAGATTGCATGTAGGAATATAAGGAAGGTTAGCAACAATAAGATCAAAATCTAATTTTTCTACGTTGGTTAAAAGATCAGACTGATAAAAATCAACTTCAAGATTGTTTATCTCGGCATTTTCTTTTGCCAAAGTTATAGCATCATCAGATATATCTACTGCATGCACTTCTGAGTCAGGAAATAGTTTTTTCATCATGAGTGCTATACATCCAGATCCGGTGCCAACATCTAAGATTTTTTTTGGTGCAATAACATTGTTTTTAATAATCTCAATCATATATTCAGTTTCAGGCCTAGGTATCAGACACCGCTGATCAACATTAATTTGAATTGAATAAAAAGGAACATACTCTTCAATGTATTGCAAGGGTTCACCATTTAGTCTTCTTGAAAGTAAATCGGTATAAGATGACTGATAATCAAACTGAGAACCTGTAATCTCTTTAGCTTTTTCACGCAATCTTGCTAATTCGTGTTCAGGAATATTTTGAATTCCCATTATTCATCAAGGTTTGCTAGTCTTGATGCCTCATTGTCAGAAACCAATGCATCTATGAATTCATCTAAATCTCCATCAAGAACTTGGTCTAATTTTTTAAGTGTTAAATTAATTCTGTGGTCTGAAACTCTATTGTCTTTGTAATTGTAAGTTCTTATTTTATCTGATCTCTCTCCAGAACCTACTTGTTCTTTTCTATCTTTGGCTCTTTCAGCTGCAGCTTTTTCTTGCTCAGCCTTTAAAAGACGTGCTCTTAAAATTCGCATAGCTTTTTCTTTATTTTGTAGTTGGGATTTTTCATCTTGGCAGGAAACGACTAACCCAGTTGGAATATGAGTAATTCTTACAGCTGAGTCAGTAGTATTGACACTTTGTCCTCCTGGCCCACTAGACCTGTAAACATCTACTTTTAAGTCATTTTGATCTATATTTATGTCAACTTCCTCGGCTTCTGGTAATACTGCTACGGTAGCAATAGAAGTATGGACTCTACCTTGCGATTCTGTTTTTGGTACCCTTTGTACTCGATGTGCTCCGGCTTCAAATTTAAGCTTTGAATAAACTCCTTTAGATTTTATCGCAAAAATAATTTTGCTATAGCCGCCCATATCAGAGTCAGTTATTTCTATAGGCTCTACCTTCCATGAACTTCTTTCTGCAAATCTTGTATACATTTTATAGAGGTCACCTACCCATATAGCTGCTTCCTCCCCTCCTGCTCCAGGCCTTATTTCTACAAGGACGTCTTTATCATCAGATGGGTCTTTAGGAAGAAGTGAAATTTTTATTTTTTGTACTAAAGGATCGAGCTTTAATTTATTCTCAGAAATTATTTCTTCAAACTCAGACTTCATTTCTTCGTCAGATTCTGATTGGAATAATTCTTCAGCATCAGCTATTTCAAGATTTATTTCTTTCCATTCTCCAAATAATTCAACAATTGCACTTACATCACTATGTTTTTTTGCCATTTCAGCGTAGGCTTTTTGATCACTAGAAATATCAATTTCAGATAATTGTTTTTCTATTTCAGGTAATGAAGCTTCAATTGCAATTAATTTTTCATGAAGTGAATTATCCAATTTTTACCTCACTTGTGTTTTGAAGAATTTTATCAAATCGATCTGTGTTTTCTGAATGAGTAATACAATTAGCCATTGATAAGATTGCTACTTCTACTTGTTCTTTTGATGGATTTTTAGTTGTTATTTTTTGTACCCAAATACCAGGAGTAGCAAATACTTTAGCAATAATTGAGTCAGAGTTTTTAAAATTAAATTTAAGCACTTCATAAGAAATCATAGAAACAAGCACAACGTGTAAAAGTCTTGTAACTGTTGTCATAACAATATCTAGATTTGGAATAAAAGGTAAGGTAAGAAGGCTAATGAGAACTATCAAAAAAAGGAAGGAGGTACCGCATCTAACATGCTCTTTTGGGTATTTCATGACATTGTCAAACTCAAGTGATTGCTGGTCTTCATAAGAAGCAATAGTCATATGCTCTGCTCCGTGGTATTCAAAAAGTTCTTGAGCGTCCTTCGTTCTACCAATTAAGTAAACATATATTATTACTATTACTCCTCGAAATAGTCCTTCAATTAGACCTGTACCAATCTGGGGATAATTTATCATTTCAACGAGTAATCTTGGACCAGCAATAAAAAGTAAAAGAACTGCGATTAATACAAAATAGGTAACAACCTTTGACAATAAACTTTCCTCCTCATCTTCAAATTTAGAATAAATTTTTTCCGATAATGTAATTGCCTTAAACCCAACATACATTGAATCAATTAGAGCTCCAAAGCCTCTTATAAATGGAGATGACCAAAATTTATTTCTTTGCACCAGAGGAATCCTTGGCTCATAATATCTGTGTAGATTGTCATCTTTATCTCTAATACCTAGAGACCAACCTTTTGGACTTTGTATAAGAACACCACCAATTACTGCTTGGCCACCATAAGAAATATTGATATCAGACATGATAAATTAAGAAAAGCTGAGTTATTCTTCTTCTTGAGAAGATACTTCAGCTTTAGGGGCTTGTCTTGTACTGGTAGATCCGTAACGTTGTTTAAATCTTTCAACTCTTCCTGTAGAGTCAACAAGTTTTTGCTTTCCTGTAAAGAAAGGATGGCTTGCACTAGAGATTTCTAGTTTAACTAATGGATATTCATTTCCATCTTCCCATTGAATAGTTTCATTTGTTTTTATAGTTGAACGAGTAAGGAATGCAAAACCCGCATCTTCATCCTGAAAAACAACTTCTCTATAATCTGGGTGTATACCTTGTTTCATAATTCCACTTTACAATAATATCTAATCTACTTTATATGATTATTTTGCTTTTGCTACATCTTTTAAGAAAGCATCGTTGCTCTTCGTCTCTTTTAATTTATCAATTAAAAGCTCTGTTGCGGCTCCGCCTTCAAGAGCAACTAAAACTCTTCTTAATGCCCATAACGATTCAAGTTCTTTTGGAGATACAAGTCTTTGCTCTTCTCTCGTACCTGAAGGAGTGACATCAATAGCTGGGAAAACTCGTTTATCTGCAAGTTGTCTATCAAGGCGTAACTCCATATTTCCAGTTCCTTTAAACTCTTCAAAGATAACCTCATCCATTTTTGAACCAGTCTCAACAAGGGCTGTACCAAGAATAGTTAAACTACCTCCACCTTCAATGTTTCTTGCTGCACCAAAGAACTGTTTTGGAGGTGTTAATGCTGTCGAATCGACACCACCTGATAAAATTCTACCGCTCGCAGGTGTTGCTAAGTTGTGGGCACGAGCAAGACGTGTAATAGAATCAAGTAAAATGACAACATCTTTTCCTTCTTCTACTAGTCTTTTAGCTCTTTCAATTGCTAATTTTGATACCTGTGTATGTTCATCTGGTGGTCTATCAAATGTTGAAAATACAACTTCACCATCAACAGATCTCTGCATATCGGTGACCTCCTCAGGCCTTTCATCAACAAGCACTACCATCAAATAAACTTCAGGATTGTTTGTAGTAATTGAGTTTGCAATTTCTTTCAAAATTGTTGTTTTACCTGCTTTAGGAGGAGAAACAATCAACCCTCTTTGGCCTTTTCCTATTGGTGCAATTAAATCAACAATTCTTGGAAGAATTTTCTGTGGACTTCCATCAATTTCTAGCTTTAATCTCTCATCTGGAAACAACGGTGTTAATTTATTGAAGTCTACTCGTCTAGCAAGTAATTCTGGGTCTGCACCATTGACTGTTTTTGGTTCAATTAATGCAGGATACTTTTCTTTTTGTCTAGGTGCACGAATTGGACCACTAACTAAGTCTCCCTTTCGCATTCTGTATTTCTTAATAACTCCAGCAGCGACATAAACATCTTCTTCACTTGGTTTATATCCATTACATCTTAAAAATCCATATCCCTCAGGTAATGTATCCAAGATACCTTCTCTTATTTCACCTTTTTTAATTTCGCTGCTTCCAGAACTGACAACAGCAGGAGCATCATCATCTTTAGATGTGCTTATTACTTCCGGTGTCTCTTCTTCGATTGACTCTAAAATATCATCACTGTGTTCAACTAGTAGATCAATTAATTTTGCTTTTTGGAGTCCCTTATGTTCAATATCTAAACTTTCAGCTATTGACCTCAAGTCTGCAACTGGTTTTGATTGTAACTGTGATCTTGCGGACATATTTTCTCCTATATATAAATCAAATTTGTTTGAAATGATTTGTGAATTGTATTTGTCTGAAAGACATTCTCATTATATACATATATTTATTAAATCAACAAGATTTAAAATTAATTAGTTTTGATTAATGAATATGGAACAACAAAAATTAATGTCATTAAATAGTAAACTATTCCAAATATTGCCATTTCTGGAATATTCAAGATAATTGATAATGTCAAAACAATTGGAAAGTTTTGACAAAGCGCCTCTATAAGCACTGTTCTATCATCGACCCTACTAATCTGGGTTAATTTTGATGTTAAGTTTTGCAAAACATATATTGAGAAAATAGAACTAAACACCAAAATTATACTTTCACCAAAATAGTTAATGAGCGGTTCTCGAAGTTCATATGGTCCAGTAATTGTAATTGTTAAAATATAAATCTTTAAAAACTTATCAAGAAAAGGTGATGTTTTTTTAACTATTTTTATTTCTTTATAATTTAGGTAGAAGCCAGTCATGTAGGGAGCAAATATAAGTAATGCTAACTGTACAAATGTTTGGAGAATATTGAAATTAAAATCATCTAAGTTTACGCTTATCAAACTCAACCACAAAACAGTTGTTAAGGGAGATACAAGTGAAGTAATTGAAGTGAGTGTTACTGATAATGGAATATTGCCATCCTTAAAATGAGTAAGAATACCAGAAATAAAACCACCAGGAGCCAAAAGTACTACAGCTATTGATAAAGAAAAAATACTATCACTAAAAATTTGAGAGAGAATGAGGCCTATTGCTGGAAGTGTTATGATTTGAAATAATAAAGCATATATCAATGTTTTCCTGTCTTTAAAAGTAGTCTGAATACTTTCCAAAGAAGACTGTGTTCCTAAAAAGTAAAAAAGGACTGGAATCATTGGGGGTATCGTTCTTAAAGTAAGCGACGAGTCGATTAATCCCTGTAAGTTATCCATACTAAAGATATTAATTAATTTTTTTTACTTTTATTGTTTTACAGAAACTTTAGCTACAGAGATCTATAAATTCCTGTAAATAGCTAACCTCTGTATCAGTTAAAACATTTGTTTCACGATAAAAAACATAATCTCCACCGAAATAAAGAACTAGAGAATCTGCAAAAAGCTCTTCACTACCAAAATACTCCTGGGCCTGCTTTCTTTTGTTTGAACCATCTGGTGCAATACAGTTCCTACTAAGATAAGAAAATGCATGTGAAGACTCGTGTAGCAATGTATCAAAAGCCCTATCTGCCTTAAAGGCTCTATTTGATACCCATATCGATAATTTCCAATCAGCATTTGTATCCCCATTTTTAAATGTTCCTACTGAGTCCCAAACACCAAATGGACATTCGCCCAACATTTCTACCCCGTAGAGGTGGCAACCATTTATAAATGATATTTTTTCTAACATTGTTTGCTTATATACTTTAGGAAGATTTTGTACCATAGAATCTAATAAAGTTTGGTTTTCACCCTCGAATCCATCAAAAGCTGCATATACACCGTCGTATGGGGCGGCGTCTATTGGATTATCATCATTTATAGTCACCGAATCTTTCTCTGGAGTTACCTCAACTGTTGTGGTTGTTGTTGGAATAGTTGTAGTTGTAGTCGTCGTAGTTGTTGTGGTTGTAGTTGTCGTAGACGTTGTGGTTGTTGTTGGAATAGTTGTAGTTGTAGTCGTCGTAGTTGTTGTGGTTGTAGTTATAGTAGACGTTGTGGTTGTTGTTGGGATAGTAGTAGTTGTGACAATACCGCTCAAGATATTGTTGTATGAAACAATTAAGAATATCCCAATAGCTAGTATTGAAAAAGACACCCATGTTGCTCTGTTATTCATTAAGCTTTAGCGAATTGAATCTTCTAATTCTTCCTCAATTATTTCACCTATTTCTTCATCTGAAGCAATTTCACTGCCATCGTAATCCAGAGGTCTATTTAATTCAGCATATTTTTTCATGAAATTTCCTAAAATAAGAATAATTAAAATATAGAAAAGCAAAACTAGAGCAAATCTATACGCTAATGATCCACTTTGCAACAATGTCTGCTGCATGGCATTAAATTCACTGTCTGGGGGTAATACCAAAATTCTAATAAACAGCCATACACTTATTAGGAAACTAACAACAGGCAATGCCTGGTTTAATCCTTTTGAATCTCCAATTGCATCAAACAACTCATTGCCACCCCATGGAACAGCTTTAAAGATGACACCCTCAAGACACATAAGGTAAGTCAATTTACAAACTGCCATTAGTACACCTGAATTTTGTACCGAATCAAATGAGGTTGCATAGAAGAATAAATATCCGACAATAGCCAAAGAGATCATTGAGAAAAACTTGGGTGATAGATTTGCTTGGCGACGATTTGAAACTATGTGCAAAGAAGCTATGAAACCTAATATAAAACCAAAAGGAAGGTCTATAACAATAAACAGTATGGTGGATAAAATAGCAAAGAACATAGCTTGCGGATTCCAACTAAATCTTGTTTTTTGATTATATTTAAAGTATTCAATCAAAGACTCAATTCCCTCATAAGAAAATGTTACAATAATCAACCCAAACAAAACACCAAGAAATATTGCTAAATTTTGTGGCTCTACAGAAAATGTAAAACCCTCTTCAACAAAAGCATATATCAAAGAAGTAATCATTGCCATCAATGAAATCTCCATAAATGTCTCTAGTCTGGTTTTTTCCTGTAAGACACTCTCTCTTCTTGTCCATTTCACTCTATAGTGTGAAATAATTCTATTGAACCATTCTTGTGCTAATAGAACAGCATAAAATAAAAATATAATCATAGAGGTAATACCAAATGCAAATGCATTTTTTGCTTGATCTGAAAAGTCTATATCACTAAATAGTGGAATAGTTGTTATTAATTGGTTTGTAAATTCGATATTACCAACTGTAGAACTTTCTTCTGTTGCGTCTAAGTTGATATCGGGTGTTGCAATAGTAGTCGGAACTAATATTGGTAGTTCAGGTATTTCATCAATAATAAATTCCTCTGATTCATACTCTTCTGTAACTTCTCTTAAACAGAAAGTATGAGTGCAGTCATCGCCCGTGTATTGAACAAAATTAAATGTTGATATTTTTAATTTTATGAATAATTTAGACTCTCCACTCCACTTAATTGTTCTTGAACCAATAAGTTCATCCATTGTGATATTGTCAATGATTAGTGGGTTTTCAATTTGTCCATCTTCAGGATTTTCAAATAATACCTCCAGAACTATATTTTGTAAGTTTTCAACTTCGTTCATTGACCAGGAAATAACTAAATCATTTGAGTCAACTCGTTGTGCGGAAATGTTGATTTCAGCATCTTCGATATCTCCAGCATTTATAAAAAATAAAAATATGATGAAAACAGAAATAAATTTTTTAGACTTCATCCAAATACCTCAATTTTTGTCAACATACCTACAACAACCAGTCTTTGCCTAGCTGAGAATTTTGGATGACAAGTTGTTAATGTAATCCTGTCATCTCCAAATGAAGATAACAGATATGTTTCACTTGGATCTACAATTTTTATTTCACTCACCGTATATGTATATTGGTTTGAATTAGTTTGAAAGTATATGTTATCTCCGGGTTCAAGTTTATCTAAATTTTTAAATGGGGCACCGTAAGTAGTTCTGTGCCCGGCAATAGCAAAATTTCCACCTGTTCCTGGAAGAGCTGTAGATAAATAATATCCAGGACCAAACTCTAATTTTTCTAAGCTCGAACCGTAAACAACATAGTGGTCAATATTTGATGGGAAAATTATTAATCTTCCTACAACATCAGGAAGAAACTCCTCATTGGCGTTTGTGTTCCGCATTGTTTTACTAACAAGACTAAGAACAGATTCTTGAAACTCTCCTGTTTCATCAAGTGATACATTTGTTTCCAAAGAATTTGAATTTATAGATCGCAGTTCTTCAAGTGAAATATTCTGGTTTTGTTGATATTTGACACTAAGTAAATTTTGCTCATCATCTAAAACTGACATTGAGAAAAAAGTTTGACTTATTGAATAAATAATTACTAGAAGACCAGCTATCAATAAGCCAAGTCCAAGTGGAACAATCCCAGGTCTTCGTCCACTATTTGTTACATAGCCAGATTTCTGTCTGGTTGCTGTGCTTACTCTGTTGTTGAAATTTAAACTTGGTAAAGAAAGGTGTTTACTTACTGGCTTCTTAGTAAATAAAATTGCAAAACGACTCGACATTAATAAGTTAAGTCTTTCTCTTAAAAGCTCTTCATTTACTTCGATTCCTAAATATTTTGAGTTTTTACTTACATTTTCTACAGCTGCAATCATGTAATCCATTTCATTCAACATGCCTGTTACTTCTGTAAGGTAATTTTTAGAATTTAATACTGGATTAAATTTTTTACCAATATCGATACTTATTAAGACTTCTGTCCCAATTGTATTTTCGATGATTTTTTTTAAAGTATTTGATTTTATATAAACTTCAGCAAGCTCAACTTCGTATTCTTGTGTAAGTAAATTTACAGATTTTTGATTTTCTATTTCATTGTTATTTATAGAAATTTCATCTGAACTCTTTTCAGAACTCATCTCGTTATTTTGTACCTGTATAGTTCCATAAACTATATTGCTAATCTCATTAGCGATGTCAGGATTTTCTAATAAGAAAAACTTTGCCTTTTGTTTTCCATAAGCAATCTTTTCATTTTCATATAAATACCATGTTCCCTTTTTATTGATTACTCCTTTTTCAACAGCAAGGTCTAGTAAATCTCCTCCATAAACAAATTCTCTATCATCTATTGCTATGTCGTTAAAACCAACGGTTAAATTATTAGTTTTTCTAGAAAATCTCGAAAAGCGTGGTTTTTTTACTTCGTCTTCAAAATCTGAATCGTAAACAAGATCACTATCTTGAACATCAGTGATGACATTTGGATCATTCTGTCTTTTTCTTCTAACCCTTAGGACTGCAAGGACTGCAACAATATTCAGGATTATAATGAAAAGATATACAAAAAAATACTGCATTAGTACCTGTAGCCTCTCCTCAAAATAAGCCCACCAATCAACATAAGTAGAGAGCCAAATAAAATTATCAATCTTCCAACGTTAGTTCCTGTTACTGCATATCCTCCATTGTTATTACAGCTGGCATCTCCAGGACAAAGTGGTGTTGGGTTTGGAGAAGTTGCATTTTCATCATATACCCATTCAACAAAGTCATCACCAGGAAGGAAGAAAATATCTGTTCCATTATTTCCCATTTCTTCATCATCGCCAACTCCATCGATAATATTTTCAACTTCTATCCCCTCAATAGGATTTTGTTCGTCAGTCGGACTGATTCCATTGTCAAGACAGTCTGAAGTCTTGTTTTTAACCATTGTTTGTGTCTTGTTGTTTTTAACATTTGTAACTTCAAACTCTACGGTGAAAAACTTATCTTCACTAATTTCAAAACTGGAGAACTGAATAAATTGTCCTGCTGGAATAGTTTCTTGTTTTTCAAACACAGTAAATTTATCGACCCATACTCTTTGAATAACTTCTGCATCAACATTGGACCTTGTGTTGTCAACAGTAATACCAAACATAGCACCACCGTCTTCATCACAGACCCTATTTGTCGAAATTAAAGGTTCGAAAATAAATAAGTTCTCAGGAAGAGTTGTAGTAGTAGTTGTGCAATTAAGTGTTAATGAAGTTGATGAAGTCCAATTAGCATCAACAGATATAGTAGAGGCATCGCTAGTTGCATCAATTATTCTCCACTGTATATTTTGTCCATCTGAAATTTGTAGGGTCTTTGTTGTATCATTACCTGCACCAATGACTAAAGTCTCGTATCGAGCAAATGCACCATTATCTATCTTGTACTCCAACAAATATGATTGTTGCGAACTAGAGAGATTTGTAACTTTAATAGTTGAAAGCGCTTTATTATCTACACAAGTTCCAAGCGAATGGAGAATTTGTTGACTTGTTCCATTTTGACAGTTTGTTGGTGATGTGTCAGTTAACGTCTTATAGGCATCATCAGCAAGATTCGTTGGTTTATATCTCCAGTAAATTTGGGTTCCTGGAGATACTTGAATTAAATCCGTAAAGTGAGTTTGGTTGGAAGCTATCAAAACTGGGGTCTCATTATTCCAACTTACCCCATCAAATGAGTAGGAATATGTGACAGTCAAACTTGTACTTGTTGGGTTAGAGATTTTTGCTTGAGAGAATGGATCATCCTCGCTACAAATAAACTCATTTACCGCAGTTAAGCTATTTCCAGTAGATGTGCAGTTTGTAATTTTGTAAACTAATCCACTATTGGTCCAATTTGTAGTTCCAGATGGAGCATATTGAAATTCAACATAAGGATCAATCAATGTGTAATCAACGGTCTTTTGTTGATTAGCATTAATTGGAGTGGTCGTTAAAGTCTTCCATGTATCAGTTTGTAAATATCTATATTGAACAGTCACACTTCCATCGACTGAAGAAGTGTTATTCAAGGTTAATGTTACCTTCGTATTGGTTGCTTGGTTGTTATTTACTGTAGACGCATCTTGACAGGCTGTTTGAGTTTGCAATGTAAAGACAGGTGTACATTGATTTGTCTTTGATAATGATGGTACTGAATTGTCATCACTAAAATCAGTGTCTATAGATGCAATAAATTGCCATCTGATTGACTCTCCCTGTCTGATTGGCCATTTAAACTCACCACTTGATCCAGACGAGATTGCAACATTTGCAAACTTTGTCTCTGCTGTTCCATTATTGATTTGTACTTGAACGTTATAGTACTGAGTAACAGATCCTGTATTGTTAATGGTTAAAATAGAGTACTGCTCTCCATCTACACAATTACCTAAAGTATGCGTAAATGTTGAGTCGATTGAACACTCAGATTTGTAGGCTGATGACGCATTTGTCCAAGCTCCTGCGAAGTCATTATTAGCTAACGAGGATCTAAATTGCCAGTTAATATAACCATTAGCATTTAAAGCAGGTGCGCTAAATTCTTTAAAGGATCCAGCATTGATTGCCTCGATAGGCATTGTCGTATAGCCTGACCAAGTACCGTTTAGAGAGGACTTTGTTCTATATTGCACTTCTACATAAACAATATTGTTTGTTGTTGAAGGATTGTTAATTTTAAAGGTTCCAATCCTTTGTCCCTCTACACAATTAGCGAAACTATGTTCATAAGTTAATTGGCTAATAACTATTTCATCACAATTAATTGCGGGTTTGTCGTCCGTTAGTACTTCATCAGCACTTGAAACACCTGCAGCTGTACTGGCGTACTTGTACTTCCACTTAACAATTGATCCATTCGCAATGTTGTTTTGAGTAAATACCTTATCAGCAGCCGTTGTAACTTTCTGGCTTATTGCATGATTATTCCATGAATTTCCACCATCATAACTAATCCAAATATCCGCATACACATCAACAGAGCCAACATTTTTCAAAGTAAGTGTTGATGAGGCTTTTCTGTCAACACAAGATCCAATTGCAACTGTGTGTTCAAGAAGACCCCCACATAATACCGACAAAGGAGTGGGTGTTGCCAATTCGAATGATTTTGTTGATAAAGCATTCACAGATAGTGTATCTTTATATCTCCACGAAATTGTAGAATCTGAAGGTACCGAAACTGAAACAGATTCTTCTACACCATTCTGTATAGCTGTATAGTAATTATTTGTCTGTGCACCTTTTGGATTAGTCCATGTTCCACCATCGATCTGATATTCAATTTCAAAAAATGCTGGTGCCCCTGTACTTGCTCTATTGCGGTAATAAAATACTGAATTTCTCGTGCCGTCAACACACGCGTCTAATGCAACTCTTACTTCAATATCACCTGAACAATTAACTGGTCCCAAAGTTTCTAAAGTTTTATACTCAACACCTGTAAAGCTATTACTAGTAGAAGTCTTATACCTTAAGGTAAAGTAACTACCCTCTGGTAGGTTGACAAGATCATCTTTACTTCCCTGAGTTGGTAATCCAAAACTGTCTGTAACTGATAACCAGTTTGAAGGATTTTGTTCGAGTGCATACTCGATCAAATAATATACGTTTGAAGAACTGTTATTTACTGATGTGACTGTTGCGGTTTTAGAACCATTAGATGCACATGTATTTCCAATTGAACCATCAACTTCATTTTGTGATGTACATGAAATTGTCATTACAGTTGTTTCTTGATAGTTTGTTGAGAAGGTAACATTGTCCTTGGAAGTCTTGTATCTCCACTGAATCGTATCAGCGTTTGTAAGATTTGGTTTTTGAATTTGCACTTGAGAATTAGGCGCAACAATTACTGTGTTTTCAGATGTCCATGCACCTCCGTTAACTTTTGATTCAACTTGAAAATATACATCCGATGTTGCAGAAGCGCCATTCTTTGCAAAGAAGTAACCTTCTTTGGTTCCATCTCTACATGACCCTTGTGATATTAAGAAACTTGGATCAATAATGTCACAATTTACTGCAGTTGATTGTAACGCTGCTTGGGCTGGGGCTGTTGCCAATGTATTTTGATCATCTGATACAGCATATCTCCACTCAATATATTTTCCTGAAGGAACAGATTGTGTAAATGGACTTGCCGAGGAATTAGCACTTACAAGAAGATCAGCTGTGTGGGTTGTAAATCCACTCTCACCTTGAATTTTGTATTGAATTTTGTAACGTAGATCTGTACCTGTATTGTTTTGGATTACATAAGTCGCTGTAGCCTGACCGTTTGTATCACATTCGCCCATTGATAATGATTGAATAGTGTCAAAAGTACAATCAGCAACAGCACTATCAGTAAGTTCAATATAAGATACCCCTGAAGGAGTTGCTGCTTGGGTATGTGGATAATATTCTACTTTAAGTCGCTGACCAGAGGGTACAGAGACGTTTCTTGTCTCTTGCTGACCAGGCTGTACATCCTCAACTATGGTTAAGTAATTGTTGCCACCATCTACTGAGTATCGAATATGAAACCATGTATTATCATTTGATGAAACTGGGTTTTTTAGTGTAAGTGTGGCTTGTTGTGCTCCAGCGACACAGTTACCTAATGTGAATTCAACTGTTCCTCCAACAACTGGACAATCAACTATATCAGACTGCACTACATCTGCGGTTGTTGAATATGCAGCTCCAAAATTATTTTGAACTGTTGATGCAGTTACTCTCCAATATATTTTTTGTGTATGCTGAACATCTATAGGTGTGATATTTAGATTACTCGAGTGATTAATCTCAATAGTTGAATCAACTACTTCCCAGTTAGTACCGTTGAAGGATCTTTCGACCTTGAAATATAAAGTTCCGTATGTTTCGTTATTAGTTATTGTAAGTGTTGACGCTTTGACACCGTTAGTACAAACACCAAGAGATTGAGTAACTGTAAAATTAGTCACACAATTAACAAATGAAGCAGTATTGTCATACGTCCAATTACCTGTAAAAGTTGAGGTATATGACCATTCATATCTCCAGAC
>CACAQC010000012.1:0-22578 GCA_902534495.1 uncultured Candidatus Actinomarina sp. | reverse complement strand
CGCCGAGAGGATTTTGTGCTGGTGTAGAGATGGCTATAAAAGCTCTCTCATGGATGCTTAAAATTTATGATGAAACAATTTATTGCTATCACGAAATTGTTCACAATAAATGGATAGTTAATAAGTTTGAAGGTCATAATGTAGTTTTTGTAGAAGACCCATCAGAAATTCCCAAAGGGGCAATTGTAATGCTTTCAGCACATGGAACCTCTCCAGATGTTGAAAATGAATTTAATAAAAAAGCTACATTATCAATCAATTCAGTGTGTCCATTAGTAACTAAAGTACACCATGAAGCAAAAAAATATACTGATAAAGGTGCCCAAATAATATATGTTGGCCATAAAGGTCACGATGAGGCTCTGGGTGCAATTGGAGTGTCGCCAGAAAATATGCACTTAGTAGAAAGTATAAATGATGTTGAGGATTTAAATCTAAAAGGTGAGACTGCCTTACTTGCTCAAACAACTTTAGCTATATCTGAATGGGAACCTATTATGAATCATTCAAAAAAAATATATCCTAATTTGTCTATGCCAAGGAAAAGTGATTTATGTTATGCAACAACTAATAGGCAATCAGCAATTGTTGAGATATTAGATAAAGTTAATTCTGTGCTGGTTGTTGGTTCAGATAATTCTTCTAATACAAAAGCACTAGTAGAAATGGTTAGAAGTAATGGTTGCGATGCGCAACGCATAGAAAACGTAAATGATATAAACAGTCTCGATTTAAATGGAAATATTGCAATTACTGCCGGGGCCTCAGCTCCAGACCACCTAGTTTTCGAAATAATTGATAATCTCAATGCTAAGGAGTTAATTGAATTTAACCATATAAATGAAGAAGAATATTTTCCTTTGCCTAAAGAACTTAGGAATAATGTAAAAATTATCTCAAATTTTTTAGAACACTTTTGTGTTGGCGATGAATATCCTCAAAAAACCAAAGGCATAAATAATGATAGAAAATGGTCAGCTACTGAAGCTCTAAATTCTTTATAACCTCATCTACAAGCTCATCTACGGTTGATGTATTATTTTTTAATGTAATTGCGCCTTTTGGAACAACTAGGGGTGAGTTTTTTCTTGTAATATCTCTTCTATCTCTTTCAAAAATATCGTCTGTAGTTTCTTGATTGTTTGACTGCTGAATCCGTCTAGTACTTCTAATATTTTCGTCTGCATCTAAGTATATTTTTAAGGTAGCATTAGGAAAAACAACACTACCCATATCTCTTCCTTCGACAACCAAACCATTTT
Source organism: uncultured Candidatus Actinomarina sp. (assembly GCA_902534495.1). Classification (GTDB taxonomy): domain Bacteria; phylum Actinomycetota; class Acidimicrobiia; order Actinomarinales; family Actinomarinaceae; genus Actinomarina. Next base: position 21,316 of record CACAQC010000012.1, on the reverse strand, counting down.
CTGCGGATGATTCAACAAATTTTAAGATATTGTCTACTGTTTCTCTTATTTCGATTTGCTGTGCTAGTTCAGAACTTTTTGTATTTAATTCTTTTGTATATAAATCTTTTTCAAAATATGTATACTGATCAATTTGTATCTCTAGAGGTTCGAGAGAAATTATTTCAAAATTTTCAAATCCTAAACTATTTGTATCTAAAAAATGCTTTGTTATGACTCTGTATATAGAACCAGAAGAAAAAAATGTAACGTCAAGTTTTTTTGAAATAGCCCTTCCAAGAGTTGTTTTACCGCTCCCAGAAGGACCATCAATTGTAATAATTAATTTATTCATCTATGTTAATTTTAACTAAATCCCCAGGCGACAAATCTTTTAGCGAATATTTTCCGATTCTGTTTCGTTTTAATGTAGTAATTTTTAAATTGTTAAATCGAAATATTCTTCTAATCTCATGATTTTTACCTGTCTTTAGAGCTACTTCGTACGTATATTTGTTGATTAATTTAAAGTTAGTAATTTTTAATACTTCACCATTGTGATTTATATTTTGTTTAAATTTTTTTCCTTTTGGAAGTGGAGATTTTATTTTGATAATATATTTTTTTGTAATTTTATTTTTTGCATTAAAAATATTATTTAACCAATCACCATCTGTGCTCAAAAGCATCAAACCTTCAGAATCTTTATCTAATCTTCCACCAAATTTTAAATACTGCTTCCCAATTAAATCAAATATTACTGGTGAATCGCCTTGTTGTTCATGTGAACAAATATATCCTTTGGGTTTGTAAAATTTATAATACTCGTGTGTACTTCTTGATTTTATTAATTCTCCATCTACTTCAACAATATCGTCTTTCGTAACAATGGTTCCGACACTGACTTTCTGCCTATTTATTTTCACATGTCCTGCAGCAATTATTTCATCTGCATTTCTTCTAGAGATTTGTAAATTTTGAGCTAAATACTTATTGAGTCTCAAGTATCTTATTCCTCTTCGTGAGTATTAGAAAAAAAATCTCCAAGGACGGGGAGTTCATCGATTGATGATAAATCTAATTTTTCAAGAAATAGTTGTGTTGTAGAGTATTGATATGGTGTCCCTGGAATATCAAGTACACCGGATTTTTCAATCAACCCTCTTGATTCTAAAGTCTTCAAAGAAGATTCAGACTCTACTCCCCTAATCTCAGATACTTTCAATTTTGTTACAGGTTGTTCATAAGCCACGATTGATAATGTTTCAAGTGCTGGCGTAGATAAACCTCTCAATATAGATGGGGGTTTAAAATCAATCAACTCTTTGGTTACGTCATCTGTGGTTAAAAAATCAGAATTTAAGTCGTTGTATTTTATTTTGAATCCAAAATCATTGTTATTTAAGCTATCATTAATTTCATTAAAAAATTTTATGAGTTCTTTTTCTGAAATCTCAAAATTGTCGCAAAAATATGCATGTTCAACAGGCCCATCACTTACCAATAATATTGAAGTAATAATTTTTTTATAGTTCATTGCTTTTCAATATTAATACCATTTGATTCTTGTTCTGCTTTTACAAAACCCCATCTTACGGCTTCTAATAGTGCTAAGAAAAAAGCAACCGCTTCTTCAGTTGTATCAAGTTCGTTAATTATCTCTTCAAATGAAGTATTTATCCTAGAATCTACCACATAAAGAAAATTGTCGATGGCCTTTTGAAGATCAGGTAAATCTTTGTCAATATGTTTAAAACCTTCTATTGTTTTGTACCTTCGAAAAACTTCATTTGAAGTGCTTAAAAATTTATCCTTATCAATTAAATACTCTACATCAGGTTTTGGAAACAAGTTTCCTGTTTGGTAATATTTGAATGAATTAATTAATCTTTCATTCTTTTTTATTCGTGATGCAAGCGCAATACCAATCTCTGAAAACGCTCTAAATTGTAGAAGTCTTGCGAATGCTAAATCTTTGTTCATAATTATTTGAACTTCATCTATCCATTCAATTTCATCATCTTGTGGTAATAATCTTTTAGCTTTCATTTCAAATAATGATGAAGCAAGGACTAGAAAGTCTGCAAATGTCTCAATTTCTCTGTTTATGCTTTTAACTTCTAACCCAGAAATGAGTTCATGTAGATTTTCTTCAACCTGGGTTTTATTATTTGAATACTTTATAAGTAATGATTCAAGATTTTGAATTAGATAATTTATTTCCATTAAAAATCAGTTTTATCTAATATTTCATTTTTATTGGATAGTAGATTTTCAAAGTAATATTTAGACAATTCTTCATTTTGTAATTCTTTTAATAATTCAAAACCTATGTCTTCATGATTTTTATAATTTTGAGATTTTCGAGATTTTATAATACCTAAGTCAGTAAAAATTCGAAATGACCAAGAATATTCAGCAATGCATTTTCCGATGTCATGTAAAAGAGCTAACTTTAATACATCAGAATTGTCGGTATGTTTCATTGTTCTGTGTAATACCTCAATTGAATGGTGTCTGTCAGCTTTGTTAAGTTTCCAAAATAGAATTTCCAATTCTGAATCATCTAAGGTATTAGATACAAGTATTTGATCTTTGATGGAAACATCTCGATAAAAAAGGAATCTTATTGCCCTTCTTGCCTTTATTAATATATCTTTCATGATCTGGGATGACTTTCTATAAATGCTTCCTCTAGAAAAGCCTTAGTTACTTTAGTATATATCTGTGTTGTTGAAACAGAACTATGTCCAAGAAATTCCTGTACTGTTCTTAAGTCACAACCTCCCTCAAGCATATGTGTAGCTGCTGAATGTCTTAATATGTGTGGATAGAGCTCTTTATTTATACCTGCCTTAACTCCTGTAGATTTAATTATCCTAAAAACGGCTGTCCTATCTAAATTTTTATAAGATTTGGAAATAAATAATTTATTATTTTTATTTTTTCTATCTTTGTTTCTTAATGGAAGATAATTCTCTAAATTAATTAGAACTTTTGACCCTAATGGAACAATTCGTTGTTTTGAACCCTTTCCTTCAAGTCTTACAAAAGACTCTTCTATATCAATGTCTGATTCTTCAACATTTATAAGTTCAGATACCCTACATCCTGTGGAGTACATAAAATCAATTATTGTCTTATTTCTGGAAGATATAAATAAATCATGATCATAAAAGTCTATTAGTATACCAATTTCACTTGGTGACAATACATTGGGTAACTTTTTTTCAGTCATTATGGAAATATTGTTCATTTCAATATTTTCTATATAATTTTCATCAATTAGATATTTTAAAAATTGATTAATTGAGGATTGTATTCTTTTTTTTGTGGAGCCTGAGTAGTTTTTATTTTTAGAACTCTTTAGATATGTACTTGGCAAAAATTTTTCAATATCAAAATATTTTTCCTTTCCTGATACTTTATTTATATCACTAAGGTAAGCACTAACAGTATTTTCAGACATTCCTTTTTCATAAATTAAAAAGTCTTTAAAAGAATCAATTAATAAATTAATCTCTAACTTTTGCTTCATCATCTATTGTTTCTTGCGGTATCTCTATTTTTTTAGATGCTTCAATAAATGAGTTGAACATAGGAGCAGGCTCCCATGGTCTTGATTTAAATTCAGGGTGGAATTGTGAAGCAACAAAATATGGGTGGTCTTTAATCTCAATCATCTCAACTAAATCTTCATCAGGTGATACTCCGCTAAAAACCAAACCATTATCTTCTAATTGATTTCTAAACTTATTATTTACTTCATATCTATGCCTATGTCTCTCATAAACTATTTCATTGTTATAAATTAAAGATGCCATAGTTTGATTTTTAATTTTGCAAGGATAGGTACCAAGTCTCATTGATGCACCTACATCATCTTTTTCTAAATTTTGATTAGGAAGAAGATCAATAACTGGATTTTTTGTTGTTTGAGAAAATTCGCTTGAGTTTGCATCACTGATACCGCATACATTACGAGCGTATTCTATTACAGCACATTGAAGACCCAAGCATATTCCTAAAAAAGGAATTTTATTTTTTCTTATATACTCAACAGCTGTAATTTTTCCTTCAATTCCTCTATAACCAAATCCCCCTGGAATTACAACCCCTTGAAGTTTTGATAATTCTTCAACTTCAAAATTATCAGCATCTATCCAATGCAAACTCAAGTTAACCTTGTTCTGTAGGCATGCATGCTTTAACGACTCGACAACTGACATATAACTATCGGGTAAACCAAAATATTTTCCTAATATAGCTATTTCTACATTCTGATTTACACCGTTTTTAAGGGACATCATTGAACGCCAACTATCAAGATTTGGTTTGCCTGAATTTAATGAAAGCCTACTGTCAACAGCTGCATCGAGACCTTCTTCGAGCATTTTAATTGGAACATCATATATATCAGGCAAATCAGGTGCGTTTATAACATTGCTCAAATCAACATCGCAAAAAAGCGAGACTTTACTTTTTATTTCATCAGTTAAGTCTCTATCAGATCTTAAAACTATCAAATCTGGACTTATTCCATAACTTCTCAACATTGAAACAGAATGCTGAGTAGGTTTTGTTTTTAATTCAGTACTTGGACCAATGAATGGGACTAATGTAACGTGAACAAACATAACATTTTCTGAACCAAACTCTTTTCTAATTTGTCTCGCTGCTTCTAAAAATGGCAATATTTCAATATCTCCAACAGTTCCACCAATTTCTGTAATTTGAACATCTACTTCATTTGATACGCCTTTAATTCTTCTTTTAATTTCATCAGTGATATGTGGTATTACTTGAACAGTTGCTCCAAGATAATCACCTTTTCTTTCACGCTCAATGACTTTTCTATAAATGCTTCCAGTAGTTACGTTTGCATCCTTTCTTAAATTCACTCCAGTAAATCTCTCATAATGGCCAAGATCTAAATCGGTTGTGGCACCATCCTCAGTTACAAACACTTCACCATGCTGAAATGGATTCATAGTGTCAGGGTCGACATTAATGTATGGATCTAACTTTTGGTTAACGACAGATAGGCCTCTAGATTTGAGCAGGTTTCCAAGAGATGCAGAAGTAATCCCTTTACCAAGACCAGAGACTACACCGCCAGTGACAAATATGTATTTGGTCACGTGAAAATAATAACACGTTTATTTTTAAATTAAAGAATTATCTAAGTATTTGATTTAGAAATAAATCTAATTTTGGAATATCAAGTTCTTCAAATACTCTAAGACTTCGAGAAGACAACTTATAATTAAAATTTTCATCAGATTTAGTATCACTTAGATATTCTTCAACACCATCAAATTGAATTGAATAGTGTTGGTTTTTGGAAATATTTATTTTCAGTTCAGAACTGCTGTCGACAACTATAGATCTGGGAAATTTAGTAAATGGAGATATTGGAGTAATAATGATACTTTCTATACTTGTTTGAACTATAGGACCACCTGCTGAATAATTATAAGCTGTAGACCCAAGAGAAGTTGAAATAATGATTCCATCAGCTCTTAATTTAACTTTTTGATTGTATACTTCTAGTTCAAAATCCAAAATTCTCGTAGGAGAATTTTTAATAATTACAATTTCATTAAAAGCTGGTAATTTTTCGTTTTGATTTTGGATTATTGGAGTTCGTTTTTTATTGTTATCAAGATTTTTATCTTTAATAATTTTATTAAAATCAATATCGTTTAAAGAATTTACCAAATAACCAATCCTTCCAGATCCAATATTTAGTACAGGCAGATTTGAAAGCCAAGCAATTTTCATTGCCCTTAGTGCTGTTCCATCACCACCAACGCTTAGGATTAGATTTGAATTAGTAATCTTTAAATCTGTATTTTCGTCAATATTAACAATTTCATATTCAATATCATTTGATTTCAAAATTTCAATAAGAGATTCATAATTTTTTGATTTCAAATATTTTTTTGATGTAATTATAGAAATTTTTTTCATATATTTATCTTACACGCTACTTATAATGTTCATTAAATGATTCCTATTTCAGATATAAATCCAGCTAAAAATACTCCAATAGTATCTAGAGCATTCATTATTATAGTTGCACTTGTTTATTTCTTAATACAGCCGAAAACGAGTAATGAACTATTCAATTTTTTTTATGAATTTGCAGCAATACCATGTGAATTATTTCATAATACACCAATATCAGGAACTCAATTTTATGGAAACGATTGTAGTTTATTAGGAAGTGATTTAGTATTTCCTAATAAAAATTTATACACAAGTATTTTATTTTCTAATTTTTTTCATGCTAATTTTGTTCACATACTTGGTAATTTATGGAGTTTTTGGATATTCGGAAATAATGTTGAAGATAAATTAGGAAAAATTAAATTTTTTATATTTTTACTTTTCATTGCCTTTTTAAGCATAGGCGTACACACAATTATAAATTTTGATAGTCTTATTCCTGTAGTTGGAGCTTCAGGAATTGTATCTGGAATTTTGGGAGCATACGTTTACTTATTTCCAAATGCAAAATTGCTAGTACTTGTTCCATTTGGAATTTTATTTCCTACAACAATCAAAGCCAGGACATTTATGTATTTTTGGTTTATTTCACAAATATTCATAGCTATTGGATCAAGTAATATATCTTGGGAGGCACATATTGGTGGTTTTATTTTAGGATATTTGATAATGAAGCTATCAAGATATAAAAGAAACAACTTCTGAAAAAGATTTTAATTTAATATCTGCTAATTTAGTAGATTCAAAATTTTTAACCCCAGTTTCTACGAGTATTGTAATAGCATTGATTTGTTTACCAAAAAATATATCTGTATCAACTCTGTCACCAATTACATAATCAAAATTGTAATTGTGATCACTGCAGTATTTTATAAAATGTAGATCTGGTTTTCCTAATGAAGTTATAGTTATTTCCAAATCATCTTCAATCATTTTGACAACAGCACCATTTCCAGGCAACTCTTCATCCTCAGATGGAAAAGATAAATCCTTATTTAAACACAGAACTTGTTTTCCATTCTTAATTGAACTTTTGATTAATTCAATTTCTGTTAGATCTAATTCAGATTTCCTTCCAATCAAAATTAAATCCGCTTGATCTATATTTGTAAGACAAAGATTTATACTTTCTACAAACTGTTTTAAATTAGAAGAACCATACACATATATATTTGTTGTTTGATTTAAAAACATTTTCTTAAGCACGTTTAATGGAGTTATAATTTTGTTTATATCAATTTCAGATTGAAGTAAGGTTTCTAATTTTTCTTTTATTTCATACGGGGTCTGTGAGCTATTATTAGTTATAAAATAAATTTCTACATCATTATCTATTAAATTTTCATAACTATCTTTTACGCCTTCTATTAATTTGTTACCTTTGTAGATAGTTCCATCAAGATCTGTAGCGAGTTTTATCACGCTTTTCCTCCATAAGCAAAATACGTGCTGTTATTCCGTTTGCTTCATAAAAGTTTTTTGCAGTTCTATCACTTGGGAGTGTTATTGTTCTCAGATTAATATTTAACTCATCTAAATATGACCTAATTGAATTTAGCATAAAAGTACCTAGTCCTAATTCTCTGTAATCATTCAAAACATAAATTTCTGATAACACTGCATATTCTAGTTGAAAAATTATTCTCGAGTATCCTATGAGGTTATCCTCTAAATATAAATTAAAATATTTTTCATCAGAAGCATTTATCGATTTGTAATACTCAATTAATTGTTTATCTATTGATGACAAATCATTAAAAAATTTATCTTTAATTTCTTTGTCTGGCTCTTCGGTGGTAACTAATTTAAATGATTTTCCAAAATCAGAATGGCTATACACAATCTACACAAACTTTAGCTCTTGGTTTAGCTAATGCGGTATTTCTTAAAACAAGAAAGCAAACAGTACATGTGAATTCGTCTGCTTGTATGTCTTGAACTACATCATCTAATTTCAAATCAGACTTTTTAACATTTCTTTTTTCAGCAGCATCTACAGACATAAAAGAACCCTCAGCTTCATCAGCATCATCCACTGATTTTTTTTCAGTTTCTACTCTTGCTTCTAAAGATTCAGTTTCAACTTCCTCTTTTTCTTCCTCCTCAGCTGGAGGTTCAATATCATCTGAATCTTCTTCTTCTTCTAAATCTTCTAACGTAGGCTCATCAAGTTCTTCTTGATTTTTTTTAGCCATAATTGTCTCCTATTTGCTGATTAAATATTACTAAATTTTAAATCGTATAGCACGTTTTTTGATAAATATATCTGCAGGACCGTACCCAAAAAAATCACCATCGATTTCGATTGGATCTCTTGAATTCACAGTTAATTGGCTCAATCTTTTTAATTTGACTGATGATTCCTTCAAATGCAATCCTTTTTTAGCAAGAAAAAATATTTGCATTGCTTTAATTTTGGTTACTGCAAATACCTGAATATTAAACAAACCATCTTGCAAACTCGATTTTGGAGATATATTCCATCCCCCTCCAAAATATTGCGCATTACAAACACAAATATTGAATGCCATTCCTGTAAATTCATATTTTTCATTCGAAATAGACATCTCTTTTGCCCGAGCAGTAATAATCTTTATCCAAAAACTCAAAGGATATCTGAATGCCCTAAATAAATTTGGAAACTTTTCACTTACCTCAACAGTGCTAGCTAAGAATCCTATATTCAGTACATTAATGAAATATTTAGCATCTGTCTTATTTTTAACAAGACCAACATCGACCTCATAAAAATTATCATAATCTAAATGTTCTACCGCCTGTTCAATATTTTGTGGCAATGCGAAGGTTCTAATGAAATCAGAACCGCTTCCACCTGGTAAACAAGAAACTTCAGGCAAAATTATATTGTTTTTCATTAGTGAGTTAACTAAAGCATTTAATGAACCATCACCGCCAATAGAACAATATTGAAATTCTGATGGATTATTGTATTTTTTTATTATTTCATCTACATCAGAGATTTGTTTTGTTTGAAAATAATGAAACTTCATTCCTTTTTTGTTTAGTAATTCTCTGATGTAATCTTCATTAATATTTTTACCTCTTGAATTTAAATTATGAATTATGACTATAGTTTTCATGACATAGATTTTTGAATTAGCTTATTGTCAAACATATTATATATTGCATCAAACTCTGGGTCTTGATAGATATTAAAAAGTTTCTTAGATAATTCAGAACCTTCTTTAGCAGCCTTTATAAAATCTCCAATATTGATATTGAATTTAGTAACCACATATTCAATATTGTTAGTTTTATAAAATTCATAAAATATACTGAACCAAGATAAATTTATACTTGTAAATTTTTTAACATTATTTTTATTTTCTAATTTGTTTAAAATTTCCAAACTTGATTCAAAATTACTCAAAAGTTCTTCAAACTTATCATTTAAAGGGACATCATAAATATTTGATGATACTCCAGATGAAACAAACATAAGATAGAATTCAAATGTTTTTAATGTCTTTATTTTTTCATACAAATATATCGATGGAATTAATTGATCTCTGTGAGTTTCAATAAGAGTTTCGCCCATATGTGAATCTATAAAATTTAAATCTTTAAGCACTTGTAATTTCGAATTAAATGCATTTTTAAGACTTCTAATTTTGAATGAATTCTGAAATGCAAAAAAACTTTTATTTAAAAGTTCAATAGATTCCTCTCTAGAGTAAATATTTAGCAAATTGAGTATCGAAGAATAATTTATAGAAAAAGCAGAATTCAAAATGCTTGATTCCAAAGAAAACAAATTAGAGTACCATTCTGGATTAATATTTTTATCAAACGATAAAAAAGCATAACCCTTATCGTCGATTCCTCTTCTGCCCGCTCTTCCGGTTAGCTGTAGAAACTCTGATTGAGATATTAATCTTGTTTTTATTCCATCATATTTATTTAATCTATCTAAATAAATTGACTTTGCTGGCATATTGATTCCTAGTGCTAATGTCTCAGTCGCAAATAAAAAATTTATATACTTATTTAGAAATAAAAATTCAATAAATTCTTTTACAATAGGCGCTAATCCAGCATGATGAAATGCGACTCCCCTAGACCACATCCATAAATGTTCATCTAGATTTAATAAACTATGATCTAATACATCGAGGTCATCAAATATTTCATGAAATTTATCTCTAATTATTTTATGTTCATCAACAACTTTTCGTTTATTTGCCAATTGTCTAGCTTTGGACTCTACTCTTTCTTTTGAAAAATAAAAAAATATACACGGGGTTAAACTTTTATCTACAAGATAATTGACCTGTTCATCTAAATTAGGCTTTTTACTATTTTGGGTTATTTTTGATAATTTAGAATTGTTATTATTTTTTTTCTTATTTGTTGATTTTAAAATTTTAATATTATTCGACACCTTATTTGAAGTAACTAAAGAAATCTCTAATGGGACTGGTCTTTGATTGTTTTCAATCAAAGATGTAGGGCCTCTTAAAGAAACAATCCATTCTAAAAACTCATTTTTATTTTTAACAGTTGCCGATAAGCATAAAAATTTAATATCTAAATCAGCGTGAATTAGAATCTCTTCCCATGTTGTGCCTCTTTCAGAATCACCTAGATAATGTACTTCATCTAAGATAATTAACCCTGTATTTTTTAGTTTTTGATCTTTACTGAAAATCATATTTCTCAGTATTTCAGTTGTTGCAATAACTAGATCTTTGTTTTTGTCTATAGTTCTATCACCAGTCAAAAGGCCTACATCAACTCCTGCTTTTTTAAAATCATTATATTTTTGATTGGATAATGCTTTTATTGGTGTTGTATAAAAAATATTTTTATTTTTTTTTAAATAATAGTCTATAGATTTCTCGGCAATAAGAGTCTTTCCAGAACCAGTAGGTGCTACAACTAGCACATTGTTATTACTTTTTATATCTGAGATTGCATCAATTTGAAATTGATCTAAAACTAACATTTGACTAATTTCTGCTATTTAAATAAACAACTAATTCAATTAAAAGATACAGCGGTATTGTAAATATAAATAGTGTTATTGGGTCGCCTGTTGGTGTTAAAATAGCTGAAAAAATCAATACAAAAATAAACACTTCTTTTCTGTTATTTGTGAAAAGCGATAGCTTTATGATGTTTTTTTTAATTAAAAAATAAATTACTAGAGGTGTTTGAAAAGAAATTCCAAAAATTAAAGATATCCTTGAAACTAACTGAAAATAATTTTGAGTTCTTAATATAATTTCTGATTCATTAAATTGTAATAAAAATTTAATACCGACTGGAAAAGTTTGATAAGCAACAAATAAACCGCTGTAAAAAAGAAATAGAAAAGAAATTAAATAAATTACATAAGTACTAGATTTGAGATTATTTACTGCTGGTTTTACAAAATTTGCAATTATTAAGAAAGTAATAGGAAATGTTCCAATAAAAGATACGAGTAGTGTGTTGGAGATTTTGACTTGAAATCCTTCATAAATAGTAAAAGCTACTAAATCCGCTTTTGTGTATCCTGCTTCTACTAATGGATTTGTGAGTAAATTGTATATATCTGTGTAGTTAATATAAAAAAGTACAAAAGCAGAAACAAGAACAAATATTGATAAAATAATTCTTTGATTTAGTTCTTTAAAATGATCAAAAAATGGTTTTTGCTCCACTTCACTCCTCTTCTATCCAAACCCATTTTTCTTCAATAGAGTCATCACCAATAATTTCTCTATTTGAAGAATTATCATTTGAAAGAAATTTAATTGCTTTTGAAACTTTAGATTTATCAAGTAAACCAAGAGCTAGCAATACAATTATAATTAATTCAATAAAACTCATTCAAATTCTCCAAAAGATTGCTTTGCCTTATTTTAATTTCATCAACAAGTTTAAGTGGAGTTATTGCATTAATGTATTGTATGTTTTTTAATGAAAAATCTAATGCATTTTCAAAGGAATAGAATTTCATTTCTAAATTGTCATTATTTACTTTAAATGTAGAGCCGTCTAAGGTTTTTAAAAAATTAATATCATGTACTTTATATTTGACCTTTAAGGTCGATTGAGTTGATAGTTTAGGTTTAGTATTTTCTTCTTTGTTAATGCCAACAATACGATTAATAAGAAATGTTTTTATAGAGTTTTCATCTATATCTAAAGCTTCTAATATTTTTCCATCTTGATTTAATTTTAAAGCTATCGGTTTTACAGAGTATGTCTGACTTTCTGTTTTTCCAAGCTTTATATATTCAATTGTTTTTATCTCTTCAAAAGAAAAGCTTTCTGAGTTATCATCAGATGCAAACAGACCGTCAATATTAAAATATTTTGAAAGAATATTATAAAATTCCATTATTTCTTTATTTGAGTCTTTTAAAGTAAGAAAATTTGCTTCAATAGTTAAAAGGTAATATAGATTAAATAATTCAGAATCATTTATAGATAATAGTTCATAGACAGAATCATTAAACAAAAAATTAATTTCTTCTGTATCTTCATTTATTTCATAATCAATAAAAATATCATCGAAATCAACGTATATTTGAGAAACTATGTCAAGAATGTAAATTAATTCTTTAAATGATATATCCAAATTATCTAGTATTTCAGAAATTTTCCATTTATTTTTAGCTTGTATAAATTGAAGAAAATTATGAAGAAAGTTAAAGTCAATTTTTTTTGACATCAATTAAATCCTTTAGTAAACGAGCATTATGAAATCTTTTAATTTTATAAGAACCATCACAAAGTAGTAAAAATTTAAATAAACCATATGTGTCATTTGTCTTTATTGATTTCAAATCCTTCTTATCACTTCTTGCAAGTTTATGAGAAAAAATATTTTTATTTACTTGATAGAGATTGTCTGGGATATTAATTTCAATCGACATCACTTCGTCTGAGTCTTCCCATGAGAAAATCATATTTTTATATTCAGTTGTAAACAAATTTGATTTGTTACCTAATTTTAAATTTTCTATGTAATCAAGCTTGAATGTTTTAAATTTTTTCGATTCAATAGCACCTAAATACCAAGTTCCATTAAAAAATCTCAAACCTTGAGGTTTTACTTTTCTATATTTTGATAAATAGTCAAAACCCAATCTTCTTTTTTCATTTATTGCTTTAGTTATGTTAGAAATAATTTCTGTTTTTTTATCATTGTTTCCTTGAAGAGAAATATTGTTTTTTAGTAATAAGTACGTGTTAACAAAATTATTAACATTAATATCTTCATTCTTTTTGATATTGTTAAAAACATATGAACCACCCATTGTGTATCCTGATTCATCATGAGACCATTTATCGTTAGAGTATTCAATTAAATATCCAAAAGATCTTAACAACGACTTATCTCTTTCAAAAGCTCTTCTAAAAGCTTGTTCATTTAAGTCACGGTAATCAGGAATTGAATCTTTTATTTTGTTTGTCGATATTTTTGTATCATCTCCAAATAAATTAATTAATTCAATTAATCTTTTTAATACATTTTTCATAACTTTTTACAACTTAATTAAAATCTGCATAATAAAAATACTCAGAATTAAATTTATATAAGTCATCATTATTGTAATATATACATTATGAAAGTTTGGATAGATCAAGATTTATGCACAGGTGACGGCCTCTGTGAAGAAATAGCTCCTGATGTATTTGTAGGTCTAGATGATGGCCTATTCTACGTTAAAGAAGGTGAGAAAATATTTTCTGAAGAACACGGAAATGTAGGAGGAGCAGAAGGTTTAGCAAATGTACCTAAGGGTCAAGAAGATGCAGTTATAGAATCTGCTGAAGAATGCCCTGGCGAGTGCATTATGATTGAGCCCTAATCAAACTTTATATATCTAGCTGACAACAAAAATCCTGTATGAGATATCAATTTATTATTAGGCCTTGCAATTTTTTTATTTAAATACCAATCTCTTAAAATTACCTCTTTAACTTCTATGTCTTCAAATTTATTTAACTCCAAACACTCCTTCATTTTTATAACTTGAGTAATTGATGGTAAATAAGAAACCCAAAATAGATCGGAGTCAATGATATTTTTATCAAAAAATTCCCAAGGTTCGGGAACATCAGTAATAACAGTATCTATTTCATTGACGTAATCAGAAAAATTAAATTTATTGAGCTCTTGGTTAATAAATTTTAAACTGAAATTTTTATTCATTTCTTGTGTTGATAAATATCGTTCTATTGTTTTCTTCGCTCTTCTCTGGTTTGTCTTGCTGATATCAAGAGTAGTTAAGGAACCAGATCCATTTAAAATATTTAGTAGATATAAAGTTAGAGCTCCTGAACCAGTACCAATTTCCAAAACTTTACTAAAAGAGGATATATTAGCTTCAATAACGATTTGTGAAATATCTTTTGGATATATAATTTGAGGACCTCTCTTCATAAGTAATATAAATTCTTTAAATGTTGGTCTGTAAATTTTAAATTTTTGGCCAGTTGAAGATGTTACAATACTTGGAATAGTCTTAATGTCTTTGAAATAAAATTTACCTTCATTTGTTATAAATTCTTTTGAAATATCAATAACAGCTAAATATTTATTATTATCAGTTTTTACAATGATTAATTCGTTGTCTAGATTCAATTTATATTGCTGATAATAAGGGAAGCAACAGAGTTATAACCATTGCACTTGAGACAACAATAACGATAATTTTTTGCGTTCTTTTACTCATCTTCTTTTTTTAAAAATTCTTTTTTTTGTACGTACAATTTTTTCGAATATTCTTCCAATTACGATACCAAATATTAAATAAGGAATTACTTTAGAATCATTATCAGATATTTGATCTTTTAAGTTTTTATAGTTTTCTGAAAATTCGCTCATTTTAATATTCTCCATACAATTAATCCGAAAATTACTAACGATAGTAATGCGAAAGAAAAATAAATTAGAGATTGTATAAAATACTGACCATCAAACATTTGTGATAAAACAATAGAAGTACCTGAAAGTATAAATAAAGTAGCTATGGCTAAATAATTTCCAGCTTTGAAATTTTTACGCGCACCTTTAATTGAGTCTTCAATTGGTGCAACTGTCTCTTCTTGTATATGTGCAAGAAGGCTATCTAGAGCTTTAATTGCTGAAACGGGAAGGTTAAACATTTTGTTATTTACTTTCTGTTAGAAATAATAGTGCCAATAACACCCTGTACAGTAGCAGCTACAGGTAAGGCTAAGATTGCACCAACTCCACCTAATGTATATGCTCCAAACAGCGTTGAAAATACTGCTATGGCAGGATGTATTTCCATAGTAGATTTCGTGACTCTAGGACTAATAAAGTAGTTTTCAATAACTTGATATATAGATAAAACTAAAATAGTTGAAATTATAGTTGTGGTTCCAAGGGATATTGAGGCAATGAAAGGTACAAGACCGCCTAAAAAAGTACCGACAACTGGAATCAATTGTGACAAAATACCTGCAGAGACACCCAGTGCAATTGGAGATGGTAAACCAATTAATAAAAAAGCAACCGATAAAACAATACTCGCCAAAACACCCAATATGAATTTAGCAACAATGAATCCGCCTGCTTTAGATACTCCGATTGTCCATACCTGATCAATTGATGTGGATATGTTATTTGGTAACGATTCTTTGAGCTTTACTCTCCATCCATCACCTTCACTTATTAAGTAATATGTAAAAAAGAAAATTATGAAAATATGTCCTAAAGTTCTCAATAATCCTTGGCCAGCGAAAACGACACTAGAACCTACAGAGCTACCATAATCTTTAATGAGTGTATCAAACTGTGTTTCTAAATCCGTTGCTTGAATTGAAACAGAAAAACCTTCAACGTTCAACCACCCAATAAAATTATCAAAATAGGCTGGGATTTGTGAAGACAAAAAATAAATTTCTTGAACCATTATTGGGATAATTGAAAAGAAAGCAGCACCAATAACCAAAAGAATGACTGCAACTGAAATCAAAGCTGCTAATCTTCTTCCTACCTTTTTTGATAATCTATATACAACCGGTTCAGCAAGAGCAGAAAGAACTACTGCTACAAATAAATCAAAAATCAGAGACTTTACCCTAATAAATATAAGAACTGAAATTGAAATTAAAACTATATATATAAAAGCTCGATTTAACAGCTCCTGTCTAGTTTCGCCTTTTGGTAAATTCACAACTATTTGACCTTATAATCTGGTTGATAGTTACGTTTTGGAAACAATAAACTTACAAAGAATAAAGTTAAAAATAAGTTGAAACCATATTCAAAATAAGTAATATTTTCTTCAATAATAATCCTGCTGTACAGTGATAGTAATGTAAATATTATAGATAGAAAAAGAATCCTTTTTTTATACGATAAACCACGAACTGTAACATTTAATAAAAGTATGCCAGTAATGATTCTTCCCATACCTTCAAATGTATTGCTTCTCATAAAATAAAATTCACGCAAATTGAAAAAACCATTTTGACCAATACCTCCTAGTGTTAGATGAATAATTCCTAGCAAGACCAACAAAGCAGCAACCCATGCAAGGCTAAAATTACCCATGGAGAATCTAGCCTTGATTGGAGAAGGCCATGGCTGTAATGGATTAACTCTTTTTAAAAGATTAGAAGATAATCTAAATATCGATCTTTCATAGTTGCCAAATATTAATGTTGCAATTGTTAGATACAGTAAACCGATATAAATAGGAAGGCCAAACAAATATATAGATAGAACAACCATAGAATGCCATAAATATAAGGTATAAATATTTGAATGCAACAATGAGAATATTTTCCATAGATAAGTTTTATTTAAGAACTTTTCAATGATGTTTTTAAAACTAAATAAAAGGCTTAATAGTCCAATTGAAGCAATAAAGTAAAAGGCTGTAGGAGGATCTTCGTTATTCATCTCAGAGAGTCTATAATTTGAAAACGATAGAAATGTTTTATTTATAGACAGTTGATAGTACAAATAACCATAGGAAAAGATTGCAATTATTGGAAAAATACTATTTTTAATTAGTTGTAATTTACCATCAGCAAAGAAATAGCCAATCTGATGTATGGTTAACCAGAAAAATAAATAATTTAACACTTTTATATACGCAAAATTAATTGGAAAATTAAGGAAGTCTATGAGCATTAGTAATGTTATAAAAGTTGTAATGCTTAAATATGGATATTTTTTATGAATGTAGATAGTAAATGGTGCAAACATTACCATCACTAAATATATAGAAACCATCCATAAAGGCCATAAAGAAAACTCAACAGATGAAATCACACCGTCTTCAAATGTTGTAAGGAAATCTGGAATCTTATTTTGATTTAAAAGAATATTTAATGTGGTCGTTATAGCTATTATCCAAACCAGGACAGGACCAACCAAGGCATTAATTCTATCAACTAAATAATTCCATTGACTTCCATCCCTACCAACATTTGAATACCATGCAATTAGATTACTGAACCCCATAGAAAATATAAATAACGACATACCGATTGTAAACCATGAAATTGTCATAAATGTTTGAGAAGTAGTTGATAAATTAGAAATTATATATTCACCACCAGAATTTGTTACAAATAAAAAGATGAATGAATTGATAATCAACATAAATAATCCTGAAGTTTTAATGAAATCGATAAATCTTTCTCTTGAAATAGAGGTGTTCTCAGCTTCATTAAAAACTGATTTAAAAGAACTGATACTAGGAAAAAACAATTTAAATATTTCTTTCACATAAATATATTACATATCTCAAGCAACTTAAATAAGAATATAATTAGATAATGGAAATTGTCATATATCAACCTGAAATAGCAGGAAATGTTGGGGCAATCATACGATTATCAGCAAATTCTGGCATTCCAGTAAATTTTATTAAACCATTTGGATTTAATATGCAGGAAAATAAAATACGTAGAGCTGGTCTCGATTATCATGACTTAGCATTCGTCAACAATTATGAAAGTTGGAATGAATTTACTAAAAATAACAAAAAAAAATCAATAGTATGTCTTACCTCAAAGGGAAGTAAAGCATACTGGAATGAAGAATTGAATGATTATGATTATTTACTTTTTGGTCCTGAATCCGTTGGTCTTCCAGATAATATAAGAAAAAAGTATGAAAATCTGACTATTCCAATGAAAGAAAAATCAAGGAGTTTAAACCTTGCAAATTCTGTAGGCATAGTTATGTTTGAAGCAATTCGACAAGCTAGTGTTAAATAAGTTAATTTTAGTATTTATTGGTGGTGGTTTAGGGAGTGGTATTCGATATATTGTAAATATTTATACTCAACACTTGAATTACTCACAAGCAAGTACTCTGTTTGTAAATATATTTGGATCTTTTTTATTTGGATTATTTTTTGTAATTTTACAAAGCAAGACTTCAATAATTAATGTTTTTGTACTCACCGGTGTTCTTGGAGGATTTACAACATTTTCCCAATTTTCATTTGATGTTGTGCAATTACAGAATACAAGTAATTTGAACACCATTCTCTATATAGTTTTTTCTTTATTTCTGTCAGTAATCGCTCTATGTATTGGGATATACTTAGGTAACAAAATTTTAAATTAATAATATGCCAACTTTTGATATAACATCTGAATTTAATAATCAAGAAATTACAAATGCTGTAGATCAAGCTTATCGAGAAATTGCTAATAGATACGATTTTAGAGATACTGGTACAAGTATTGCATTCAATGAAAAAACGATAGTATTAAAAAGTTCGACAGAAGAAAGACTTAACGCTGCAGAACAAGTTTTAAAAGAAAAATTCGTAAAAAGGAATGTATCTATTAAATTTTTGTCAGATGTCAAAATTGAAAAAACACCATCTGAAATTAAACATTTTTACAATTTAAAGTCTGGGATAGTACAGGACGAATCAAAGCAAATAATAAGTTTAATTAAGAAAGAATACAAAAAAGTACAATGTACATATCAAAACCTATCTATCAGAATTTCAGCTAAAAAAAGAGACGAACTACAAGAGATTATTCAATTTCTTAAAAATTCTAATCTTGATATACCTATTAATTTTGGAAATTTTAGAGATTGAATTTAGGTTTTATCCTCTTAAAAACAATTCGAGATAACACAATACTTATTATTAAAAATAATATCGTAAACATTAGACCATCTTCGTAAGACGTTGTTAAATAATAGGAAACAATAAGTACAATGGCTCCATAGATAGCCCTAAATATTGAAAAAAGAATAAAAGTTTTAAATAATTTGTGTTCAATGATTTTTTTTATTTTTTCTATCAAAATCTGTTTCGAAATTTAGAAACAATTTTGTAAACATAATCTCTAATTGTTTTTGGAAAAATTTTAAATACTCGAAATATAGTGTAAATACCGCCTAAGTCAATTATAGAATTGAGAACTGCATCTGAATAATAGAATCTAAATCCGTTCTTTTCATATACCAAAGTGTCAAGTTTTATTTCTTCCGGTGACAGATCATTTTGGTAGCTAATATCTAAATTTTTATTTTTTTCTGATATCCAATTTCCATAAGATGTACATAAGTTACATTCTTGGTCAATGAAAACTTTATTCATCAGCAGTAAAATCCATGCTCAAAGAATTTACACAATATCTTTCACCAGTTGGTTGTGGACCATCTGGAAAGACGTGTCCTAAATGTGCATTACATGCACGGCAGGTAATTTCAGTTCTTATCATTCCGAAAGAACGATCTTCTTTACGTATGATTTTATTTTCAATAGATGCAAAAAAACTCGGCCATCCAGAACCAGACTCAAATTTCGTATTTGAATTAAAAAGTTCTTCTTTGCAAACAATGCATAAATACGTTCCTTTTCTTTTTTCATTTAATAGCTTTCCGGAAAAAGGCGGTTCCGTTCCACAATTTTGAGTTATTTCATAAACTTCTTTACTCAAATTATCTATATTTATTTCCATACTTTATTTTAAATCAGGCTGGATTAAAGTAAATTTCTGTTATTTCTTTAAAATTCTTCGATATTTCATCTCTTATTTTATTGTTCACTTCAATCATCTCAATATCAGAAGTAGTATCAACATAATCAACTTTGCATAATGCTAGGTAGCTGTTTGCACCGATAGACACAATCCTTAAAGACTCTATACTTTTAATCGAGTCGGTTTTCTTAATTAATTCGGTTAATCCATCTTTTGTTTGTTGATTGATTGTCTCTCCAGTAATTAGATGTTTCATTTCGTAGCCTAAAAACAATCCAGAAACCATAAGCAAAATACCAATCATTATAGAACTTATGGCATCATAAATTGGATTGCCAGTAATGTTTGCAAATATTGAGCCAAAGAGTGCAATACCTAATCCTAAAGTTGCAGCAAAATCTTCTACAACTATTGCAATTAATGGTCCATCTGTTGATGTTTTAAGCATTTTGAAAACAGACAAATTTTTATCTAATGCTTTGCTTCGCAATTCTTTTACAGCTTTATATAAGACATAAAGTTCTAAAATTATTGATACCGACAAAACAATAATTGAAATATATAAATTTTTTAATTCTTTAGGATGAGAAAGAGCTTCAATACCATGTTCTAATGAAACAAGACCTCCAATAGTGAAAATTAGTACCGCAACGACTAGAGTCCAAAAATATTCCTCTTTTCCTCTTCCTAAGGGGTAAATCATTTTATTTGGTTTTTTTGACTGCTTTATACCAAACCACAATAAAAATTGATTTCCGGAATCAACATATGAATGTACAGCCTCTGAAAACATTGCAGAGGAAGATGTTAAGATTGCAATTACTGTTTTAATACCAGCAATAAAAAAATTTACAGAAAAAGCTAAAAAAACAGTTTTTGATGATCCGTTAGAAGCCATTTTCCTCAAACCAAGTTACTAAATTTGGATATCCTCCAATTCTTATATTGTCTATATATATTTGTGGTACAGTACTGACTCCTTCACCTACTCTTTTATAAAATTCTTGTCTTTCTTCGTCGTTTGATAAATCAATTTCATCAAATTCAAAATTTACTGAATTAAGAAGATTTTTAGCACGATCGCACCAAATACAATTATCTTTTGAGTAAACAGTTATATTCAAATATTCTCACTTCCTGTAAAAATCTCATTAGTTGTTTGAGTTACTCTGATAAATGTTGTGCTTTTTGGTAAATCTTTTAGTTTTTTAGCACCAACATAAGAACAAGCAGATCTCATTCCGCCTAAAATTGACTGGACGGTTCTATCTAGCTCACCTTTATATCTTAATCTTACTTTTTTTCCTTCCGGAGCTCTGTGTTCGGCTAAATCACCATAATAAGTTTGCTGTGCTTTAGTTGATGACAT
>CACAQC010000011.1:0-25541 GCA_902534495.1 uncultured Candidatus Actinomarina sp. | reverse complement strand
GCGACTAAATCTAATTTTGTCAGAATTAATGTGCTTAACAATACTATGTTCACAGACCAGGGCATTATTGAGGGAAAATCATATGAAATTAATCAATTTAAATCAACTCTAAACAATGTAGTCGAAATTTATGCAGATGTATTTGTTAAACACGCAGTACCTGCTCCAGGTTCAAAGATTGAGAATCATGCTAAAGAATTGATAGATAGAGCAGGTGCAGATGTTGTTATTGTTACTGGTGATGGTACTGGTCATGAAATTAACATGGACGACTTGGAAAAGGTAAGAAACATAGTTCCTGAAGGTAAACTTGCAATTGGTTCAGGAGTGAATGCTACAAATGTAGGGTCATATCAAGACTTAGCAGATATCTTAATAGTTGGAACAAGCTTTAAATTTGATAACATTGTTTCTAAAAAAGTTGATATCAATAGAGTTGAAGAGATCGTAAGAAAAGTAAAATAATTATAAATAGCTCATAATAATTTATTTATTTACTATCATTTTTACTTGAATGGAATCCTTATTCAATCCCGCATTAATTTTATTTTTGTTAGGTATTGCAGTTGGTTTAGTTTTTAAAGTTTTGTTTCCTGATTTATTATCAAAATTTTTGGGATATTACTTACTTTTTGCTTTGGGCCTAAAAGGTGGGCAAAGTTTGCAAAATAATGGTTTTACAGATGAAGTAATAAGCGTTTTATCACTAGGAACATTCTTCGCAATACTTATTCCCTTAATTTCATATTTGTATCTTAAAAACATACTCAACACAGACGATGCAGCAGCATTATCAGGAACCTATGGATCTGTAAGTGCGGTAACATATGTCACCGCATTAACTTATTTATCAACAAGTAATCAAAATTTTGATGATTTTATGTCAGCTGTCCTTGTAGTCATGGAATTTCCGGCTATTTTTATGGCATTGTATTTTGTAACTCGCAAAAGTGCCACAAACAAAAATAACATTGAAACCATAAAAACTGCATTTATGGAAATACCAAATATAGTTTTAGTTTCATCATTATTTATTGGATATTTTTTGAATTTAAATTCTGGATTACCAACAGAGTTACTAACTAAAACTATATTTGAATATGTTTTATTTGTTTTTTTATTTGTTATGGGAACAAGAGTTGCAAGGCGAATAGGTGAATTAACTGGTAAAAGCAAAAACTTGATAATTTTCGCGCTTGTTACTCCAGTTGTTGGGTCGCTATTGGCACTATTCGCTGCTATAAATTTTAATCTTTCAGTTGGTAATTCAACTCTTTTAATGGTGTTAACTGCAAGTGCAAGCTATATTGCAGTACCAGCAGTTGTTAAAGACGCTATACCAAATGCAAATCCTGCAATCTACCTTGGGTTAAGTTTAGGTGTAACTTTTCCATTTAATATAATTTTTGGGATACCGCTGTATAACGAATTAGCCAAGTTCTTTATTAGCTAATCAAAGAAGAAAGCCACCGTCAATTGTTACCACTTCACCAGTAATCCATGATGCATCTTCACTAGAAAGAAAATAAATTAAACTTGCGATATCTTTAGGTTCACCTAGTTTTTTAAGAGCGTGGAGATCTGCACTTCCCTGTTCATCTCCTGCCCAGAGCATCTCCGATAATTTAGTTTTTACTACTGCGGGAGCTATTCCGTTTACCCTTATGTCAGGAGCAAGTTCCATTGCCAATTGTTTTGTCATATAAATCAACCCAGCTTTTGAGATGTTATAAGCACCCATGTAGTGAGATGGTTTAATCCCGCCGACAGAACAAACATTCAATACTGATTCTTTTAATCCGGATTTTACTGCTTCTCTAGTCCACATTAAAGGACCCATCAGGTTTACATCCCATGTTTTTTGAACAGCTGATAAATCAACATCCAACAAGCTACCCCCTGAAGGGTTTGTGCCCGCATTGTTTATTAAGACATCTAGTGAACCTGTCTCATTTATAATTTTTTCACAAGTCTCAGTTGCAGCAGCAAGGTCGTCAGCCCTGGCAACAAAACCCTTTAATTGTGAATTTTCAGAAAGTACCACTTCTAAATTCTCTTGTTTTCTGGATGTGATGTAAACGTTCCAGCCTTGATTAATAAATTTTTGAGCTGTAGAAAGCCCTATTCCTCTTGTTCCACCAGTTACAAGTGCTGTTTTCATTATTGTTAAAGTATACTAGTTATTTCTTATTTCAGTTACAGTTGAAATGCTAATGGAAAACTTTCAAAAATATAAAGTATTACTAACTCAAAACCAGAATTTTCGTAAACTTTTTGCTGCACGATTAATCACTCTTGGTGGTGACTGGTTATTGACTGTGCCCCTCTTGGGAATAATTTATGAGTTGACTGAAAACCCATTTATTACCTCTCTAGTATTAGTAGTTCAAAGTGCACCATTATTTTTGCTTGGAAGTTTTGGAGGTTATTTAGCTGATAGATTCGATAGAAAAAAAATAATAGCAATTTCAGAGTTTTTGTCAGGAATGACTGTTTTGTTCATACTTTATGCAGTTACAACTGAAAATGTCACTTTTATATTGTTTTCATTTGGACTGCTTTCTGTTGTTGGCTCTCCATATATGCCTACTTCTGATGCAGCTCTGCCAAATGTTGTAAAAAAGGAAAATTTGGCAGAAGCTAATGTTATATTTTTTTCAAGTTGGGGTGTGATGGCTGGTCTAGGTGCAGGCCTTGGTGGGTACTTAACAACAGTCATAAGTAGAAATATGTTATTTGCAATAGATAGTTTAACTTTTGTTCTTTCTGCTTTAATTGTCTTTTCTATAAAGAAAAATTTGAGTGAAAAAAATGAAGATAAAAATAAAGAAGAAGATATAAGTTATAAAGAAGGTCTTCAATATGCTGCGTCTAAAAAAGAAATCTTTTCTTTAATTATTACTAAAGCAACTTTTAGTATCTCAGCAAGCGGTTTACTTTCTTTGTTTACTGTTCTGTCATATGATATTTATAAAACTGGTGACTTTGGCACAGGCCTTATGTTCGGTGCAAGAGGCGTTGGTGCACTGATTGGTCCAATTGCAATTAGATATTTTTTTGGAAGGACAGATGGAAAACTGCTGAATACAATCGGCATAACTATCATGGCCTGGGGTTTATTTTATTTCTTTATACCGTTCTCAGTATCTCTATACCTTACAGTTTTGTTATTAATTCTTGGACATTCTGGTGGTGGGTCACAATGGGCATTTTCTACCTATGGATTACAAGTACTGACACCGGATAGACTCAGGGGAAGAATTGCTGGGATTGATTACTCACTTTATTTTCTTATGAATACAATTTCAACACTATTGATTGGATACCTTGCAACGGTATATGGTGTGCTTTTTGTCTTTACGCTATTCCCAGTACTAGGTTTTATATTTGGATTTGTATGGTATTTATCCACCAGAAATATCTGGAAGAATCTAGATAGATCCTAAAAAGTTTATCACAAGGAAAAAAGATTTTTTCCTTCAAATTTTTTTGTACCATTCACATAACTAAAGTATTTTCTGCATTCACAAGATTGATACTCTATGTCAATAGGATAAAACTCTCTTTTAGCATCAGGCCAATACTCATTTTGAAGTTCTATCATCTTATTTCCCACTTCTTGGTGGCTATTTAAATTAAGAAACTTTTGGAGCCTATCCAAGTATGGTTCTGCCCCTATACCAGTAGGAACATCAGTGGTTATTGGTATGACATCTTCTCTAAACCAAGCAATATCAATTAATGCCATAAATATTGGGAAGTCATTATTCATCTTAAATTGCTTGTTCACATTATTTGTAGCGGTAATAACATCTTTATTTGAATCTAAAATTATTTCAGCTATCTCTTCTTTTTTTTCATAAAATTTATGTGTCGCTGCATCAATGCGTTTATATCGCTTTTCATTCCAAAAAGAGTCATCTACTGGGTAAGCTGTGTAATTTTCCCATTGCTCCAAACCAAGAAGTTTCTCTTTTAAAGCTTCTGGATTAACTAAATCATTTATCGTTAACTGATCAATAGTTAAATCTCTATTGCACCATCTACTAAAAAATAAAGCTTGGATTAACAAAGGTAAGTCTTCTCTAGCTTGTTCAGCAAATTTAATAATGGATTTACTAACTTTATCATCTTCTCTAAAAACATTCAAAAAACGTCCTTTTTGTAAAATTGGATCATCACTCCAAGGATATTCTTCTCCTCCCTCCCTTTTTACTCGTACAGCTTCACGTTTCTTGCAGTAATCAAAAAAGCTTTGAACAGGGTCTTCTATTGTAAGACCATCTAGTGAGTGTGCATATGGATTCTCTAAAACCATAACTTTAATTTAAACAGATTACATCAAACTTTTCTTACTTCACAACTGGTATTTGAAGCATATTTGTTGTGTAAGCAGCAGACTTTCTTTCAGACTTCATTCTCCAGTCTTTTTTTATACCCTGTGCTCCCAATGTCAATGTGCTTGACCCATACCTGCTATTAACCCCGTCCAGCACCTCCATGACACGGTCGGATTGATCGTAGTTCTCATATTCGTAAAAACTATACTGTTCGTTCTCTGCATCAGTGATATCTAGCAGCATTACACCAATTTTCTGGTATTCATATCCGTACACAAAGAGTTTTCGTGTTAAATGTTTCGCTTCTTTGACAATCTTTGATGTATTACTTGTTGGTATTGAAAAAAATGTACTCATACCGTTGCTGTATCTTTTCTCTGGATCAACAAATGGACTAGTTCTTAAAAATACATACAAGCCTTGTGCTCTAGAACCTTGTGCTCTCAACTTCTCACATGCTCTAGCAACATAGTTAGAAACAGCTTCCTCTAACTCACTTGCTAGCATTACTTTTCTACCAAATGACTTGGAGGATATAATGTTTTTCTTATTCTTTACCTCTTCTATGCCTATACAAGAAATACCATTTAGCTCATGATGTATCCTCTCCCCTACAATGC
The DNA here is from genome assembly GCA_902534495.1 of uncultured Candidatus Actinomarina sp. GTDB lineage: Bacteria > Actinomycetota > Acidimicrobiia > Actinomarinales > Actinomarinaceae > Actinomarina. The sequence goes on along the minus strand of CACAQC010000011.1, from coordinate 20,581 downwards.
TGACAGTTTTTCTAACATGACGAGCATTTGCCCGTGTTAAATCATAAGCAGTATCTACTCCAATTTTTCGAAGCCTTCTTCCCCATCTTGTTGAGATACCCCATATCTCTTCAAGTGGTAGATCTTTTAAAATCTCATTTCTTATACTCTGATCTCGTATATCGAAGACATTAGATGTTGTGTATTTTTTAGCTTGTCTGTTTGCTACTTTTGCCAATGTCTTTGTTGGGCCTATGCCTATAGAAACTGGAATCCCTGTCCATTGTTTAATTAATCTTCGTATCTCTTGAGCCGTCTCTTCTAAATCACAGTAGTAAAAACTACTGATATCAAGAAACGCTTCATCGATAGAGTAAATCTCTATATCGCTTACAAGAGATTTCAGTGAGGTCATTACTCTGGCCGACATGTCGCCATAAAAAGTGTAGTTTGATGAAAATACATGAACTTTGTTTCTATTAATAAGCTGTTTGTATTTAAAGTATGGTGCTCCCATCGGTATACCTAAGGCTTTTGCTTCATTTGATCTAGCAACCACACATCCGTCATTGTTGGACAAAACAACAATGGGTTTTCCTTCTAGCTTTGGGTTGAATACTCTCTCACAAGATGCATAAAAGTTATTACAGTCCACTAGGGCAAAAATTTTATTATTCACTTACTTACTCCTTTGAATACTGTACACTATTCTAAGAAAAAAGAAAGACATTTTTATGGCACGAGGTGGACCAAGAAAAGGAGCCGGTAGACCAAAAGGTCAAGGCAAGTATGGAGAACAGACAAAAGCTGTCCGTATTCCTGTAAGTAAGGTTAAGTATATCTCTGAGGTCATCAACAAAGGGCTATACGAAGTGCCAATGTATAGTAATAAAGTTGCAGCTGGATTCCCATCCCCTGCAGACGACTATTTGGAAGACAAAATAGACTTAAATCAATATTTAGTAAAGCATCCTGCATCAACATTTTTAGTAAGAGCTTCTGGGGAATCTATGAAAGGAGCAGGAATATTTCCAGACGATATCTTAGTAGTAGATAGAAGTTTAAAGGCAGAAGATGGAAAAGTGGTAATAGCGGTCATAGATGGTGAACTGACAGTCAAAAGATATATAAAGAAAAATTCTAAGATTATATTACAACCTGAAAATGAAGATTTTGAACCAATTATATTAAATGAAAATGCAGAAGCACAAGTTTGGGGTGTCGTTACAAACGTGATACATAATCTTTAATTATGTATCAAGATTAAAGTTGTAAATGCCTTTTGCCATGAGTGATGGCTCATGATCTGATAAAAAAGAATAAATTGCATTTTTTATATCTCGATAAAAAACTGGTTCAACAGCGGAAATAGAATCAATTAGAACACTGGCTTCCTTATATTTATTTTCAGCCAATAAAGACTGTAAAAACAAAAGTAGATTTTCTTTCCCACCAGCCATATCTATGTAAGCACTGCCCATATCAAATAAACTGGGTGGTTTCAATTCCGATGGAATACCTGAGTACCAACCTCCATACTGTCTCCAGACAGAATTAATTAAAAAAGTGAAGTCATCATAAGAAGAAACTAGATATGGTTGATTAAATTCTTCAGGTAAAGTAATTTTATCTTGAATATTTCTTAATGTACTGCCCTGATTCATTAACTTTAAAACATTTTCCTCAATCCATAACAAACAATTACTTGTATTTAAAAGTATCTCTTTAATAGTGTCCTTTCCTTGAATTAATGGTCCATGGCCAGGAAACAAAAATTCAGCATTGTATTTAGACATGTCTTTTAAAACTTCACCCCATGAACCAACATATCTCTGTGCCTTTGATGGGTTACCAGCATTGGGCAATGACCATATAAAAAAATCTCCAGTAAAAATTGCATCCTCTTTTTCGGAATAAAGATAGGTAGCATCATCTGTTTCCCCTTTTCCATGGATAAGATTTATCACACTATCATTAAAATTAATCTCGTAGTTTTCTTTATAAGTAATGTCAGGGTACCTAAACTCATTTGGGAAAACTGGTGCAGGAAGTCCAAACTGTCTTTGATTAATTATTCCGTTGTATCCAATAGTTTTTTTATATCTATCAAATCTTTCAACTACTTTTTCATGGCTTACTACCTGAAGAAAATCATTTTTAAAGGCTTTGGCAATTAAATCAGTTCCACCTACGTGGTCTACATGTCCATGTGTGTATATGATATATTCAATTTCGTCTATCCCCCATTCCTTGAGTTTGTTTATCACTTGATTTGAGGAAACCCCCATTCCAGTGTCAATTAATAAACCTTTGGATCCATCCTTAAAGACCGCTACATTTCCAAAGTTTTTAATGAAAGCCAGTTTGTCGGAAACTTCAAATAATTCAACATTAAAACCCTGTTCAATACTGACTTGATTTGTAAATTCTTGTCCAGACAAATAATTTTTTGAAATATTTGTTGGATCATATGTATTATCTATATTCACAAACCGTACTCCTTCTTTGTTTATCAAGTGTACTTATTTCTTCTGCTGTATTTACAAGCAACCTCCAAAAAACTGTACCTTTTTCAGTTGTTTTAATTGTATTGATAGGACTTATAGTATTTTCATCTTTAGTTATTAAAAATTCATATGTATCTGACGCAATATCTAAATTATTAATTTTAAATGCTACATTTGTATTATTGTTATGTACGTGAACGACCCAGTATCTTTCATCTTCAGGGACTGGCATTGAAACATATAAATCTCCATTTGATAGATCGTATCTACACATAGTGTAAATAAAATCATAATTAGGCATACGTGCAGCAGATCTTCTAGATATACATACTTGATCTAAATTTCCGACAATACCATCATAAGTGTCCTCACACCCTTCAAACGGATTAGCGATAGCATCTGCAATATTTCTGTCTAACTGATTCATTACAATATATGGTCCAAAGAAAATTAGTAATAGATGAGTTACAATTGCTACTATTGAAATCTTTATAAGTGAATTTTTCATTTACAATTCCCTTTTTCTATATTTGCAACTGGTATTAAGCTTGGATTGTCATAGTAAATTAGATCTGGTCCATAAATTCTTAAAATTAAATTAAAATCATTTCCAAAATGGCTTAAAGTTCCATCTTGACTTACAAAATTATTACCTATTTTTATTTGATATTTTTCACCGATATTTGTAGTAATTTCATATCCATTTGTTACCTGTGCGAATAAATCTTCATAAGTGGGATTTTCTTTAAGATTATTTGGATCTTGTAGATAATAATTATCATTACCATAAATTGCATAACTCCAATATCTTGCTTTTGGGACAATACCACTTAATGTATATTCACAATTACCAACTAAGCCATCCCCATTGTCATCCAACGATGCTGTTAAGTAAATAACCTCTGGACTTGCACTTGGAAGTAATCCAAGTAGAGATACATACGTTCTTTGCCACATATTTTGCGATTCAGAACCGTAATCTAAAAAATAGTACCATTGATTAATAGTATTGCTTCCAAACCCTGTAAAAAAAGAGGCAACTGTTGTTTGTCTCGTAAAAGGTATAAAACTTAATATTCCTAAAATTATTCCAATAACAATTGGAGTTAATTTTTTAAGTAACATGTTCATTACATATATGTTAATTAAAACTTAAGGTGGTTGATAGCCATAAATAAGATTGAGATGAAAAATCAATTTAATAAAACTATCATTATTACCATGTCAATCTTAAAAGCTGACCTAAGTTTATTTCAAAATATCGTTGGATGGGATTTCAAAGAAAATTTTTTTCCAGTATTATCTGAATTTGGTGAAATCAATGTTCACTATGTAGATGAAAATAAAGATGCTGAAGAAGTTGTCTTACTAATGCATGGAAACCCAACCTGGGGATATCTATACAGAAATATGATTAATCCTCTAAAAGAAAGCGGTTATAGAGTTATTGTTCCTGATCTTCCGGGATTTGGAAAATCAGATAAATTTTCTATAAGGTATAACTATACATATGAAGGCTTTGTTGATTGGATGTCACAATTTGTTAAAGGGCTTGATATAAAAAATATCACACTTTTTTGTCAAGACTGGGGTGGATTAATAGGTTTGAGATTAGCTGCAAAATTTGAGGATAGGTTTGAAAAAATAGTAACCGCAAATACTGGACTTCCAACAGGAAAAGCTCAATTAAGTGATGCCTTTGGTGTTTTTAGAGAATTCCTTCAAATTAAACCAGATTTGCACGTTGGAGGTCAAGTAAGAAATGGAACTACAAAAGGAATCAATGATGATGCGCTTGCAGCATACAATGCCCCATTTCCAAATGAGGACCATAAGCAAGGAGTAAGACAATTTCCAAATTTAGTACCGGCAACATTAAGAACACCAAGTGCAGAGCCTAATAAAGAGGCATGGAATATTTTAAGACAGTGGGAAAAACCATTTTTATGTGCTTTTAGTGATAAAGATCCAATCTTTGCAGGTGTTGAGAATTCTTTTTTAAAACTAGTTCCAGGATGTAAAGATATGCCACATGTAACTATCGAAAATGCAGGACACTTTTTACAAGAAGATCAGCCTGAAGCATGTGTTGATGCTATTTTATCAATAAAAGAACTTTAACGAATAGCTACACCCCAATAGTTAAACCCAAGAAATTTTACAGATCCAGGAAGGTACATTGTATCTTTTTCATCTATTTTTAAACCGGAATCAGTTATCAATTTAGGTATATCCCTGTTTGCGTGACAACCACCTGATAATTTTGGATAAAATATATTTGTGACATTTTGAAAAACTTTAGTAAAAAAATCAGGCGAAATTCCATGTTCACAGAAAAAATACTTACCTCCAGGCTTTAAAATTCTATAAATCTCATTTAATGCTTTTTTTGGATCAGGTATTGAACACAAAGAAAAGGTACACACCACTGAATCAACAGATGATGTCGGTAAATCTATACTTTCTGCAGAAGATAGGTTAAATTCAATATCTAAATTTACTTTATTGGCATTTTTTTTTGCAATTTTATTAAGTTCATCAGACGGATCTATACCAATAACTTTATTTACATTGGTAGTGTTGTAGTATTGTAAATTCAATCCTGGACCTACACCTATTTCAACAACATCACCCGTTGCTAAAGGAACTATTTTTTGTCTTTGATAGTGATTAGGTTTTGTATTGCATAGGACGGTTAAAAGTTTAGGAACAACTTTTGTTTCGTAGAATTTTTTTCCAAATAATTTTAAAATAGGAAGTACAAAAAATATTGATATGTATGTTGCAAGTTTAAATGCTATTTTTTTCATAGAACTTAAAACAATTCTACTTTTACAACTAAAAACTTGTATTAATAATTCAATTTTTCATAAACATGTATATATTTTCAATTATTTTAATAAAATATAGAAAATGGAAATAAATTCATTTTTTCTTGATTTCATTCCTTATTTGATACCTCTATTAATGATAGGTATTGGTTCAGCACTTGATATAGAAAGTTTTAAAAATTTACTAACAAATTCAAAAAGTTCTTTAGTTGGATTTTTAATTCAAGTTACTTTGTTACCAATAGTTGGAATTGCAACAAGTTTTTTTATAGATAACCAGTCAATTGCAATTGGAATTATCGTAATAATGTGCGCGCCTGGAGGACATATTTCATCAATGTATTCATCACTAATGAAAGGAAATGTAGCCCTTACAACCTCACTTACAATTGTTACTCAATTAATTGCTTTTGCAACAATACCGTTTTGGCTTAATATTGCATCAATTTTTAATGAACAACTTGGAGTACGAATTCAAATAGATGTAACAGAATTATTAATACAATTACTTTATCTTGTTTTAATACCAGTCATTATTGGTATGGTATTAAATTATTATTTTCCACAACAAGCCCTCGATGCACAACCAGCAATCAAAAAATTATTTACTATTATAACTTTGATTATTGCAATTGGAGTACCCATTGAATTAAGCGACATCATTTTTGATATTTTTCAGACATCATCAATCTTTGTAATTCTAAATTTATTATTTATCTTTTTTGGTATAAATTTTATATCAAAAATTGCAAAGATTAACGACGAAGATAGAAAAGGAATTATAGCTGAAGGTACATTACAAAATTTACCAGTAGCTGCTGCAGTAGCTTCATTACTTGAAATAAATATAATAACTTTAGTTGCATTAAATTATTTCCTCATAAGTTCAACCGTTATAGGTATTTATGCGATTTACAAAAGTAGAGAATATTAGTTCACTTATAATTTCATAACTTGATAAATTAATCCACCTGGGTCTATTGATAACAAATTAGATCCATCTTTATTAAATTCTTGTATATACCCTTGAGAACCAAATGCTGCAATAAAATTATTGTCATCTATCGGGTAACAATTCCCTGCAACATTAGCTTGTAAATCTTTAAATTCTTTTGACCAAACCAGTGTTGCAGTGAACTTATCTTCATCAATCTGATATTCACAAACTCTTGACCCATTCTCGATTGAACCAATACCATTATCCCAAATAAGAATATTTTTATTATCAAGTTCTTCAGGTGCATGTTGATGAGAAAATCCATTATATGGATCATTAATAAACTTAAAATTATTTAAACTTCCCTTGCCCATGTGCCAAATTATTTCTCCAGACAATTTATCAATTTTCATTATTGTTTGTGTGTGCCTTGCAGATGCAAGATAATTACCATCACTTAAAATTCTTACAGCGTTCATATGAAAATAATCGTTTGATTTCATCCCCCACTCTTTCATGGGAACAATCGATGAATCTGGAGAAACATGGTCAATAGAATCCCATATAAAATTTGTTCCGTTTTTTTGATTTAAAATTGAAATAATTCCACTATCAACATTTTGTTTACCATACTTATGTGATTTAGAACCGATTTGAACTATTGTGTCGTCGTCTAGATATTGAAATTCGTGAAGTTCCGTAAAGATATTTTCTTCATTAATTTTTTGAAAACCTGTAATATTAAAATTTTTATCTAATAAAACAGTTTTGCCTAAGCCTATAGCAAATTGAGGATAGTTACTAACAGCTCCGTAATAGTATCCGTTTTTATATGGACGAAATGCAGAAAACCCAATACCAGCCATTTTGTACCATATTGGAACACCAAACTTATCGAGCATCATTATGTATGGAAGATATTTTCTAGATTTAGTTAATTTCCTTTCAGTTTGATACTTAACAACTTTTGGTATTTTTATTCTTGTCATTATGTTCTGATAAAGATACTTAATGTAATATTTTTTAAGTTCAGGAAAATATCTAATTACATCTTTGATAATTAAAGGCCAATGCACAACTTTAGGAACAATAAAAACACTTGTAAAGATGTTACCTTCTGAGACTAACGATGAGTTTGCTACATTGATATTCAAAGGCGGAAAGTTTATGGGTAAAGTAGCTAAAGTATAAGTTGCAATACTATCATTATTTTCAAATCTAAAAATATATTCCTTTGGACTGTCTTTTGAAAAAACCTTATAGCTCTTTTCATCTAATAATTCATTATCAACATATATTTTGGTGCCGTCTTTAACAAAAAAGTCTAACTTAAGTTGAGTATTATTTTTCTCTGGCACCCAACAGTAACGCTCAATATCCGAATCAAATGCAGGAGATAAAGAATAGGGTTCTTTATTAACTGATCGTATATCAAGAACAATGGAAGTGTCGTTGTTCTTGTCCTTGTTATAAACATCACTTAGTTCTGTGAACTTAAATTCTAAATTTTCTTTTCTCAATAATTAATATACTAACTATTTGAAAACTCAATGACCTCTTGCATTGGTATATGATTAGCAGTATGAGCTCCATACAAAGCTTTTTCAACTAAGCCATTTTCATCAATTAGAATATCAGCTGGTAATCCTAGAAAAGCACCACTCATATTAGATGCTGGATTATAGCCTTTTGCAATAGCACGTAAAAAGCGATCAACTCTAATTGTTATACCTAACAAAAATCTAAAAAAACTATTTTGTACTTCAAATTTGTCAAAATAAACACGATCATCATCACATAAAATAGTCATATTGCCATCATGTTTTTCTGAATTTTTAACTAAGTCATCAAAATCACAATCAAATATAGCAATAGGCACAAAATTATTACCAAATTCATTTGTTTTGTTGATAATTTCGTTGATCCTTAAGTGACAAAATGGACAAGAAGAATATCTATAAAAAGATATCATTGCTTTTTTTCCTTTTATTGAATCAAGATTAAACGTTGTACCATCAATTGATGGAAGGGTTAAATCTTCAATCTTGTCACCTTTTTTTAATTTCATAAAATCCTTTCAAAGATATTTAATTATAAATTTAAAAGATATAAACAAGAAATTTAAATTATTAATTTATTGTAAATTAATGGCCACCCCTAGGAACTCCTCCATATTTCATTCGAGTATCTCCCATATAAGCAACTCTTTCATCAGGATTATGTGTTTTACAATCAATAATTTCACCAATAAAAAAAGTATGTGTTCCAAGATTTATTTTTTGTACAGTTTTTAATTCGAACCATACACTTGCATTGTCAAAAATTGGAACAGTATTATCAGTCAATGTAATCGGTTCTTTATTAAGAAAGCCTTCCGTGTATTCAGCAGGTTTAGAAAATTTTACAAATACTTTTGTATATTCGGGGGAAAACATGTTCAATGTAAAAAAATTACTATGATCCATAAGTTTAAAAGTCACACTTTTATTATCAATTCCAACTCCGATTAAAGCCGGCTCCATACTAACTTGAGTTATCCAACTTGCTGTCATACCATTAAATTCACCATTTGCATGACTTCCAATTATTCCAAGAGGACTTGGTATTTTCCATGTAGAGACATTAATATCTTCAGGCTGTAACTCACTCATTCAGATACACTCTTTCACAAAGCGGATTGTATCAATATCCAGAGGTATTGAAATTGATATTTCAGTTACATTACAGCTCTTCCAATCTTCAAGTTTTTCTTTTATACGCTCTTTAGAGCCAACCAAAGTTAGATCATCTAATAATTGTGATGGAAATAATGCTTCAGCTTCTAACTTACTGCCTTTTAAATACAACTCTTGAATTTGAGTTGCGATATCTTCATATCCATATTCACACATTAAATTGAAATAAAAATTTTTATCTTTTGCTCCCATGCCACCTACGTAAAGAGTGTAATTATTTCTTGCAGTACTCAAATAAACCTCTCTTTCAGATTCATCACAAAGTTTGGCAAAAACAGGAGCAGAAATATTAAATTTACTTTTCTTATCTAGGTCACCAGATTTCTCAAAACCTTTATCTAAAAATTTATTAAAAAACTTATCACCGAGTGTCGGTGAGTACATAAATGGTAACCAACCATCAGCAATCTCAGCAGTGAGTTCAATATTTTTTGGTCCTATTGCAGCTAAGTAGATGGGTATATTTTTTCTTAGTGGCTCTTCAATTAATTTCAGTGGTTTTCCTAAGCCAGTTGAATCAGGTCCATCATATGGAAGATTGTAGAATTCTCCTTCGAATGTAGTTTTTGTTTCACGATTTAAAATATCTTTTACTATTTGAACATATTCTCTAGTTTTTTTTAGTGGTTTCCCATAAGATACTCCATGCCAGCCTTCAACAACTTGAGGACCAGACACGCCTAATCCCAATCTAAATCTTCCATTTGAGAGTTTATCAATTGTAACTGCCGTCATAGCAGCCATCGCGGGAGATCTTCCAGGTATCTGCATAATTCCAGAGCCTAACTCAATTCGATTTGTCAAAGCAGCAAAATAAGACAGAGGGGTTACAGCATCGTAACCATAAGCCTCAGCTGTCCATATACATGAAATACCTAAATCATCGAGATCTTTTATTAATTGTTTTTCACCAGTGATATGCGGACCAAAATAACCTACGTTTACACTTACATCCATAAATTAAGGATACTATAAATTAATTGGTATAAACCTTTTAGGTGTGACTAAAGCATTCATTGGTACATCATGGTCCTCAAAAGGAATTGATTTACATATGTGATTTTCATCTGTAACACCTATAAAAACAGAATCTGAATAATTAGATAAAATAGAATCATATATACCCCTACCTCTGCCAAGCCTAGTACCTTTCATATCAAAACCTAATCCAGGTATAAAAAAAATGTCAACATCTTGTACTAAACTAATTTTTACAGGTTGATATATTCCATATTTATTTTTTTCGTAAGGTTCGGACAACTCACAAATACTAAATTTATTACCTATCAAACATGAGGTAGTCAATAATTTTGAATTTAAAAGATATTCATTAATCCTAATTTCTGATGGTAATGGGATGTATGTACAAACTGTCTTGTTTGTTATAAGATTATTTATTTCTTTTAACACTTTTCCAGAATAATTTTCATGACTGTATGGTGTTGATTTAAGTTTCCCTCTTAATTTATTTTTTGAAATCATAATTATTCCTGTTTTTAGTAGTAGATTACAATATTCTTATGTTAAAGAATAAAGTTCTTACGTGGTTAAATCTTTCAATTATGGCAATTTATACTATCCCAGTTACTTATTCAATTTGGTTTGTTAGTCTTTTTAACAAATATACAAAAATTAAATACTACATTGCACAAACTTGGGTATCTCCATGGATGTGGGCTGCAAGAGCAAAAACTACATTTATAAAAAATTTTGAATATAAAAAAAATGTCCCTTATGTAGTCATTTCTAATCATCTCTCAAACCTTGACTCAATGTTGTTATTTAGATTCCTAAAAATTAAATGGGTTTTTATGGCTAAAAAAGAAGTTTATAAACTTCCTATTTTCAAAACTGCCGCCAGATCATTTAATTTTATAAAAGTAGATAGATCAATAAAAAATGATAATGAGAATATAAATACTCAGGCTAGAAATTTATTCAAAAATGGTTGGTCTTTGATGGTTTATCCACAAGGTACTCGAGCACAAAAAGAAAACTTTCTTCCATTTAAAAGTGGTGCTTTTCATATCGCACTTGAAAATAATGTTCCAATTCTTCCTGTTGTAATTGCAGGAACTGGAGATATTTGGCCGAAAGGAAGTAAATTTATGAAGAGTGGCAAAGCTATAATAAATACTCTAGATCCAATTGATATTACAAAATATACCAAAGATACTATTGATGAGCTCGTATTTGAAACACAAGAAAAAATGGCAAAGGTTTATAAAGAATTAACTGAATCAATAAAATAAATTAAAACTTACAATAAAAGCATGAACATAATTATTGCGGCTTTGTCTATTTTTTTGCTTAGGTTACTCGATCAAACTCTTGGAACACTGAGATTACTGTATGTTAATAAAGGTAGGCCGGGTTTAGGTGCAGTTTTGGGATTTGCCGAATCTGCTATTTGGGTTGTTGCAATATCAAGAGTTATTCAAGATTTGAATGATCCACTCTTAATATTTGGTTATGCACTTGGATTTGCAGCTGGAACAATTGTTGGATCTTACATAGAATCATCTATTGCAATAGGTGATGTTGTGGTAAGAATATTTACATCAAAAAATGAAAAAAGTAGAAAATTGTCTGATGAACTGAGAGAAGCCGGATTTGGAGTCACAGTTATAAATGGAAAAGGCATGGATGGAGAAGTTGTAATCTCATGGTGTGTAACACCAAGAAAAAAATTAAGAAAAGTAATCAGTATTGTTGAAAGTATTTGCCCAGAAGCTTACGTGACAACAGAACCTACTAGCCCAACAAAATTAAACAGAAAGTGACTTAGAGACCCTTTTCAAAATCGTCCTCAAAAGATACTCTCTTTCGATTTGAAGACTTACCACTATTTTTAGAGTTTCTTTCACCCCTGTTGTTTCTGTTATTAGATCTGTTTCTTGGGGGTCTTCGATCATTGGATTTATTGTTACCATCGCTGACAGCATCATCGGGAACATCTAAATCTTCAACAGGAGAAAGGCTAACTTTTCCATTCTCAATTGAATCTACTTTGACTTTGATCTTATCTCCCACTGTTACAACTGATTCTGTATTGTTTACTCGTTTTGTAGAGTGAAATTTTGAAACATGTAAAAGCCCATCTCTACCTGGCAAAATATTTACAAATGCACCATAAGTTGCAACACTTACAACTTCTCCATCATATTCTGCCCCAACTTCCGCTTCAGGTGGATCGATTATTAACATAACCATTTCTTTACCTGCTGCTATTGCTTCTTCTTCAGTTGATCCGAGAGTTAAAATACCATCATCGTCAATTTCGACAGAACATCCAGTTTCTTCCTCGATTTTCTTGATATTTTTACCTTTTGGACCAATGACTTCACCAATTTTGTCTTTAGGAAGTTCGATAGTTTCAAGTCTTGGTGCATTACCAGAGAGACTCTCTGCTGGTTCAGCAATGGTATCTTCCATAATGTCGAGTATGTGATGTCTTGCATCCATAGCTTGATTTAATGCTTTTCTTAATACATCAGCAGGCAGACCTTCTATTTTCATATCTAGTTGTAATGCAGTAATGACATTTCTTGTTCCAGCAACTTTAAAATCCATATCGCCAAGAGCATCTTCAGCACCCAAGATATCTGTGAGAGTAACATAGGTTTCATCTTTAGAAATAAGCCCCATAGCGATACCTGCAACATGTTCTCTAATAGGAACACCCGCAGCCATTAATGACAAACTAGATGCACAAACTGAAGCCTGAGAAGTAGAACCATTTGATGAAATTGCTTCACTTACGACTCTGATAGTGTATGGAAAGTCAACTTTTGGAGGAATGACAGGAACTAATGCTTTTTCAGCCAAAGCACCATGACCAATTTCTCTTCTCTTTGGGCCTCTCATTGGATAAGCTTCTCCTGTTGAGTATGGAGGGAAATTATAATGATGCATATATCTTTTTGATGTCACTGTATCAATAGTATCTAACATCTGTTCAAGCCTTGACATACCTAAGGTTGTAACATTCAAAACCTGTGTTTCTCCTCTTAAAAATAATGAAGAACCGTGAACAGTTGGAAGTAAGTTAATCTCAGCAGATATATTTCTAATATCAGTTGGTGTTCGTCCATCTAATCTAGCACCACCACTTAAAACTCTATCTCTGACTGTGTTTTTAACAATAGACTTAAAAGCTAATTTAATTGCTTTAGTATTGTCATCTTCTTCATCTAAGAATTTCTCAACAGCTAGCTCTTCAAGCTCACTTTGCTTTTCACTTCTTTCAGATCTATCTGTTAAAGCCACTGCTGTTTCAATATCGGAACCAAATGCATCACTAATTTGTGACTTTAGTTCTTCTGAGTAGTCTTCAACAATAGGCCAGTCAATCTCAGGAACATCTCTTTGATCAACTAATTCTTTTTGAGCTTCTATTAATTTTGAAATAAATTCTTTGGACTTATCAATTCCATCAGCAACAATATTTTCAGATGGTGCAGCACTACCTTCATCAATTTTATTAAAAGCATTATCTGTTGCTCCAGCCTCAACCATTACAATATCTATTTCACCTTTAGGGTTTAGGCTTCCTGCAACAACCATATCAAAAACTGATTCTTCTAATTCAGTATTTGTAGCTTGAACTACCCAGTTGTCATTAATTAAAGACATTCTCACAGCACCTACAGCTGACTCAAGTGGAACCCCTGCTAATTGAAGACCTAATGATGCAGCATTGAGAGCTAAAATGTCATATTCATTTTCGTTATCAACGCTTAAAACCGTTGCAATTATTTGTGTTTCACATCTAAAACCATCTTTAAAAGAAGGTCGCAGAGGTCTATCTATTAATCGACAAGCTAATATAGCTTTTTCCGTTTGCCTACCCTCTCTTCTGAAAAATCCTCCAGGAATTTTTCCAGCGGAATACATTCTTTCTTCTACATCCACTGTTAAAGGGAAAAAATCAATACCATCCCTTACACTTTTATTAGCAACTGTTGTCACTAAAACTGTGGTGTCACCTGATGTAACAACTACAGAACCAGGTGCTTGCAGAGCTAATTTACCTGTTTCAAATCCAATTTCTGCATTACCAATATTTACTTTTACATTATCAATCGACATATAACCTCTTTCGTGACCAAGGTTATTAATTGTCAGCTTTCAACAAAAGCTCTCAATTAACAACGCAAGGTCAAATTTATTATCTTCTTAAGCCAAGTTTATCTATAAGATTACGATATCTTTGTACATCTTGATTCTGAAGGTACTGAAGTAATCTCTTTCTTTTACCAACAAGCATTAATAATCCTCTTCTTGTGTGGTGGTCTTTTTTATGTGTTTTCAAATGATCTGTTAAATGATCGATTCTATTACTCAATAAAGCAACCTGAACTTCAGCAGAACCAGTATCTGTATCGGATTTACCGTATTCTTTTATAATTTCTTGCTTTGTTTTCATTCGAGATAATAATAGTAGCTGCTATGTCTAATGTGAGATTATTTAATTTTTATTAATATCTTCAATATCTTTAGATATTTGTTGAGTTAAATCATCAATACTTGAAAATTTTATTTCATCTCTTATAAATTTTTTAAATTGTACAGTTAGATCAGCACCGTAAATATCGTCGTTAAAATCAAAAATATGTACTTCTAAACTTTGCTTGACACCTTCAGATACAGTAGGTTTATATCCAATATTCATAATTCCTTGATAAAGATTTCCATTTAAAAGCACGTCTACTTTGTATACTCCATTTTTGGGTATTTGAATATTCTTATCTATGTTCAAATTTGCAGTAGGAAATCCAATCTTAGAACCTCTTTGATCGCCTTTGATAACAGTTCCACTTATAGAATATTCATAACCCAAAGCTTGATTAGCCTGTTCAACAAAACCTTCACTCAAAAATGACTTAATTAAAGTTGAAGAAATTTTTTTGTTGTTGTGTTCATAATCAGCAATAGTATGTACAGAATCTTCACCAAAATATTTAATTAAGTAATCTACGTCACCCTCACGGTTTGCACCAAATTTAAAATCATTACCTACATATATATTTTTAGCTTTCATATTGTTTTTTAACATCTCACAAAAAGATTTAGGTGAAAACTTCATTACATGTTCAAAATTAATAAATACTAAATTACTAGGTTTAAATTTTTTAAATAATTCAATCTTCTCATTATTGGTTGTAAGTAGCTTATGTTCATTATTAAATAATTTTTTTGGAAGTATATCAAAAGTAACTATTTGAAATAAATTACTTGCTTCTTTTGTAAATTTTAATAGTTCCTGATGACCTAAATGTACTCCATCAAATCCACCAATACAGACATCTGTAATGAAATCATCAATAAAATTATCGGAAGTAAAATTTTCATATATTCTCATGAGAGTACTTTTTCTGGTTTGTAATATTTCTCATTAAAAGGTTTATAAATTGCCACAATATTGCTCTCGATAGATATTATATAATTTTCTTCATTTGAAAACATATTTCTAGGTAGAAGTTGACCATTTTTTATTGTTTTATGCATTTCCACATCTAGTTCAATTTTTGGTAAATTTAAAACCTCTGCCCAATCTATTGACACTATTTTTGAGTTGTGATTTATAGCTTCAACATTTGTATTTAGACTCTTATGATTAATATTTAAGTTACCAACGGCTGTCCTTGTGAGTGTTGATACTATTGCATAAGTGTTTAGATACTCACCTAATTGTTGAACAATGCTTCTAATATATGTTCCCTTACTTACTGTTATCTCAAAAGTGACTTTATTATCTAATAGTTCTAACAATTCTGTTCTTTCTACAAATATTTTTCTATCAGGAATTTCTACATCTTGATTTTGACGTGCATATTCATATAATCGTTTTCCTTTTACTTTAATTGCTGAATAAATTGGTGGAGTCTGGGTAGACTCACCAACGAAATTAGTAAGAAATTCTTGTATTTGAGGTTTCAACTGTTCCACACTTATATCATCATGTTTTGTAATTTCTGAGTCAACATCAAGAGTTGGAGAAGAATAACCTAATATTGCAATTACTTTATAAGTTTTATTTGTGTTATCTATGTAATCAAATAATTTTGTATACCCATTAGTAGCAAGGAGCATTAAGCCATCTGCGTTTGGATCTAAGGTACCTGAGTGACCTACTTTTTTAAATTTAAAATTTTTTTTTAATTTAGTACATAGATCTTGAGAGGTCCATGTTTTTGGTTTGTCTAATAGATAAAAGTTAGACTTGTGACTTAATTGCATTCTTAACTTTATTTTTTATTTCTTCCATACTTAAATTTGTAGAAAATCCAGACGCTGCTTTATGTCCACCGCCACCAAACAGAGAAGCAATCTGTTGAACATCTAACGCATTACGAGACCTTAAGCTTCCTTTAAATGATTTATCTTCTTGTTCTTTTAACAATAAAGCCACGCTTGATTCTTTCACCAATCTAATTGAATCAATTAAAAAATCTGTTTCAGAAGATGCAATATTGTAATTTAGATAATCTTCTTGTAAAACATACGAAACAACTAATTCTTCTTCTTCATATAATTCAATTCTGTTTAAAACTTCACTTTGTAGCTTGATTGCATTCATAGGAATAGACCCATAAATGTTATCACTTATACTTGTAAGCTCAGCACCACTTAACATTAGTTTTGATGCGATTTCAAATACTTCATTATCTGTATTTGAATATTGAAATCTACCTGTATCAGTGATTAATCCTGTCATAAGACAATTGGCAATATTCTTGTCAATGTTTATGTCTGCAGAAAGAATTTCTCTGAATAGTACTTGTGTAGTGCTGGCAGCATTTGAATCAATAACCTGAATATCACCAAAGGAAGGATTGATATGGTGATCTACAACAATGACTCTTTTAGCATTTAATGCTAAATCTTCTAAATCACCAAGTCTTTCCGAGTTTCCACAATCAAAAACATATATATTGTCATAATTTTCCTTTGGCTTATCCATAATTAATTCAATAGGTAAGTGATTTAAATTAGAGGGAACGTTACCTTTAATATGAAAAGATACGTCGGAATCTATGCCTTTGTTGTCCAGTATCAATTTAAATGCTAAGGCAGAACCCAAAGCATCGCCGTCAGGGTTTATATGGCCTGTAATTAAATTAGAGGAATCTTTAATATCTTCAAAAAGTTTACTCATTCTCAATAGTCCTATCTAACAGTTCGTTAATTCTTAGAACATTATTAAATGTACTATCAACTTCAAAAATGATTTTGGGTACATTTTTTGTTGTCATTTCTCTTGCTAATACTTTTTGAATTTTTGTTCTATTTTTCTCGAGTGCAGTTTTTAAAGACCCTTCATTACCATCGAGTGTTGAAACAAATACCATTGATTTCTTTAAATCGGGTGAAGTAGAAACATGAGTAATAGTTGCTTTGTTAAGGACTGGATCAGAATTTCTTAAAAGTGCGCTTGAGATAATTTTTTGAATGAGGGGGTTTATTCTATTTATTCTTCCACCACGTGTTTGATTACTCATTGTTTTTTTCTAAACTTCTACTTCTCCAAGTATCTCTATTGTGTCGCCTTCTTTAATATCTTTATAATCTGAAAGACCAATACCACACTCAAGACCTTCGTTAACAATTTCAACATTGTCTTTAAATCTTCTTAATGAAACTATGGTGCCTTCATAAATTACTACACCATCTCTTAGCAGTCGTGCCTTTGCGTCGAGCTCTACTCTACCTTCAGACACTACAGAACCAGCAACTACACCAACTTTTGGTGCACGGAATGTAGTTTTAACTTCAACCATCCCAATAATTGCTTCTTCAGTTTTTATAGTCATTTGTCCAAGTACCGCTTCAGAAATATCGTCTAGCAATTCATAAATGATGTTGTATGTTCTTACGTCAATACCTTTACTCTGAGACATATTTCTTGCCTGACTATCAGGTCTAACATTGAAACCAATAATAAGAGAATCTGTGGCACCGGCTAAATCAACATCAGATAATACAATTCCCCCTACTGCTGAGTGAACAACTTGAATATTTACATCATCTGTCGCTAATTTGTTAATACCATCTTTAATTGCTTCAACTGAACCGTTGGTGTCAGCTTTTAAAATTATATTTACTGTATTTAATTCACCTTCTTGTAAAAGTTTCATCATGTCACTAACTCGTGATTCAACTGAAAATGATGAGTTGTCATGCTCTTTTAATTTTGTTTTATTCTCTTCAGCTTTTGCCTTAGCCTCTTTTTGATTTTTAACAGAAACAAATTGATCACCAGCAGTTGGTGATTCATCCCAGCCAATTATATCTATTGGAGAACCTGGCTCTACAGACTTTACTGTTTTATTATTGTGATCAAACATTGACTTCACTCTACAAAATGCCTGACCAGCATAAAGAAAATCACCTTGTTTTAGAGTACCTCTTGTAACTATTACCGTAGCAACATTACCTCTACCAACTTCCATGCGTGATTCAACAATATACCCAGAAGCATTTGTATTATAATTTGCTTTTAGTTCTTCTATTTCTGCTACAAGTGCAAGTGTTTCAAGCAAATCATCTACTCCATCACCTTTAAGTGCGGAAACTTCAACTACAGGTGTATCTCCACCTAAGTCTTCAGCAATTACTTCATATTTTGTAAGCTCAGCTTTAATCATAGATGGATTAGCTTCAGGTAGATCACACTTATTTATGGCGACAACTATAGGTACATCTGCAGCTTTTGAGTGGTTGATCGCTTCAATTGTTTGAGGCATGACTCCATCATCAGCAGCTACTACTAAGACAACTATATCAGTAACATTTGCACCTCTAGCTCTCATTTGTGTAAATGCTTCGTGACCAGGGGTATCAATAAAAGTAATTCCTGACTCTCCAGTATCTACTTTATATGCTCCAACGTGTTGTGTTATACCACCAGCCTCACCATCTGCAACTTTTTCATTTCTTATATAATCCAACAAGCTAGTTTTACCATGGTCTACATGACCCATAACTGTAATTATTGGTGCTCTTAAATTTAATTTATCTGGATCATCTTCAAAGTCTTGAAATTCAATAATATCTTCTCTTGAGACTGTTACTTCATCTATCAAATCAGGAATCAGATTGTACTTTTCAAAAAGTTTTTCGATATCACTATCATCTAAGGGTGTATCTATAGCTTTCATTATTCCTAGACCCAGTAAATCACCTACGATTTGTGTGGCTTCAACTTCTATAAGTGAGCTAATTCTTTCTGGAGATGAATTCCTGGACACTTCAATAATCTGTACATCATCTTCTACATCTTGTTGTGGTTCAGCTTCTGGTTCATCTTGATTAGATTCTTCTTGTTCAGAGACTTCCTCAGGTTCAGCTTCTGGTTCATTCACTGGTGTTAAAGCTAATTTGACTAATTCTTCTTCATCTTCCGTTAAGCCAGATGAAGCAGTTTTTACTTCTATACCAAGCACTTTTGCTTGATGTAATATGTCAGCTGATGCTAAATCAAGTTCCTTTGCGATTTGGTGAATTCGCTTTTTAGCCATTTACTCTTCCTCTTTTGACGCACTCTCTTCTTCGTCAGATTCCTCTATTTGTGGAGAGTCTCCAAGTCCTTCTATATCTATTTTATAACCAGTTAATTTCGCAGCTAAGCGAGCATTTTGCCCTTCTTTTCCTATTGCTAGAGAAAGTTGGCTATCTTTTACAACTACTCTTGCTGTTTTTAAATCTTCATCTATCTCAACTTCATCAATATCAGCAGGCCCAAGAGCTTCTTTGATGAACCTTACTTTGTCTTCTCTCCATTCAACAACATCTAGTTTCTCGCCTCTTAACTCGTTTACAATTTGTCTTACTCTATTGCCTCTTGATCCAACACAAGCACCTTTGGGATCTACATTTGGGTCGTTTGAAAATACAGCAATTTTTGTTCGGCTGCCGGGTTCTCTTGCAATAGCTCGTAATTCTACTGTTCCATCTGTCAATTCAGGAACTTCAAGTTCAAGCATTCTTTGTACAAATTCAGCCCTACTTCTACTGACAATAATTGGTACTCCTTTAGCATCTTCTCTTACCTCTGTAATAAGTGCCTTTACCCTATTGCCTCTTTCTAATCTTTCAAATGGTACCCTTTCGCCAGCTGGTATAACTGCTTCAGCATCTTGAAGATCAAGTATTGTTTGATTAAATCTTGGATCAAATTGAGTTACTATACCAGTGACAAGTTCTCCCTCTCTGCCGATATAAGCATCAAGCACAGTTGCACGTTTTGCATCTCTAATTTTTGTAGTCATCATTTGTTTAAAAGATTGTGCAGCTATTCTTCCAAATTCATCTTCATCTAATTCAACTTTCCATTCTTCGATAACATTTCCCTCGTTGTCTAGCTCTTGAGCATATATAAGAACTTCTCCAGAATCTGGATTTAAAGTAACACGTGCTTCCTCTGCAGCTCCAGGTATTCTCATATAGGCTGACCTAAATGCTGAAACAAGTGCTTCATACATGCTTTCAACAGCTACACCTTTTTCTAGTGCTAAAGCCTCAATTGCTTGTTTGCTCTCATTACCTAATTTCATTTTTATCCTTTTACTTTTTCTTTAAATTGTTTAA
>CACAQC010000010.1:0-27298 GCA_902534495.1 uncultured Candidatus Actinomarina sp. | reverse complement strand
CTCCTTCTGAAACGCTTGATAGGAAATCAGTATTATTATTTACTCCTACAAACATTCCATCAGAATTAAAATTAGCACCGTAAGAACACAGGGTTTCAGCCAAAGTAGAATAGATCCCGCCATGAACCAGTCCCATTGGTTGGTGATGGTTTTTATTTATAACTAATTTAGATTTAGCTGATTCTTCATTTATTTCAATCATTTCATGACCAAGATATTTATCTAAAGAATCACCATTAAAATTCATAAAGTCAGTTGTCATATACCTCTCTCAATCTTTTTTCACCTGTATTATTAACAAACCACCAATATCCTATTGCAAATGTTACAGCAGTTAATATTAAAATGCCGTAAAAAGTAATAGTGTCATTAAATACGTTATATATATTTATCAACCCGTAAATATATAAAATCAATCCGTACAATGTAATAAATAGAGTTACAAAACTAAACCAACTAAAGTCTTTTCCAATCTTTGCAACAACAATTTTTTTGTCATTTATTGGAAAAAAGTATCTATTTTCAAGCTCATGGGTTATAAATACTTGACTTTTAGTAATTTTGTTTATATTTTTTTCTAAATATTCTGAATAGTGCCTTGAAAAAATCAAATAGTAAGCATGAAAAGCAAGTACAACACTGCCAAAAAGTGATAAAAAAGGCAAAACATACACTATTTTTGCATCAAATAAAGCAAAAATAAGCGCTATCAATCCTAATGTAAAAAAGATTCTTACATCTATTAAAAATTGATGATGATAAAACTTATTCATCGAACGCATCCGTTTTAATTGATCGTGGGTAAAATTTAATTCATCCATTAAGTAAAGTGTATTATGGTTATGTTTAATAAAAAATATTTTGTTACTTTTTTAATTCTTCTCACTCTTTATTCATTTTTTAATCTTTTTTCTGACGTAAAAGTGGAATTTTTATCATTATCTTTAGTTGAATATAAAGAATTTAGTTTAAATTGTGGAAATGTATATCAAATATTATTTGAAGGTGTTGAGTACACTGATAAAAACTTGAGAATGAATGAAGTTGTATGCTACAACAATGCTGTTTTAAAAATATTAAACGCATTTGTTAGTATTATTTTTATTCTAGTTTTATTTAGATTTGGAATTAAGTACATAAATAAAAAATCCAACACAGAGGATTTAACTGATCTTTTACTTATTTTAAGACGTCGAAACAAACGAGAATTATAATATCAATATGAAAATTGGAGCATTTGTACCTCAAGGATGGAGAATGGATCTCAATGGTGTCGCTCAAGACAAACAATGGCATACTATTCTCGAAGCAGCAAATAAAATAGAGAAATTAAATTACGAATCATTATGGGTTTATGATCACTTTCACACAGTTCCTAAACCTACACAAGATCCTACTTATGAATGTTGGACATTAATGTCAGCTCTTTCTCAAACAACAAATAAATTAAGACTTGGACAAATGTGTACTTGTAACTCATATAGAAATCCAGCATATTTAACTAAAGTAGCATCAAACATAGATGTTATGTCTGGTGGTAGGTTGGAATATGCAATAGGTGCTGGATGGTACGATCATGAATATAAAGCATACGGATATGACTACCCAACAGCTGGTATACGATTAAAAATGTTAGAAGAGTCTCTTATTATTTATAAATTAATGACAACCGAAGAGAATCCTGTTTTCGAAGGTCAGTTTTATAAAATTGATGGAGCTATTAATCAACCTAAACCATTACAAAAACCATATCCACCTCTTTGGGTTTGTGGAGGTGGCGAAAAAGTAACACTTAAACTTTTAGCTAGATATGGCGATTACGGAAACTGGGATGTAGATGTAGATGGATTTATAAACAAATCAAACATCCTCCAAGATCATTGCGATAAAGAAAATAGAGAATATTCAGAAATAGGTCGAACATTACATACGAATGTTTTAATTGCTGAAGATCAAAATAAACTTGATGCGAAAATTGAAAAATTATCATCTTATACAAATATTCCTAAAGAATATTATTACGAACGACCATTAATCGGATTAGAAGATGAAGTTTTTGATACTCTTAATCAATACAAAGAAGCTGGGTGTATTTATTTAATTGCTTACATACCAGATATTGTTTGGGGAGATACCTTAGATATTTTATCTAAATTAAATAAGCCCTAAAAAATGGAAGCCCCCTAAAAGAGGGCTTCCCAACAGGGCTGCGTATCACACTTAATTGAAACGCACTCTTAATATACCATTTAATAACGACAAAAGTAAAGTTAATTGTCGAAAGTAGGAGTATAAGTACTAGGAACTAAGGAAATCCAAGGTTTTCCGGGTGGTATATATAAAGTATTTCCATACGAATCAACAATATGGAAAGGATCTAAATTTGATCCACGCTTCCAAAATCCATCAAGAAGTTTTCCATTGTGTAGTATGATTGCGCGACCTTGACCTACAGTTTTTACAGATGGTAATTGAAGTGGATGCATGTAAGGTTCACAAAATAATGCAATAAGAGTTGTTGTACTTATTTGGCCAACTGATCCATTGACGTTAATCCAATTATGAACATTATTACTAGATGAACCCTCATAAGCATCGTAGTAAGTTCTTAAATATTCACTTCCGTTCCAAGTCCATTTAGTTGTAGTTTGAGAAGAAAATTTTAAAGTGACTGAATTTACATTAGACCATTTATTATAATTTGGCGAACCCCAAGGAAAAAGTGGTTGCGGGTTATCTGATTTTTTGTATCCTTTTGAGATTGCTAAATTTTTTAATTTAGTAGTATCTGCATAAAGATTGTGTGGTGCTTTACGAGAATTAATTCTAAAAAACTCAGGTCTTCTATCAGTTATTACTGGAACTCCGATATCTAAAATTTCTGGTATCAATCCTCCAGTAGCTCCACTCGCTACAAGAACACCATCTAATGGTCTTAGTACAGATGGGTCTGTTGGTCTGGCTGATCTAATAGGTCCATGATAAGTCGTATCAGATTCATAAAATATATTAATAAATCTTGTCATTCCACCTTCTACAAGAACTTCAAACACGGCATCAGCTTGCTGCGGACCAGATTGTGGTCTGGCTCTAACATTATTATCGTTTTTAATACCTATAACTATTTTGTTATTTGCATTTGATGGCATCACTAAGCCATTAACTGGTGAATTAATACCATCCGTATAATTTTGAGTATCGACTCTACCAATAGTTGCGTAAGTTTTTTCTTTCTCTAAACTCCATCTATCGCCTAAATATGCATCAAGTTCATTTTGAGAATTTACTTGTGCGATATTGCCAAAGCGATAGACAAAAACGGGATAGAAACATGGATCAGCAACCCATACATTATTTGAATCAACATACCCATTTATACACTGCTTTGAAGGATCATAATTCCTTAAATCTAAAGCAGATGAAGTATCTATAGTTGTTGAATTATTTACATTGTTGTTTGAATTATCTACAGTCACATAAGATTCTTCTCCTTTTTCAAGTGCAGATAATGTTTTAGGCCCTATTATCCCATCTGGAGTTAGTCCTGCTTTACTTTGAAAATTTTGTACGGCAATTTTTGTTCGAGTTCCATTGATACCATCAATTTCACCTGTATAAAATCCTAACTCTGAAAGTCTTTTTTGAACATTAAGTATTTCAGTTGATTTTGTTATCTGAGAGGTTGTATTAATACTTTTTGCAGTATTTACTGACTTTTTAACTACATTAGCCTTATTATTTAGTTTTTTACAGGTATTTTTACCTAATATCCCATCTGAAACGAGATTATTTGATGATTGAAAATCTTTTAGTGCTTTTTTACTTGCTGGACCAAAATCCCCATCAATTTTAGCTGTATAATAACCATAATTTTTCAAGACTACTTGAAGCATTATTTCGCTTCTTATTAAATTGCTTTTATCATAATCTGCACAGTTATAGTTATGTGAAACGGGACTAGAAAGTATCAGTAATGAAGCTAAAAAAGATACTAGCACTAGCTATTAGACCAGGTTATCTGTCCTTCATTTGGTACAATATGTATCCATTGGGAACTTGGCGGAACTTCTATAGGATTTTGATTTAAATCAAAAAACTCAAAATTTTCTGATATATCAGTTCTTCTCCAATTACCTTGTACATATTTACCATCATTAAAAATAAATAAGTCACCAATGCCTACTGTTAAAATGCTTGGTAAAGTTGTGGCTTTATCTTTATAAAGCGCACCCTGAATAACGACAATTGTTTCTGTAGACAGGATGTCTGAATAATTACCATCTTGCGAAATAAAATTATGGGCAACAGCATCTTTATCACTAGAATATGCATCAATAATAAATCTTGAGTATCTGTTGCCATCCAATTTCCAAATCACTGTTGTGAATTCTGAATACTGTATTGTAATTTTATTCGCACCTGAATCCCAATTATTTTGATTAAATCCAAATGGATATAGTGGTTGTGGACCAGGTTGTAAAAATTTATAACCTTTACTGTCTACAACTTCTCTTACTAATTCTGTATCAGCATAAAGATTATGTGGGGCTTTTCTTGATCCTATTCTGAACATAGCAGGAGCAGTTACTTCTTCTAAGACAGGTACACCTAATTCTCTGATAGTAGGTATCAAACCATCAGTCGCGCCTGATACAACTAGTGTTCCATCGTAAGGCCTAACTACAGTTGGGTCAGTTGGTCTAGCAGATCTGATGGGTCCAAGATATTTGGAAGTGTTATCCAGAAAGAATGCTAAGAATCTAGTCATCCCACCTTCAACTAGTATTTCAAATACTGAGTCAGCTTCCTGCAATCCAGATTGAGGGCGAGCATTTATATTATTATCAATTTTGAATGCCAATACTCTTTTTGGTCTATTCAACCAAAGCTCTGGTGGTATCTCTTTACCAGTTAAAGGTGACATTCTTTCAATATCAAACTCATAAGAAATTACAGCCTCAGTTGTAGTTGTTGAATCAGAAACAATAGTAGTTGTTGTAGTGGTCGAAACTGTCGTACCAATTACAGATTCCTCAATAGTATCAGTCGCTGAACATGACACTATAAGAATAAAAACCAACAATAATCTTAATTTCACACTTTTATACTAGTGTTGAAATTAATAATTTAATAAAATTTATCTTTGAATTATTAGCTTGATAATAAGTTAGATTTTTAAATAATCTGTGTCCTTTTTTATTTGTAACAAACCATGGTGGATCTATAAATCTAGAAAATCTAAATTTTGTTTCAACAATACCTTTGAGTGGTGATTCGAATAAGAATGCATTATGAACAAAACCCTGACCACTTTGAATATTGTTATCTTTATTGCCTGGATAACCACCCCAAGGCATGGTGGGGATGATAAAAGCTATTGCTGCCCATTCATTTATCGCCACAGTACCATAATTTAAATTTCTTTTATAATTTTCAACTACTTCTGCATTCCTTGTTTTCTTATAGTCTTTTATCAGTACAGTCACTCCTAGATTTCCCCAAAGTTCATTATTCACATAAGCAATACTGTTATTTGCATATGATTCATAGTCTGTATATTCAATCTCTTTGAAATATAATGTACTGTTCCAGACCTCTTCTTTACTAAATGTATTGTCATTATCTAAATCCGACACCATAAAAGGTGTAGCACACAAATCATCATTAATTTGTTCATAATTATTGTTTGTTTGTAATTGTTTAAGTGTTTCGATTGAACCTGGATAATAGGATGTTGTATCACCAATCTTTTTTAAATAGTGTTTTATATAATATTTAAGCTTTTCATTAGAATGCCAGCCTTTAGGTAATACAATTACTTGAGCTGCTATACAATTGAAACCCGAATTGTTTAACTTTGCTGTAACTATTTTTCTGGCTTGAAACTTTATTTCAGATTTCGACCATTTACCAGGATGAATTATTATTGGTGTAACATTTCCTAATTCTGTAAATATAGGTTTTTTATTAACTTTAGGAATCGTGGATAAGTTTCTTTCTTTGTCATTAAGCTCTTTTCCATACACGATATTTTCATATGTATAGTTAGATCCAGTTAGATGAATTGCATCAATTGAAGGGTGTTCGCATAAGTATTTAGATGTTGGTATATCACCATTAACTACAGTGATGTAACCTTTTTGAATAAATTCATAAAATACTTTTCTAAATACAGGATTTAGATAATCGTTTACTGGATTAAGTTTTAAAATTATTGAAGAGCGTTTTGCAACTAGGTGAAATATAACATCTAGGAAAGGTATAGATGATACATTACCAGCACCTAAAACTAATGTAACACTACCTGTATCTTTTCCTAATCTCTGATTAAACCCGCGATATTCGCTAATTTGTTCAAAAGACATAGTTTTGTTAAATCTGATTTCTGCATTTAATAAAGGAAATGTTAATTTTTCAATAAATTTATTTGGGAATACTTTATATGAATTAGTAACTTCGTTGAATTTATTAATATCAAGTTCTGTATTATTTTCAAGAAAATTTATATAATATTGAAGTGCAATTATGCTTGCGAATGGTCCCCCAAGCCACTCTTCTCCTTCTTTATGTTTTTGTAGTATTCCTTTTTTTTCAGCAGAAAGAGTTGCCCAAAAATACGCGACTCCTTTAATATTTTCTATAGTTTGATTGAGCAAAGTAACCATTTCAACGTTAGAGATGGTCGCCAATTCAGATGAATTAATTCTGAGCGTTGTAATATTTCGATCTAGCTCTATCTGTGATGGATACATATAAGTATCTTATTCAGTTAATTCTAAAAGTTCAAAATCTCCCCAATTAACTGTAAGATGTTTTGCTGGTATTAGTTCATTTGGTCTACCAACAGGCAAATTTTTTGGATATGATTCTAGAGAAACATCATCACTTTGCAATTCGTCAATAATTGACTTAAGAGTAGCCGCTAAATCATCAAGAGTATCAACAGTTTGAGTTTCAGTAGGTTCAAACATTAGGGCTTCCTCAATTATGAGGGGAAAGTAAATTGTTGGTGAATGAAAACCTTTATCTAATAACGCTTTACCAACATCTAATGCTTTAATTTTGTGTGATTTCTTAAGATCTTTAACTGTTGCAACAAATTCATGCATACAAGGTTCATTGTAAGCAAGAGGTATAACTTTTGAAATTACAGAACTCAAATATCTTGCATTGAGAACAGCATAAGAACCTAAAGTATCTAAACCTTCTTTACCTAATAGTTTCATGTAAACTAACGCTCTAAGTGCTACTAAGAAATTGCCATGATATCCGTGCATACGACCTATTGAAAGTGATGGTTTGTACCATCTATATTTTCCATCGTTTTTTTCTACTATTGGACCAGGCAAATATTCTTTAAGAAAGCTTTTAACTGCAACAGGGCCAGATCCTGGACCTCCACCTCCATGAGGGGTTGCAAATGTTTTGTGTAGATTTGAATGGACAATATCAAAACCCATATCTCCAGGTCTACAGACACCCACTATTGCGTTTAAATTCGCTCCGTCGTAATAAACTAAACCACTATTTTCATGAATGATATTTGAGATCTCCATAATGTTCTCTTCAAACAAACCACCAGTATTTGGATTTGTTAACATTAAACCAGCAGTCTTTTCATTAACAAGACTCCTTAAATCATCAATATTTACCATACCTCTGACATCAGTAGAAACTTCAACAACATTAAATCCTGCCATTCTTGCAGAAGCAGGATTTGTACCATGTGCTGAATCAGGTACGATTATGTCAGTTTTGTGAGATAAATTATTTTCTTCTAAATATTTCTTAATTATTAATAATCCAGTGAGTTCCCCAGATGCTCCAGCAGGTGGTTGAAATGTTGCGTTGTCCATTCCAGTGATTTCTATAAGAAAATTTTCAAGTTCATGTAAAACTTCTAAGTTGCCTTGTGTAAATTCGGCAGGCGTAGCAGGATGTGAGTTAGCAAAAGTACTCATGCCAGCAACAAAATCAGCAAACCTTGGGTTATATTTCATAGTGCATGAACCAAGTGGATAAAAACCAATATCTACTGCAAAATTTCTGTGCGCAAGTCGTGAATAATGCATAACTAAATCGTGTTCAGAAACTTCCGGAAGGCTTGGTTTATCATTTCTTATTGCTGGGTTATTTATCTCAGTAACAGGAACATCTAATTTAGGAAACCTTGAGGCTCTTCGTCCGGGCTTGGATAACTGATTTATAGTTGGCTCGGGAGCACCTCCAACAAGTGGTAATGAACTTGCGTTACCTCCACTATGCATTGTCAACCTCCTGTAATGATGAGACGTAAGAATCAATTTCGTCTTTTGTCCTCTTTTCTGTAACTGCAACAAGTATTTCATTATCTGAATATTTAATACCTGCTAGAAATCCTTTTGAACCCATATTTAAAATGACTTCCTCAGAAGGCTTTGATGTTTGAACAATAAATTCTCTTAAAGAATTATTCAGGTTAGAAATTTTAAAATTATTTTCTAATAATTGTTGTTTCATGTATGAAGCCTTCTGAACAGCTTGATAGCCGATTTCATACAATCCTTGTGGGCCTAACCATGACAAATGGATAGTAGATCCGACGGCATTTAATGTTTGATTTGTACAAATATTAGATGATGCTTTTTCTCTTCTTATGTCTTGTTCTCTTGCTCTTAGAGTCATTACATAGGTTTTAGTATGATTTGCATCTCTAGATTCACCAATTATACGACCAGGTACAAGACGTGCTAATTCTTTTTTAGTTGCGAACCAACCAACTGTTGGTCCTCCAAAGGATAATGGAGAACCCATTGATTGTCCTTCAGCTACTACGATATCAAATCCCATGGAGCCAGGGGTTTTTAAAATTCCCAACATCGAAGGATCCACATAACAAATTGTTACAGCACCTGCTGCTTTAGCATTATGAACTATAGATGTTAAATCTTGCGCAGAACCTTCATAATGAGGTAGCGAAACAACAAAAGCTGCATCATTCTCAGAAAATATGTAGTCATCAGGAAAGGTATAATCGACTAAATCTACAAATTTAATATCAAATTTGCTTCTATCAACTAAAGTATTAATTACTTCTTTTGTGTTAGGATTAAAGCCATTTGAAACTACTACCCCATCTCTTTTTGTTTTATTTATTGCTACAGATATTGCTTCTGCAACAGAAGTAGCTCCATCATAAAGTGAGGCATTTGCGAGTTCCATATCAGTTAAATCGCATATAAGGGACTGGTACTCAAATAAAATTTGAAGTATTCCTTGTGATATTTCTGATTGATAAGGAGTATATGAGGTCATAAATTCAGGTCTCATAGTTAACGTTTTTACAGTGTGAGGTAAATATACATCGTAATGACCCCCACCAGCAAAACATACCAAATTTTGAGTATTTTTAGCCTCAACTGATTCAAAGTGACTTATTGATTCAAGCTCTGAAAGAGTATGCGGAACATTTAAACCATCATTTAACTTTAATGTTTCAGGTATATGTGTAAATAAATCATCAAGAGAACTGATCGACAGTTCTTCAAACATCTTTTTTAAATCAATTTCTGAATGTGGTACAAACATTAACTCAAAAACCTTTTTTCTAACAAATTACCTTCTACTAAATTACCACGAATATCAAACTCTACTAAATTGTGAGAAGGATTTGTTTCAAATAATGCAAATCCTATTGGATACCCTAATATTGGTGAAATGTTCCCTGATGTGACAACACCAGAAATTGAACCTGAATTACATAAATTGCCTGTTCTAGCTATCTGTTTTGCATTTAATTTGAACCTTTTTAGATATTTATGTTCTTTAGTCTTAAGTTGCTCATCGATAACATTCTTACCTAAATATTCATCTTGATTAGACAATGTCCACTTTAAACCTGCCTCTACGGGTGTAATATCATCACTTAGCTCAAATCCATATAGTGGTAAAGAAGCTTCGAGTCTAAGAGTATCTCTTGATCCAAGACCACATGGCTTAACTCCTCGTGATTCTAGTTGATCAATTAGATCTAAAGTATTTTTATGTTCTAGCATGATTTCTACACCGTCTTCACCCGTATATCCAGTCCTTGCGTAAGTAAAAACTGACTCTTTTAAAGTAGAAAATTTATTTGGTATTGTCATAATATCTTTTATTACAGAAATTGCGTCTTTACCTTGAACTGCTATCAAATCAGTATGCTGGGTTAAATCATCATATTTTATAGAGTAGCTATCTAAATGTTTTTTCATTTTTAATGTATTACTTGCATTACAGATAAGAATTAATTCATCCTCAAACTTCCAAAATATAACATCATCTATTGCTGAACCAGTCTCGGACGTAAATATTGAATATAGAGCTTTAGTGTTATCGATATTTTTTAAATCTGAACATATTAAATAATTTATTTCATCAATTTGTGAATAATCTAACCGTAATCGCCCCATATGAGAAACATCAAAATATCCAGCTGAATTACGAACATAGTTATGCTCTTTTAATGTTCCATCATAGGAAAAAGGCATAGACCAACCAGAAAAGTCTATCATTTTGGAATTTTTACTTAAATGAAAATCGTGTAATGAAGTGGTCTTTAATTCAGACATTAAGAAATAAATGACTCATATTGTTGGTAAGTCATACCTGAATCATCCATTTCTTTAATTTCTGCTTTAACCATCCAGCCATCTCCAACTGGATCATTGTTTATAAGTTCAGGTGCAGTTTCAAGGTTTGAATTTACTTCTGTAATAACACAATCCATAGGAGCATAAGCATCAGCAACTGTTTTTGTAGCTTCTACCTCCACTATTGCATCACCTTTACTAAATTCTTGACCGATTTCAGGTAAAGTAACATATACAATATCTCCTAATTCACCCTGAGCAAAATCAGATATGCCGACTGTAAAACTTTCACCATCTACTATGTACCATTCATGAGTTTCAAGATATTTTGTTTCAGACATGTCTCTCCTTTTTACCGCGGTTTAACTGTTGACAATCCACCATCAACATGAATTGTCTGTCCAGTTACCCATTGAGCATCTGTGCTTAATAACCATTTTACAACTGGAAGTATATCATCAGAATTTCCGATTTTCGAAATTGGATGCATATTTTTAGAGACCTCCCTTGCAGTATCTGAAGAAAGTATTTTTTGAGACATATTTGAATCCATAATACTTGGGGCAATAACATTTACTCTTAAATTGTCTTTAGCGTATGTTGCAGCTGCAGATCTAGCAAATCCCTCTATACCTCCTTTAGCTGCTGAAATAACTTCATGATTTGATAAACCTTTTGAACCAGCAATGGATGAGAAAAATATAGCGGAGCCGTTTTTCATTCTTCTTGCAAAACTTGCTAATAAATAATACGAGGAGAAAAGATTAGTCGTTAAGACATCATTAAATTCATCAATAGATGTTCCATGCAAAGGTTTTATTAGTATTGAACCAATACAATTAACCAATCCTTTTACCTCAATGTCTGTATCGATTATTTTTCCAAACTCTCTTGGCTCTACAGTATTGTTTAGATCTATAACTTGGTAATTTGCATTTATTGCAGATGCTTGTTCTGATAATTTGTCTTCATCTCTACCAATAAGAAATAATTCATTATCTTTAGCCATAGCATTAACAATTGCTGTTCCTAAAGTTCCAGTTGATCCTGCAATTATGTACATAAATATATATTAATTTTTAACTTTTAATTTGATAAATTATTTGTTTTAGAAATATTGCCAAACCAATACGCAGATTTATGTGGTTTGCGAGAGTAATCATTTTTATTAACTTCGACTAATCCAAAGTTCATTTGATAACCAAGATCCCATTCAAAATTGTCGAGCAAAGACCAATACAAGTAACCGATTATATTTTTATTTTCTTCTTGAAATTTATGCACATCTTTCAATACAGTTGTAACAAACTCGATTCTTTCATCGTCATTATCTGTTGCAATTCCATTTTCTGTAATAAAAACTTCTTTATTAGGAAATATTTTCTTCAACCTCTTTAGATTATATAAAACTGCTTCTGGTCTATATTCATACCCCATTTTTGTTGTTCGTGTTTCATTAGTAATTGCTCCATTCCTACCAGCAAATATTTGTATAATGCGAGGTAAAATAAATTTTCTAATAATTCCAACATTTAACAGCAAAGCGTTAGAAAGTTTTAAAAAAATATTTTTTGGATACCTTACGATTGTATAAGTTTGTAAACCGATAAAATCATCATCTACGGAAGCTTCCAAAAATTTATCCTCAAGATGATATTTCAAATATTCTTTTAATTTATTATTATCTTTGTCTTCCCACTCCTGAAGTGCATGTGTCATGCCAACTTTTGCGTTTTGATTATATTTTTTAATTGTATTTAATGCTTTTTTATGAGCTGACATTATATTTTCTGATGCTTTTATAAATTTTGTTTCGTTAGCTATTCCAGGAGGAAATTTGTTAGTTGAAAAGTACCCAAAGAATGCAAATATTCCTGGTTCATTTATTGTATTGAAATACACAATCTCTTTTGGTAATAATTGCATTAGTTTATCTACATAATTATTGAAATAAATATCAGATTTTGGGTTCAGCCATGAGCCTTTGTTGAATAACCATTCTGGTGTAGTGAAGTGATGAAATGTAATTATAGGAGTAATATTATTAGAGATTAGTTTTTTAGCTTTTTCAACATAATGATTAATAGCAACATTATCAAATGAACCTTCATTTGGCTCTACCCTGCTCCACTCTATTGAAAACCTAAATGCTTTAATACCAAGCTTTATAAGAAGATCAATGTCCTGATCCAACATCTCGTAATGCTTGCATGCCTCATTACATGGCTCTACGCAAACAGAATTAGATTTATTTTCCCAAATTGTCCAATCATTATTATAGATACCGCCTTCAACCTGATATGAAGCAACAGCTGTACCAAAAAGAAATTTATCAGGAAATTTTAGTTCATTCATATAAATAGATAATATACGCAATTCCAATATAGAAAAGTTGTAATAAAAATCTAAAAAAATGTTGCTGATTACTCCAATAATTACCTCCATATGGAAGATTGTTAATCCATACATAAAGATTTGCACCGTAAAGAATAACAAGAAGAATAATCATCATTATTGCTGCTTCTTTTCTATATTTTGTAAGGAATAGAATAGGAATTAATATTTCAAGTATTCCAGTAAATTGGTGTACAAATCTTGGATATGGAATAAAGCTTGGAACTATTAGATCATAAAATTGTGGATTCAAAAAATGATTTAATCCAGCCCCAACAAAAAAGAGTACGTAAACGTAAATTAATACTTTTGTTATTTCCACTGTTTTGATTTGTTAATAGCTTTATTCCATTTTTTTAAATACTGTTCACGCTGTTTACTGTCCATATTTGGATTCCATGTCTTTGATTGAGTAATGAATAAATTCATGTTCTCTAATGGGAGGTTATTAATGAAAAGAAAACTAGCTGCACCTGCACCTAATGCAGTAATCTCATTAATTTCCTGAGAAATAACTTTTTTATTAAATATATCAGATTGAAATTGCATCAGAAGATTGTTAACAACCATTCCACCGTCTACATTTACGGATTCAAATGTTATTCCAATATCTTTTTCCATAGATTCAAGCAATTCATTTGATTGATATGCAACTGATTCCAAAACAGCTCTTGCTATGTGTGATTTATTTGAAAACCTTGAAAGACCAACTAGTACACCTCTAGCAGTCTCATCCCAATGTGGTGAAAATAATCCCGAGAATGCAGGAACGAAATATACATCACCATTATCTTTTTCAGCCATTGCTAATGCTTCTACATCAGAACTTTCTTTAATTATGTTTAAGTTATCTCTTAGCCATTGAACTGCAGCACCAGCAATTGAAACTGACCCTTCTATTGCATATTGTGGTTTATCACCATCTTTTTGGTATGCAACTGTACTAAGTAAGCCATTATTAGAATGTACTATGTCTGAACCTGTGTTTGTTAATGCAAAGCATCCAGTTCCATATGTATTTTTTACATCACCAGAAGAAATACAGTTTTGTCCAAATAATGAAGCTTGTTGGTCTCCTAAAACAGCTGTAATTGGTACATTTTTTAATATTCCTTCATTAGTACCGTAATTAAACATTGAAGGCTTTATAGAAGGTAAAGAATCTAATGGAATATCTAGACTATTTATAACATCTTCTATCCAATTTAAAGTATCAAGATCCATTAACAACGTTCTGCTTGCATTTGTTACATCAGTTACATGATTACCAGTAAGTTTATATAGAAGCCAAGAATCAATTGTTCCAAAACATAAATCGTTGTCTAATTTTGCTTTATTCACCTCATCTACATTTCTTAAAAGCCACAATATTTTAGAAAGGGAAAAGTATGTTGCTATAGGTAAGCCTGTTTTTATGAATTCAACAGACAACTCCTCTATTTGCTTAATTTCATCACAAATATCTTGTGTGCGTGTATCCTGCCAAACTAAAGCATTATGTAAAGGCACTCCAGTTGACTTTCGCCATGCAAGCGTTGTTTCTCTTTGATTAGTAATGCCAATACTATCTAATTGATTTATTGAAAATTCATCATCTATTTTTGAAATACAATTTTTAACTGAATCCCAAATTTCTATTGGATCATGTTCGACAGAAACTTCATTCGGTAAATACTGTGTAAGTTCCTGTTGTTGACTAGCAACAATTTGACCCTTGTCATTAAATACTATAAATCTCGAACTTGTAGTTCCTTGATCTATACAGCCAAAATATTTCATAAGATGTATTTTAAATTTTGTATATTCAACATGTCTACTGCATTATCCTTTTAATAATTATTGAAATCTATTCTTAGAACAATATTCCAATTTTATAACGTTATTAAATTATAAAGATACACTTAAGTGACAAACTATGGAGTACATATACGAAGAAACAACTGTTTATGCAATATTATTTGTTGTTGCTTTTTTTGCTTCATTAATTGATTCAATTGCTGGAGGTGGTGGTTTATTAACTACACCTTCCATGCTTCTAGTGGGCATGTCTCCACTAAATGTATTAGCAACAAATAAGTTTCAATCATGTTTTGGTACAGTCACTTCAACTTACAACTACTACAAAAATGGCTACCTTGTTGAGAAAAAAAAGTTTTTTTATACTGCTTTATCATTCATAGGGTCAGGTGTTGGCACTCTACTAGTAAGTAGGATTTCAAACGAAACTTTAGAATCTGTAATACCCATACTTCTTATAGGTGCTGCAATATTCTTTATCACTAATAAAGGACCGACTGGTGTAAAAAAGAATGAAAAATTGATTATTGTATTTAATCTTGTTGTCTTTGCGATTGGATTCTATGATGGTTTTTTTGGACCTGGAACAGGTTCATTCTTCGTCTTAGCTTTCATCATTATCAAGGGTGCAAATATTATGGAATCAACAGCGATTACAAAATTATTAAATTTATCATCGAATTTTGCAGCTTTTATTATTTTTGCTATTCAAGGTTACGTAATATGGTATTTAGGACTTATTATGGCGATAGCTCAAATAGCAGGTGCATATACCGGGTCTAGATTTGCTATAAAAAATGGTGAAAAAGTTGTAAGACCAGTGTTGGTTATTGTCTCTATACTTTTGTCTATAAGAATACTACTTACTTAAAAAAAACCGGTAGACAACTACCGGTTCTGAAAAAGTTTAACTGTTTTCTATTTAAGATTTTCAGCTGATGTTTTTCCGTTATTTTCTACTAAGTCATACTCTACTTCCTGACCTTCATCAAGATTTTGCATACCAGCGCTTCTTACAGCTGTGATATGAACAAATACATCTTTATCACCTTCTTCAGGTTCAATAAATCCATATCCTTTAGTTGAGTTAAACCATTTCACTTTGCCTTTCGGCATATATCTCCTTAATTAACTATGTCTTAATAAGACATCTTAACTATACAGAAGTTCCGATATAATTTTTAAAATAATGAGATTTTATTAAATCTTTAATTACTGTTAAATTGTAAAAATATATGAATTTTTTTGATATTGCCATTCTCCTATTTACTTTGGAACTAATATTCAACAGATATATTTCAGAAAGAGTATTTCTATACTCTTTATATCTTGCTGTGATAACAGCAATTATACAATTTTTTACTGTGGGTTATAAGTGGCAGTACATGCCTTTATATTTTATAATTTTCATTTTTGCTGTGAAATATACGACAAACTTTACATTGTCTAATAGATATTTAAGGGTTTTTACTGGTTTATTTATTTTTATATTATTTACTTCATCTTTTTTGATTATCTATTATTTACCCATTCCAGAATTTGCGTTAGAAGATAAAAAATATTCAGTAGATTACCACGAAGTACATATTGTCATAGATGATAGAAAACAACCATTAGCTTTTAGTGAATTAAGTAATTTAGAAGAGTCCGGAGTTAGAGAATTACTTGTTGATATTTATTTGCCTAGTAGCAATGAAACAGAACCCACACAAATATTTCGAAATGCTTCTACTAATTGGGGTGAACCTGTTATTGAATATTTGAATAGAAATTGGAATTTAAGTTTGCCAAAGTTTTTATTTAGTCACATAAATCTTTCGTTTATTGATATTGGTACTGGTTTAAAGAAAATTCAAGGTGACATTCCAATAGTATTCTATACTCATGGTTGGTCTGGAGAGAAGGTATTTGCAACGGATCAATTAATTAAAATAGCATCAGAAGGTTTCGGAGTTGTAGCAATTGATCATACTGGATTAGCAATGTTTACTGAACTTCCATCAGGCACAATATACAATGACGGTTCAGATTCTTCGAATGTGTTTAATGTAATGAACGAAATGTCTATAGACATAGAAAACACATTAAATTATTTGAAAGTAAATGACTATGAATTTGACTATGAGGATATATCAATTGTCGGTCATTCTACTGGAGGTGGTTCAGCATATTTATTTTGTGAAAGAATTGAATGTAATAATGTAATCTATCAAGACCCTTACTTAACTCCAATTATTAATAAATTTGAAAGACCGATTTTATTAAATTCTAATTCATATTTTATATACAGTGAAGATTGGTACAACGGAAATTTTGGTGACGATAATCTCACCGAGATCAAAGTTTATAAAGAATTTATTGATAGCGAAAAAAAATTAGAAGGCTTTTATTTAGAAAATTCTGCACACTATGATTTTGTGGCGTTAGGAAGTATAAGTCCACTTACAAAGTTTACTTTTTTAAAAGGATCTATTGATTATAAAGACTCATTAAGAACAAACAATTATTTTAATATTTCAGCTTTAAAAGGAACTAAAATAAATGAAAATGATTTTTTGAAAAAAATAGATAAATAATTTATATGAATTTAAAAGGAACTGAATTTCAAATTAAAGTATGGAAAGAAATATCAAAAATACCATATGGAAAAACAAGGACATATAAGCAAATAGCTGAAGCAATAGGACATCCAAAAAGTTATAGAGCTGTTGCTAATGCTTGTGGTAAAAATCCATATCCTGAAACAATACCATGTCACAGAGTTGTAAAATCTGATGGAACTATCGGTGGATATAGTCCTACTGGTGGCGTTGACAAAAAAAGCCAACTGTTAAGGATGGAGATTTAATTATTTTCTCTTACCAGTTCTATTTGTCCTAAAATCTAAACGTCCTTTACGTTTTGCAACGTGTTTCTGTTTACGCTTGTTTCTTCTTGCTTCTCTAATTTCTTTTTCAACCATAGTTTATGATATTGTATTGTATGGATAATAGTTATGACCAAATTATACCGAAAGTTGGTTTAGGTACATACAATATGGATTCTAGAGAATCTGAATTTATGACATATGAAGCAATCAAATATGGATACAGGCATATAGATACTGCGGCTGTTTATAAAAATGAAGATGGGGTATCAAGAGCATTAGATAGAATTTTCAATGAAACCCAATTAAAAAGAGAGGACATTTTTATAACTACAAAACTTTGGCCTGGTGGTCTTATTAAATTAGATAGAGTAAGAGATTATAAAGACACATTAAAATCTTTTGAAAAAAGTTTAATGAGATTGAACCTAGAGTATATTGACCTTTACTTAATTCATTCACCGCATGGGAAAAGCAAAAGAATTGAACAATGGAAATCATTAATGAATTTGAAAGAATCTGGAAAAGTTAAATATATCGGAGTATCAAATTGGGGAATAAATCATATTAATGAATTAAAAGAGAATAATTTACCTTTACCAGATGCTAATCAAATTGAAATACATCCCTGGTCACAAAAACCCGAATTAGTTAAATATTTGAGAGACAATAATATTGATATTATTGCTTACAGCAGTTTAGTTCCACTGTCATCATGGAGGCATAAAGATGGAGAAAATAGTAAAAAAACAGAACAAATGTATAAATTAGGAGAAAGCGAAAATTCGCCCTTTAAGTTGTTAGCACAAAAGTACAATTGCACCGAAGCCCAGTTCTTACTGCAATGGGCAGTACAACAAAATTTTGCAGTACTTCCTAAAACTGTAAATTTAGATAGGATGAAAGAAAATTATGATTTTAATTTTGAAATAAGTCAAAATGACATGGATTATGTACGTACTCTTGACATGGGTGGAAGTATCACATGGGAGTATGGGGACCCATTAAAAGTACAATAAATTTAAATTTATTTGATTAATTCTTTATAAATTTATTTTTTACGTAAAGTTGACCTATGAAAAACATTAAAAGCATTAACGACATCGATATATTTATAACAAGTTTTATGCAAAAATGGGGAATAACTTTACTTCGATATTCTCTAGGCATTATATATATTTGGTTTGGAATCCTTAAGCCACTTGGATTAAGTCCTGCTCAAGAATTAGTAGAAAATACTGTTTATTGGTTTGAAAACCCAAAAACCTTTGTACCCATACTAGGTTGGTGGGAGGTCATTATTGGTATAACAATGTGTATAAAACCTATGATTAGAATATCTATAATTTTATTATTTATTCAAATGCCTGGTACTTTTCTCCCACTAGTATTATTCCCTGAAATTTGTTTTACAAACTTTCCTTTTGGGCTAACTCTTGAAGGTCAATACATAATAAAAAATCTAATAATTATTTCAGCAGCATTAGTAGTTGGCTCCACAGTAAGAGACAAAGAATAAAGAATAATGCTTTATATCTTGCTGATAGCAATTTTTATAATTGTTTTTTATACAAATTACATAACAAAAATACAAAAGAAAGAAAATAACAATTGGTTGGATGATTTATTTATTAACAATTACAAAATAATTATTGGAGCAATGTTTTTAATATTTACATTCATATTTTGGAGATATAGCTGTTTTTTCATACAATTTAACTGTTAGTTTCAATATTGTAATTAAGAATCTGATTCATATAACTTAATCAATTAACGAAATTTATGCTTTTGTCATGAACAGGTTTAAGAAAATATAATTATTGATATTTTTATATAAAATATATGATTTTTATATATGAATAATAACCTGACTCAGATTTCTAATGTATTAGTGATAGGCAGTGGTGGTGCTGGTCTTAGGGCGGCTATAGAAGCAAAGCTTTTAGGAATGGAAGTTACAGTACTGGGAAAAAGACAAAGTACAGATGTACACACTGTTTTAGCTGCTGGTGGAATAAACGCTGCTTTTGGAAATGTAGATAAAGAAGATTCCTGGGAGCAACATTTTGCTGATACTTTTATCGAGGGATATGGATTATCTGAACCCGAAGTAGTTGAACTAATGGCTAAAGAGTCACCAACCCTTGTAACAGAAATTGATGAGTGGGGAGCTAATTTTGCAAAACTGCCGAATGGTAAAATTGATCAAAGATTTTTTGGTGCTCATACTTATAGAAGAACATGCTATTCAGGAGATTATACGGGAAGATCTATACTTTTTGCCTTGCTTAATAAAGTGAAATCACTAAATATACCCATCTTAGATTCTCAATATGTGTCTGATCTTCTTGTTGAGGACAACGTATGTTTTGGTGCTATGGCTTTTGACATACAAAGTGGTGAAAGAACAGTCTTTTTAGCAGATTCCGTAATAATTGCTGCTGGTGGTCACACTAGATTGTGGAGAAAAAGTTCATCAAGAAGAAATGAAAATACTGGAGATGGATTTCATTTAGCTCTTAAAGCGGGATGCAGGTTAAGTGATATGGAGATGGTTCAATTTCATCCGACTGGTATGGTAATTCCAGAAGAAATGGCTGGCACATTAGTTACAGAAGCTGTAAGGGGTGAAGGTGGAAAGCTTCTCAATAACGAGGGCAAAAGATTTATGGAAAATTACGATAGTGAACGAATGGAATTATCCACCAGAGACCGAGTTGCAATGGCTAACTACACAGAAATTGTAGAAGGAAGAGGGTCTCCAAACGGTGGAGTATATTTAGATATTAGCCACAAAGGTAAAGATTTTATTATTGAGAAATTACCAAGAATGTATAGACAATTTCTTGATACATTAATGATTGATATATCAAAAAGTCCAATGGAAGTATCTCCAACCGCACATTATTCAATGGGAGGCATAGTAGTAACTCCAGAAGAACATTCAACTGGAGTAGAAGGTTTGTATGCTGCAGGAGAAGTAACTGCTGGCCTACATGGTGCTAATCGATTGGGAGGAAACTCGTTGGCAGAGATATTAATATTTGGAAAGAGAGCAGGAGCGGCTGCTTCAGAAAGATCGAAAAACATAGACATTCATAAAAGATCAAAAAAAGTAATAGAAAATGCTCATGAAAATTTAAACTCATTTATAAAAAATGGTTCAGAGGTTGCTAGACCACTACAAAGGTCTTTGAGAAATATAATGTGGGAATATGGTGGTGTTGTAAAGAATGAGGAAAAATTAAAAAAAGGATTACAAGAAATTGAAAACCTTAAAGAGGCATCTAAAGACCTTGACGTGCGTCCTGATTCAGAAGGTTATCAAGATTTAATGTTAGCTTTTGATCTTCAAGCATCTCTTGTATCATCAGAATCAACTTTGATAAGTGCATTAAGTAGAGAAGAAAGTAGAGGTGCACATCAAAGAGATGACTACAAGAAAATAAACAATGATTTCAATGTCAACATGAGAGTAAAATTTGACAGTGACGAAAATATTTTATTATCAAAAGACAAAGTACCAGCATTAAAGAAAGACCTTGAAAGTTTAATTACCAATACAAAAGAAATAGATAACTTTGAGGGAATGCTTTTAGAATAATCTAGAAATCTTCATTTTTTATCGAAAACAAATCATCTACATCACAATCAATCGGTGGCATATTAGTTGCTGATAATGGAAGTAACTGTTCTATATAAAATTTTGATAGTGTTATTTTATCTTTATAAAATTCTTCATCAGTTTCTTTATATTTCTTATCAGCAAGGACAGCTGCTTTGGCCATATAATATCCTCCTAAAACTTGTCCAAACATTTTTGTGTAAGGAGAGGCAAAACCACTGATACTTTTTTGATTATCATTAATTAATAATTTCCTAACTTTCTCAGTAGATTCCATTAAATTTTTAATATGAAATTCATATGATTCATATAATTTAGATAACCTTTCACTATTTTTAAGTTCGCTACTAACTAATAACATTTCATCAAAGAGATTATTTACTGCTTTTCCATCATCTACATGGATTTTTCTTAGTGCAAGGTCTAGTGCTTGAATTCCATTTGTACCAGCATATATAGGAGCAATTCGTGCATCTCTATAATATTGTGCAACACCCGTTTCTTCAACATACCCCATACCTCCATATATTTGAATAGCCATAGAAGTAAGTTCAACACTTAAATCTGAAATCCAACTTTTACTTATTGGAGTTAATAGCCCGCCTCTAGCTTCACCATATTCTCTTTGATCATCGTTACCAAAATATAAAAAATCAAGCATCATCTGATTGTCATACATCATATATCTCATAGCATCAGAATAAGCTTTAATCGTCATGAGCATTCTTCTGACATCTGCATGGTCGATGATTGTTGAATTTTTTGCATCTTCTTTAGACATTCCTACAGGTCTTCCCTGCACTCTGTCTCTTGCATATTGAGCAGCACCTTGTAAAGCTCCTGTAGTGCACGCAAGGCCATGACCTCCAACTCTTATTCTTGCTTCATTAATTGTTGTAAACATATAACTTAGTCCACGATTCTTTTCTCCAACTAAATAACCTATAGCGCCGTTATACTCCATTACACAAGTTGGGCTTCCATGAATACCTAACTTTTCTTCAATAGATATACAATTTACATTATTTCGTTCACCAAGTGAGCTATCATCATTAACTATATATTTAGGAACTATAAACATAGATATCCCTTTTGTACCTTCTGGCGAATCTGGAACTCTAGCCAAAACAAGATGAACTATATTCTCTGATAAATCATGCTCTCCAGATCCTATCCATATTTTTGTACCTGTAATCTTATATGTTCCATCTTCTTGAGGTTCTGCTTTGGTAGTTAAATGATTTAAATCAGAACCAGATTGGGGTTCGCTTAAGTTCATTGTTCCGGTCCATTCTCCACTTACAAGATTTGGCAAATATAGATCTTTTTGTTCTTGACTAGCATGTTGATTAATTCCAGATATTGCACCAATACTTAACCCTGGTCCTAATACAAAAGCCATATTCGCAGTACATAAGATTTCAAGTGTTCCAGCTGATAATAGATAGGGCATCCCACCACCGCCTATTTCTAAGGGTAATGATATAGACGCCCAGCCAGCACTTTTAAATTTTTCGTATGCCTCAATAAACCCAGGAGGCATGTTAACTACTCCCTTATTAAATTTGGCACCGTGCTTATCTCCATCTGCATTGATTGGAGCTAATACTTCTTCAGCAAATTTTGAACACTCTTCAATAGCAGGTATTGCTATATCTAAATTAAAATCTTTAAACCTGACAATATTATTTAATTTTTCGTATGAATTAAGAACATCAAATGCAAATAAAATATCTTTTATTGGAGCTTTGTAATTAACTGCCATATAAAAATTTTAAAGATATGTTGTTATATCGAAAATCAGGAAATAAATAGATTAAAAGCATCTCTAGGATTTGATCGAAGAATGCTGAGTTGTTTTTGATATTTAAATGTATATATACTTATA
Source organism: uncultured Candidatus Actinomarina sp. (assembly GCA_902534495.1). Lineage (GTDB taxonomy): Bacteria > Actinomycetota > Acidimicrobiia > Actinomarinales > Actinomarinaceae > Actinomarina. The sequence goes on along the minus strand of CACAQC010000010.1, from coordinate 4,118 downwards.
CAAATGAAACGTATCTATACATTCGGTCATAAACAAGTTGAGAGAAATATAACTGTTGGTGACATATTAGATAATAAAAAAAATAATAGAATAATGACTCAAGTTACAGCTGCCAATCAAGTGGAGGCTGAAATAATTGCAAACCAAGGTATAGATATGATTATTACTGGAAGTGATTGGTATCAAGATGTCAGAAATGGAGCACCGAACACTTTTATCACAGCAGCACTTTTTGCTGGAAGATTTATTACAAATGAAGAAATACTCCGTGGTGCATTTGATGTAATGATGGCAGGAGCTGATTCCGTACTTACACCAAGAAGTTTCGATGTAGTAGAGATGCTAGCAAAAGAAGGCATGCAAGTGCAAGGTCATGTAGGCATGGTGCCTTCAATGGCAACTAAATATGGTGGAATTAGGACCGTTGGCAAAACAGCCGAAGAAGCAATATCAATATTGAAAGATATGAAAAAACTAGAAGATGCAGGTGCTTTTGGTGTAGAAGTTGAGTGTGTTGCAGAGGATGCATTAATTGAAATTAAAAAACATACATCCTTAGTAATAAATTCACTTGGTTCAGGTTCTGGTGGAGATGTAATGTTTTTATTTTTTGAGGATATTTGTGGTGAAACATCAGAAATTAAAATACCTCGGCATGCTAAATCTTGGGGAAATGGTCAAGATATTAAAAATAAGTTGAACAAAGAGAGATCCAAAGCAATTAAAGGATTCAAAGAAGATGTAGTTTCAGGTAAGTTTCCAAATAGTGATCATACTGTAGAAATGCTACCTGGTGAAAAAGACCTTCTTCTTGAAAGACTTGATAGTTTTTAGTAGCTTAAGTTTTATTTTTAAATAGATTGGGAATTAGTACAGGAGTGGTTCTTTTATACCTTTGATACTCCTCTAAATGACCATATCGTTCATCTGCAATTCGTTCGAGTAAATTAACACCACTCATGCGTGTTAATAAAACATATACAAAAACAGGTGATACAAGAGTTATGTATTCAATGCCAGTTAAAGTATTTAAAGCAATTACAGCAATACCTGTCCAAAGTGTTATCTCACCAAAATAATTAGGGTGTCTTGATCTAGCCCATAAGCCTGTATGAATGAAAGCTTCGCTAGGGTTATTTTCTTTTCTAAATACTCTTTTTTGGTAGTCAGAAATGGATTCAATAGTAAAACCAGAAAGCCATAACGCCATACCAACCATTGCTAATACTGGAAGCGTGTCTTCCTCGGGTGACAAGATGGCAATAATTGCTGCGCATGCAGTTAATGATACCCAAAGTGCTTGTCCCATCCAGTATTGTAAAAAGTAAAAAAAATGTCTTTTTGCTTTTTCGAACCTTACATCTTTACCAACATTTCTAACTCTTGTGAACAAATAAATTCCGAGTCTTGAAGCCCAGATCATTACATAGAAATAGATTATTGAATCAATCATTGTTTTATTTTCAACAGAAAAATATGCGAGTGAAACAGTTGCAATATACGTTAAGCTACCAACTAAGTCATAATATTTTTCAGTTTTCAATAAAAAAGAAGGAATAAAAAATATTATCTGTAGGAGTACTGCAACAATCAAAATAAACGTAAATGCATTCATGCCTCTTATTTCTATTTCAATATTTTGACCTGCAATATTAATTAAACCTATACAGACCAAGAAAGCTGTAATATTAATAATGTTTTTTATCTTTCTATTCATATTAAAAGTATATACGTACATTTGGATTTACTTCTTAAACCAGTTATGACTTAACAATATTAATGTATACATTATGGAAGATAATTACTATGCATCTGTTGATAACAAAAAAAATGTATATAAATTACTTTGATGCTCTGTATTTGTTAAATATTGTATTTAAAAAAAATAAAGAGTACGAGTTTATAGATAAATCACACATAGAGTCAATCTGGAATTCGATTGATTACAAATACCATAAATTCTGCGTAATAAAAGGTTTCGAATATAAGCTAGGTGGCTATGAAGTGCAAATTGGAGATGAATATAAAGGCGTTTGTGAAAAATTGATTCCTAAAGATAATTCAAATATTACTTATAATCCTCTCACATTCGATGAAAATCCAGATTTTAAAAAATCATACTGGAAAAGAAGAAATAATGCTCTCAATACTTTTACTGAGGGAGATGAATTTTTAAATGAGAATTATTATATTGCTGGTTTTTCTGAAAAGTTTGATTATGAAAACCAAAAAATATTGGGTTTAAATACTCCATACGTTAATTTTGTTATAAATAAAAACTAATATTTTTATATGGATGATTTAATTTTAAAACAGTTTGATAAACCTGATGAAGTTAGAAATTTTGAAAAAGGTAAATTTGAAATTGTTCAGATGCCTACTATGACTATTGGGCGTGCAACTTACAAACCAGGCTGGAAATGGTCAAAGGATGTATCACATTTATCAGGTACGAAATTTTGTGAAGTAGAACACCTAGGTATGGTTATACAGGGAAAAGCTACAGCACAATTTGAAGGTGAAGATCCTATTGTTATGAATGTTGGAGATATATTTTATGTATCTAATAGGCCACATGATAGCTGGGTAATAGGTGAAGAAGATTACGTATCAATTCATTTTTTAGGTGCAGATAAATATGCAGACTGATTTGTGGGAGATACAAGATTTGAACTTGTGACCCCTTGCGTGTCGAGCAAGTGCTCTGCCAGACTGAGCTAATCTCCCGTATTTAAAAATATAGCATCATTTAATATTTTATAAATTGATTATTTCTCTACAGTAATAATTCTTTTGCCAAACCTCAAAAAAAGTCTTTCAACAATTTCAATAATTAAATTAAGTAACCAAAGGCCAATATATATAGCCAAAAATATTTGTATAAACTGCCACAGTACTATCACGATTATTCCGTACACAAAGATCCATGTGATTGTAAATTTTAAGGAGTATATTGGTGACTGACTATTCATTAAAACGGAACCTCTTCAAATCTTTGAATAAGTGAATCGTTGTTATTTTTGGGGTTGTTTACTGCTCTGTCAACTTTATGGAATTCTATATCATCGTATGTATAATCTAAAATTTTCGAATAAATCTCTTCACTTGATAAATTAGATACCCATAGATCTCTTTGTTTTTTGGTAAGCAACAATGGAGATCTGTTGTGAATAGGGTGTAATGAACTTACAGCTTCTCTTGTGATGATAGATGTTTCAATATCACCACTACTTCTTTTCCAATAAAGGCCGGCAGCAAACAATAACCTTTTAGTAGTATCAAAAAAATAATATGGTTGTTTGATTCCGTCTTCTTCTTTCCACTCATACCATCCGGAGATAGGAATTAAACATCTTGAGTTTTTAAATGCTGAAGTAAATGTTTTTTTTTTCCAGTAGCGACTCATACCTTGTATTGAATAAAGGTCTTGGATTTGATTGACTCTTTAACCATTCGGGAAAGTATCCCCAGTTGGCAATTATTAAATTATTATCAATAATGCACGGCGCCTGATTCTGTGGTGCTACGTTAAAGTTTTGTTTGTATTCAATTTCAGAATAGTTATTTACAAAAGACAGTTCATCATTTTCAATATCAATATAATATCTTCCACACATGTATTTATTGTAATAATGATGCGTCTATTTTGTCACCATCAGAGAATGAATGGTGTTCCTTATTATATATAATATGAACATTTTGTTTACCCAGGACGCTCAAATGCTCACCATCTTTAATAAAATAAGTATCTTTTTCTAAACACAACAATTTGTACTTACCTCTGTTAAGCAACTTTACTGTGTTTGAAATCCATGAATAAAAACTCTCACCATAATGAGGTATTACAATTGTTTTTGGTAAATAATTTAAACCAATACCTTTAATCATTTTTTCTCCCATTATCATTGCTCCCGCACTACAACCAGCAACAATACCTCTTCGTTCTAGGTTTCGAAGTTCACTAGAAAATTCAGAATCGTAGATAGAATCATACAAGTGATTAGGTGATCCACCAGAAAAGAAAACGAAATTCGCTTTTTTCATTTCTTGAATTACTGATTCTTTATTCAAATCTTTACGATTTCTTGCATCTATGTGTTGATGTTTGACATTTAAAT
>CACAQC010000009.1:0-28727 GCA_902534495.1 uncultured Candidatus Actinomarina sp. | reverse complement strand
TTATCTTAAAAATCATATATTTGGAGGTAAGTTTATTTATATAAATGAATTTCCCAATTTGGAATTCAATGATTTTTATAAATTTAATATTGAGGAGATAGATTATGGAATTGAATATTATTTTTCAAATAATTTAAAAGATAATTTAGAGTTACTTAATCATAAATATCCAAATAAAGTTTTCAAAGTTTACTCAAAAGAAGCATTTGCAGAAAGTAGAAATTTTTCACAACATGATGATATAAATAATAAAGAAGTAAATACAGTTATTATAAATAATCCAACTATATCTTCGAAAGGTCTTCTTAATTCATACAAATTAATATCACTTCTAAGAACATTGAACTTTTGTATTAAAAACAATTTAAAAATCATAATATTTAATAATAAAAAATTGAATATAGAAAGTTCATTAAATAGCTTATCTTTAACTAAATGGGCAAATAAGGAGTTAGATACAAGATTAAAATATGGACCAAACAAATTATTAAAAGTGTTTCAATTTGAATTACAACATAAACTTGAAGATAGTGATGAATTAGTTCTTGGTCCTATAAAAACTAAGAGCGGTTTCAAGTATGAAGTTCAAATTAAATTGTCAAAAGATGTAAATTACATAAATTTTATAAATCTATTTAAAAGTCTTAATAAAATTGAATTAACAAGAGTAAGGTATATTTAATGAACGATATAGTTGTCTTCGGCCATCCATCTTTAACAAGTAGATCAGAAAATATAATCAATATAGATGATTATGTTGTTAATTTATCAAAAAAGATGATCGATATTATGTATGCTGCTCCAGGGGTTGGTTTAGCTGCCCCTCAAATAGGTATAAATAAAAATATATTTGTATTTGATGCTGGAGATGGGCCTAAAGTTGCTATAAATCCAAAACTTGTTAAAACTGAAGGCTCTATAGTCTTTATGGAAGGATGTCTATCTTTACCAGGTTATTATTGGGATATTGAAAGACATGAATACGCCAAAATTCAATGTCTCAATGAAAATGGTGATGAAACAATATATGAAGGTGACGAACTGATGGGTCGAGTGTTGCAACATGAACTTGATCATTTGAAAGGAAAATTACTTCTCAAATCTATGACACGAAAACAACGAAAAGAAGCTTTGAAGGAGATTTCAATTAAAGGTTTTCCTGGTGATAAAATATAAATACTTTTTCGGTTCAGATGAACGAAGCTTAAATTTTCTAAATACTATTTATACACTGTACAACAAAGTTAAAGTTGTAACCCTTGAACCAAAGAAAACTGGTCGAGGTAGAAAAATCACACCAAACCCAGTTCAAATTTACTGTGAACAAAATGATATTGAATATTCTTACTATAAAGAAGAAAATATCTATGATGATATGGAGTATGGCATTGTGGCTAGTTTTGCAAAGATTTTTACAAATAATTTTGTTATTAACAATAAACCACTATTTAATATACATTTGAGTTTGCTCCCAAAATACAAAGGACCTACTCCAGTTGAGAGTGCTCTATTAAATTTAGAAAAATTTTCGGGTTATACAATTTTTAAAATAAATAAAAATGTTGATACTGGAGATATTATTTATCAAAAAAGAGTAAATATAGAAGGCAAATATGCAACAGAGGTTTATCAACAAATTTATGATTCTTTTCAAATTAATATTTTGAATATAGATTTTTACAAAAAAGGACAAGTTCAGCAGAATATTGTTTCTGCTACAAGAAAATTTTTTAAAGAAGACTTTAATATTCAAGAATTGACTATTCAAAATGCTAAAACAAAAATAAGAGCTTTCGACTTTCTAGGACCTGCTTTTTTAAAATATAACGATAAAAATTTAAAAATTCTTAACTACAGTGAAATTGAACAAGGAAGTAGTATTGAACTGAGTGATGGATTATTATTCCCACTAAATGTAATTCCGGAAGGTAAAAGTAAAATGTTATTTGAAGACTATTTAAGAGGGCTTAAATGATCATTTCGGCAAGTATTCAAGCAGCAGATCAATTAAATATCTTACAGAGCATTCAACAACATTCATCTAAATTTGACCAAATACATGTAGATATTACTGATGGACATTTCACAAATAATATTTCGATGTCATTTAGTCATATAAAAGAAGTTAAAAATCAAACTGATTACAAAGTAGACGTACAATTAATGGTCGAAGATAATGTAAAACTTGCTCCATTAGCTTTTGCACACGGAGCAGACTTAGTATCAATTCATCTTGAATCAACACCTGTTAAAGACTTTATTAATTTAAGTAATGAATTTACAAACCTTGGTGTAGCTACATTGCCAAATACCGATAATTCAAAATTCAAAGAATATCTAGAATATTCTTCGGCCGTTTTATTTTTGGGCGTTAATCCTGGATTTTCAAATCAAGGCCAATCAGTAGATTTAATTGATAAAATTAAAAATTTCAAAGCTTTATATCCTAAATATGATGGATTAATAATTGCAGATGGTGGTATTCAAAAGAACCACTTAAACTCACTAAAGGAAATCGGAGTAGATATAGTTGTTCAAGGTGGAGCAATTTTTGGCTGAACCTTTACACTTTTTAGAGTTTCCAAACAGTATGCATCTAGCCGTTATTGAAGCATTAAAAGCTGAAACATTTCCTAATCCTAAAGTAGGTGCCGTACTTTTAAACAAACATAATAAAGTAAAAGCAATGGGGCATCATAAGGGTAAAGGCACTAATCATGCAGAAATTGAGATAATTAATAATACCCCAATAGAATCTACTGATACTTTATATGTAACTTTAGAACCTTGTTACCATACAGACTCATCACCTTCCTGCGCTGATGAACTTTTAAAAACGGAAATTCAAAACATAGTAATAGGTGACATTGATTCTGATAAAAGAACCTTTGGAAAAAGTATTGAAAAACTCAAGAACAATGGTTTAAATGTTACGTTAATTGAAGGCGTTAACAATTTTGTAAATCCAAACTATGACAAAAAAAATTATGGTGACAATTCTATTGCCTATATAGGGAAAATAGCTACGAGTAAAGACAATAAAATTTTTGATTACTCTGAATCATCAAAATATATTACTAATTCTGAATCACTTGATTTTACCCATTTACTTAGATCAACTGTCGACGCTATTTTGATAGGTAAAAATACACTAATAACAGATAATCCACAGTTAAACATAAGAATTAGCTCGCTTAGCCATATTGATATTTATAAATATGTTCTTTGGGGAAATGATCGCAAAGATATAGATAAATATGCAAAAAAGCATAGTGAAAAATTATTTCTAACATCTTTTGATAACAAGTTGCCTAATGTTGTTAATATCAATGACTTAACTTTTGAGAATTTAGACTTATACATGAATAACCAAAATATAAAGTCATTATTGGTTGAAGGAGGAAATTATGTACATAAATTATTCATTTCTTCACAAATATACGAGTATTTTTATAAATTTGTATCAGAAAATATAATCATCGATGGATTATCCATTGACAATCAAATTATTGAATATTTGATGAACGATTTGAATCAGATTAAGAAAATTCAACTTAAAGATAATTCATTACACATTTATAATTAGTTTACATGTTCACTGGAATTGTAAAATCTGTAGGAAGTGTAAAAACACTTGAAGAAGATCATTTATTGATCTCAACTGATGACGATAACTTTTATAATCTAGAACAAGGTACAAGTATATCAATAGATGGATGCTGCTTAACACTAAGAGAATATATTGACAACAACTTACTATTTCAAATATCTGATGAGACAATATCAAGAACATCTCTTAATAAAGATCACTGCGGATATGTAAATATGGAGTTGCCTCTGACTGTAAACACTCTTCTTAGTGGTCATATTGTACAAGGACACGTCGATGGAGTTATAGAGTTAGATGAAGTTACTAAGTTAGATAATGAGTTATGGAATTTTTATTTTAAATATGCTGATGAAAAATATATTGTAGATAAAGGATCTATTACAATTAATGGAATATCTTTAACGGTAGTAGAACCAACAAAAGATAAATTTAGTGTTGCTGTCATTGAAGAAACTTATAAAAGAACCAACTTGAAACATTTAAAAATTAATAACTCAGTTAATGTTGAGTACGATATTGTAATAAAGTATTTAGAAAAATTAAATTATGATAAGTGACATAAAAGAAATTATTGACCTTTTTTCAAAAGGAGAAATGATAATTCTCGTCGATGATGAAGAACGCGAGAATGAAGGAGACTTAGTTATATCATCTAAGTACTTGACTGCAGACCATATAAATTTCATGATTACTTATGGTAAAGGTTTAGTTTGTGCTCCAATTTCTTCTACTGTAGCTAAAAAATTGAAATTACCATTAATGGAAGGTGTGAATAACGAAATGCAAACACCATATACTCATTCAGTTGATTTGAAGGGGGATGGTGTTACTACTGGAATCTCTGCTGAAGACAGATTTAAAACTATTAAAGGATTAGCTAATGACGATTCAACGCGTGAATCATTTAATGTTCCAGGTCATATCTTTCCTTTACAAGCAATGGATGGAGGTGTCCTTAGGAGAGCAGGTCATACAGAAGCAGCTGTTGATTTATGTACAATTTCAAATCACAAAGAAGTTGCAGTTATATGCGAAATTATAAATGAAGATGGATCAATGGCTAGATTAGAGGATTTGATTAAATTTTCTGAAGTTCACAATATACCAATAGGTACTATTAAAGATCTTATACAATACCGACTTGATGCTTCGAACCCAGTTGAATTCGTTTCAAAATCTAAAATTCCAACAGACTACGGTGAATTTATGGGCCATGTTTTCAAAGATAATGTAGACAATACTGAACATATTGCTTTAACTTTTGGCGATTACTTGTCAGGAGAAGACACCATGGTTCGCGTACACTCAGAATGTTTAACAGGTGATACACTTTTTTCAAAAAAATGTGATTGTGGATCACAACTTTCAAGTGCACTGCAAGCTATATCTAATAATAAAAGTGGTGTCTTACTTTACATGAGAGGTCATGAAGGAAGAGGAATTGGTCTTGGAAATAAAATAAAAGCCTACTCACTTCAAGATGATGGTGAAGATACTGTAGATGCAAATTTAAAACTTGGTTTCAAAAATGATCAGCGTGATTATGGTACTGGTGCATTAATTTTAAGAAATTTAGGGATAACTAATATGAATCTATTAACAAACAATCCTTCCAAAAGAGCTGGTTTAGAAGGATACGGTCTAAATATTACAAAGAGAACTCCACTCTTAGGAAAACAAACACCTGAAAATTCTAAGTATCTCGAGACTAAAAAAGATAAGATGGGTCACGATTTCGATGAAGAGTAATGTTGCTGTCGTTATTTCTGATTATTACGAAGAGATTTCTAATGGTTTGATTGATGGTTTTACTAATTCTTTAGATCCAAAATTTACAATTGATACTCATAAAGTGACTGGAGCATGGGAAATTGTTCATAAAATTAACTCCCTTACAGATAAATATGATAAGTTTGTTGCAATAGGTGCAATTATTAAAGGTGGTACTGATCACTACGAATATATCTCACAAGGTGTAATAGATGGTTTAATAAAATTGACGATTGACAAAAATATATATATTGCAAATTGTGTTTTAAATGTTCATGATGTAAATGATGCCTATGATAGATCTAAAGAAGACGCTAACAATAAAGGTTCTCAAGCTGCATTTGCTATAAATAATCTTTTTACTTAATTTTATTTAGTATTCACGTTATAATTCAATCAAGCGAACAATGTTCCACCTACTGTGAATAATAGTGAGGTTAAACAAACGGCTTCGTGCCGTTTTTTTTTATGAAAGGGGATTAACATACCAGAACTTAAGATTAATGAAGCTATAAAATCTAAGGAGCTTAGAGTAATAGCACCAGATGGTGTACAAGTTGGAGTTCTAGAATTAAAAAAAGCTTTAATTATAGCAAATGAATTAGAACTTGATTTAGTAGAAGTATCTCCAGAGAGTAAACCGCCTGTTGCAAGATTGATGGATTATGGAAAATATAAATATGAACTTGCTCAAAAAGCTAAAGAATCCAAAAAAAATCAGGTCAAAATATCTGTAAAGGAAATACAGTTAAAGCCCAAAATAGATACAAATGATTTCAAAATTAAGTTGCAAAAATCAAGGAAGTTTTTAGAAACTGGTGACAAGGTTAAATTTACAATGAGATTTAGAGGTAGAGAAGCAGAACATCCAGAATTTGGACAAAAAGTATTAGATAACTACAAAGAAGAGTTGTCTGATATTGCAGAATTAGAATCTACTTCAAATCCTGACGGTAGATCAATAACTATGGTTTTAGCACCAATTGGAGGTAGAAAATGAAACATAAAACTCACAAAGGAATGTCGAAAAGAGTTCGAGTTAGTGGAACAGGCAAATATATGCGAAGACGCTCTCACAGATCTCATTATAAATTGGCAAAGGGGTCAGGAACTTGGTCACGTTTAAAAAGAGATGTTGAATCTTCTAAAGGAGATAGCAGAAAAATTAGAAAGTTGTTAGGTTAATCATGGTTAGAATCAAAAGATCCGTACATAGTAAAAAATCTAAAAAGAAAGTTCTAAAAAATGCCAAGGGTTATACGGGTGCAAGAAGTAAAAGATTAAGAGCTGCAAAAGAACAGGTAATGCATGCAGGTGCTGATGCATTTACTCATCGTAAAGATAAAAAAGCTGATTTTAGAAAATTATGGATATCAAGAATTAATGCAGCAGCAAGACAAAACGGTTTGACTTATTCAAAGTTCATTAATGGACTAACCAAGGAAGGAATTAAAGTCGACAGAAAAATTCTTGCAGACTTAGCTGTTAATGATCCTAAAGGTTTTTCAAAACTTGTTGATGTTGCAAAAAAGAATCTAGATGCCTGAGTTAAATCTTGATAAGATTTTAGCTTCTTTAGATTTAAGAATTTCAGAAGTCACGTTACCAGATGAATTTGATCAAATTTCTAAAGATTATTTAGGTAAAGATTCACTTCTAGCTGAAGAACGAAAAAAACTTCCTACCTTATCAAATGAAGATAAGAAAACATATGGAAAAAAACTTACAGATTTATCAAAAAAAATAGAATCAAAAATCGCATCGTCTAAAAAACAATTCATATTAGATACTTTTCAAAAAAAAGAGAAAGATGAATTTACTGATATAACCATAGATTGGAATCGTAATGAAGGATCATACAAACATATACTCTCATCAGTGATGGATGAAGTTGTAAATATATTCTCATCTATTGGATATGAAGTAGCTTATGGTCCTGAAGCAGAGACTTCATGGCACAATTTTGATGCTCTAAACACTCCTGACTGGCATCCAGCTAGATACGAATCAGATACAATTTATCTTAATTCTAATTTGGAAATACTCTTAAGAACTCAAACAAGCACCGTACAAATAAGACATATGGAGCAAAATGATCCACCTGTTTATATAGTTGCTCCTGGTAGAGTATTCAGATCTGACCAATTAGATGCAACTCATTCTCCAGTTTTTCATCAATTAGAAGGCTTAGCTATTGATAAAAATCTTAGTTTTACAGACTTAAAAGGCACTCTTGAGTATTTTACTAAAGAGTTTTTCGGTGAAAATATTGAAACAAAATTTATTCCTCATTTTTTTCCTTTTACTGAACCATCCGCTGAAGTATTAGTTAAATGGAATGATGGATCGTGGCTTGAAATACTTGGTTGCGGTATGGTTGATCCTAATGTTCTTGAAAATGTAGGTTATTCAAAAGAATTCAAAGGTTTTGCTTGGGGTGTAGGTATTGAACGTTTGGCAATGTTAAGACACAAAATTGATCATATTAAAAATTTCTACGAAAACGATATTAGATTTCTGGATCAATTCTGATGAAATTATTAAGATCATGGTTGCAGGACTGGATAGATTTAACAGATATTGATGATACTGACTTATCAACGGCCTTAGAATCATTGGGTTTCGAAATTGAAGATTACAAATTAATTAATCCAGATTACAAAAATATTATTGTTGGAAAAGTTTTAGAAATATATCCACATCCTAATGCAGATAAAGTAAGAGTTACAAAAGTTGATGTAGGAAATAAGATCTATGAGATTGTATGTGGAGCATGGAATTTTGAAAAAGGTGCAATTGTTCCTGTTGCCTTGCCTAATTCTTATATAAAAGATTCTTTTAAGATCGACAAGCGAGACATCAGAGGAGTAGAGTCGAATGGAATGATCTGTTCCGCTTCAGAATTAAATTTATGGGATGAACATGACGGTATTTTAATTTTGGACGAATCATTCAAAATAGGGTCTGATTTATCAAAAACTTATAATTCTACAGACTCATACTGGGAAGTAGGAGTCACTCCAAACAGAGGAGATTGCATGTCGTATCTAGGAATTGCTCGTGAATTGTCTACATACTTTAATAAAAAACTTAAAAAGATTGAACACCCATTAAATCCAAAATTAAAACCCGTGTTAAAAGTTAATAGTGGAAAGTCAAAACTTTGTTCATCCTATCAATCTATAGAAATTGAAAATATCTCAATTAAAGATTCATCATTTCTCATTAAATACAGATTGTCGAATATTGGTGTAAGAATAATAAATAATGTAGTTGATTATACAAATTATGTATTACATGATATTGGTCAGCCATTGCACGCTTTTGATAGAGATAAACTGTACGGAACCATATCAGTCAGAAAGGCTAAAGAAGGTGAAAAACTTAAGACACTTGATGAGCAAATAAGAACTTTAGATAATGAAGATTTAATTATAACCGATAATAATGAACCAATAGCATTAGCAGGAGTTATGGGTGGTTTTGATACAGAAGTAACTAATGAAACACGTAATCTTCTTATAGAAAGTGCTTACTTTGACAAAGTATCAATAATGAAAACTTCAAGGAAATTAAATTTAATTTCAGATGCTTCAGTTCGATTTGAACGCGGTATAGACAGAAATATACAAGCTTATGGCTTAAAAAGATTTACTAATCTGTATGAATTAGATGAAAATATACAATACAGCGAAATTTCAGATAGCTCTAAACAAACCGAAAGTGAAAATTTTATTACTTTCAATACAAGCTTAATAGAATCTATACTTGGTCAAGTTATAGATAATAAATTTATTACATCAACTCTTAAATCATTATCCATTGAAAGTGAAATCAAAAAAGACACCATAAGGTTTAAACAGCCAAGTTGGAGATATGATTTAGAACGACCAATTGACTTAATTGAGGAGATTGCTAAACATTATGGATTTAATAATTTTAAATCTACGTTACCAATAGGAAATAATTTAAATCAAGTTGGAAATTATTGGAATGTACGTAAATATTTTATAGATAAGTTAAGTTTAGAAAAATTTAATGAAACTCAATCTTTATCTTTTACTCAAAAAGAATACAATGAATTTTTTGATCCTGATAAAGAAGGAGTAAAAGTTTTAAATCCTATTGATCAAACGCAAGAGTATTTACGAACAAATTTATATTATTCGTTAATCAAAACATATAAATTTAATTACGATCAAAATAATTTTTCTGGAAAATACTTTGAGATAAATAATATATACAACAATTCAACAAACAAAAAATATAAAAAGATTCCTAAACAGGATTATACTCTTGGTTTTTTAGTGCCAGATAACAACACCGAAATTAATCCAATGCAATACATGGCTTCTTTACTAAGAAAAATTTTACCTGGAGTAAGTTTCGAACAACTTTCAAAGCCTGGATTTCATCAAAACAATTCTTATGTAATCATTCTAGATAACAAATTAGTTGGACATACTGGACAATTATCTTATCTACTTAAGGAGGAACTAGATTTATCTGAAAATTTGTTTTTGTCACAAATATATTTAGAAGAACTAAATTTTGAAGGTTTAAATACTTCTAATTACAAGCCATTATCGCACTATCCATTTATTAAATTTGATTTGTCTTTCAAAGTAAATAGAGATTTAAATGCAAATGACTTAATTCAAGAAGTAGAAAATTTACTACAGAATAATGAAAATTCTATAAAAGTATTTGATGATTATGCTTTCGAGAAAACTCGTAATTTAGGAATTAGAATAGTTACTAGAAGCTATGAAAAAACATACAATGAAAAAGAGAATACTGAGATACTTAATATGATTGTTGATAAATTAACTTCAAAATTTAATATTACTCTCAACGAAAAAGGGGAGTAATGGAAACATTAGGTTTAAATAATAGAGTACTAAAAACACTTTCACAAAGCTCTGCCAAAGCTGCGGTTGATATTTTAGGTATGCGTCTTTCTACAACTATTAAAGACAAATTTGTAGAAATTATGATTACGGAAACAGAGGCCTATGGAAGAAAAAATACAGACAAGATGGCATTATTTAATACTTATAAAAATATTCCCACATCATTAACATTAGGACCTCCTTATATGAGTGTATTAAGATCTTATGGTTCAAACAGAGGATTATTTTTGTTAGCTGGAAAGAAAGGTTCTGGTGAAGCTGTCTTAATTAAATCAGGAAAAATATTGATTGGCAAAAAACATATTGAAAAGAGACGTAAAACAAAAATGAAAACTGATAATTTAAATGGCCCCGGAAATATAACAAAAGGTTTAGGTATAGATGATACGTTCGACGGATATAATTTACTAACTGGGATTGTGGACTTGTCACCAAGGATCCACCCGCTGGATCAGGCTATTGCTAGACCAAGAAAAAATGCAAAAAGGAATGATAAGAATCTTTGGAGATTCACATTAATTATAAAATGAAGTATTTAATTGATAGAGCAAGTGCAATTACACCAAAAGACTCACTCGATGATTTATTAAAGAGTAAAAATTCTTTACGGATTAAATTAGGTGTAGATCCAACAGCTCCTGATGTAACTTTAGGATGGTATGCAATATTAAGAGCCTTACGAAAATTTCAAGATTATGGGCACACTGCTGTTTTAATATTAGGCGAATTTACTGCTCAAGTTGGAGACCCCTCAGGAAAGTCAGAAACTAGAACTCAATTAGAAGAAAATCAAATAGATGATAATTCAAAGGGAGTGCTTCCAATAATTAAAAATATTCTTAATAAAGAAAATCTTGAAATTCTAAGCAACAAAGATTGGTTATCAAAGTTGTCAACTTCAGAATTGGTTCATCTATCATCATCAACAACTTTGGCGCAAATGCTAGAACGTGACGATTTCTCTAATAGGTACAAAGATGGAAATCCCATATCCTTAACGGAATTCTTTTATCCACTATTTCAAGGCTACGATTCTGTCGCTGTAAAAGCTGACATTGAAATTGGTGGGCATGATCAACTTTGGAATTTAATGTTGGGTAGAGAGGTACAAAAATTTTATAATCTTGAACCACAAATTGCTATGACATTTCCATTATTAGTTGGAACAGATGGAAATAAAAAAATGTCTCAATCGCTTGATAATTATATTTCAGTTAGTGACACTCCATCTAACATCTATGGAAAAATTATGAGTATACCTGACAATATTATGTGGGAATATTTCACGATGTTAACTGATTTAGAGCTTGATGAAATTAATAAGATGAAAAATAGTGTACTTAACGAGAAACAAAATCCATTTGAATATAAGAAACTTCTTGGTGAATTAGTAGTTACAGAGTTATATTCTGAGAGTGATGCAACAAAAGCTGAAAATCAATTTAAGAATGTCACAATTAACAAAGATGTACCAGATGAAATACCTGAATATTATGTAGATGACATTGAAATTCTTCATTTACCTAAAATTTTTACTGATTTAAATATTACGAAATCAAACTCTGAAGCAAGAAGATTGTTAACAGCTGGCAGTTTTGCAATAGAAGGTCAAAAACATGACCAATTGGATATTGAACTGAGTCTGATTAGAGGAAAAACTCTAAAATTAGGTAAAAGAAATTATTTCACAATAAATATTAAATAAACACACAACTACAACAAGGTTATGTTAATCTAAATATACGTAAAAAATTGGCTTTTTGACAACTGAGTAATGTATGAACGCCGGTAGTGCAGATAGAAATATCTAGCACTCTTTTTTTGTCAACTTTTAACTAAGTTGATTCAACTTTTTAAGTTGAAATGGGTAAAACCCATGTTGATTCTTTGGTCAGATTTAAATTATTCAAAGATTATGTTGGAGAGTTTGATCCTGGCTCAGGACGAACGCTGGCGGTGCGCCTTATGCATGCAAGTCGAGCGAAGCTTTTCAGTAGTTTACTACAGAAAATGACTGAGCGGCGAACGGGTGAGTAACGCGTGAGCAATCTACCTTAGTTACAGGGATAGCCCGAGGAAACTCGGATTAATACCTGATATTCTTTATATTTCGCATGAAATCAAAAGGAAAGGTCAGCCGAACTAAGATGAGCTCGCGTTCTATCAGCTAGTTGGTGAGGTAAAAGCTCACCAAGGCAACGACGGATAGCTGGTCTGAGAGGACGATCAGCCACACTGGGACTGAGACACGGCCCAGACTCCTACGGGAGGCTGCAGCAGGGAATATTGCGCAATGAGCGAAAGCTTGACGCAGCGACACCGCGTGTGGGATGACGGATCTAGGTTTGTAAACCACTTTCAGGAGGGAAGAAAATGACGGTACCTCCACAAGAAGCCCCGGCCAACTACGTGCCAGCAGCCGCGGTAATACGTAGGGGGCGAGCGTTGTCCGGATTTATTGGGCGTAAAGAGCTCGTAGGCGGTTCAACAAGTCGGTCGTAAAAGTTCAGGGCTCAACCCTGAAATGTCGATCGATACTGTTGTGACTAGGATACGGTAGAGGTGAGTGGAATTCCGAGTGTAGCGGTGAAATGCGTAGATATTCGGAGGAACACCAATTGCGAAGGCAGCTCACTGGGCCGCTATCGACGCTGAGGAGCGAAAGCTAGGGGAGCAAACAGGATTAGATACCCTGGTAGTCCTAGCTGTAAACGATGGATACTAGACGTAGGAACTGGATTGACGGTTTCTGTGTCGTAGCTAACGCGTTAAGTATCCCGCCTGGGGAGTACGGTCGCAAGACTAAAACTCAAAGGAATTGACGGGACCCCGCACAAGCGGCGGAGCATGCGGCTTAATTCGATGATACCCGTAGAACCTTACCTGGACTTGACATATAGGGTCTAGCTATAGAGATATAGTGTGCATTAGCGCCCTATACAGGTGGTGCATGGCTGTCGTCAGCTCGTGTCGTGAGATGTTGGGTTAAGTCCCGCAACGAGCGCAACCCCTGTCCTATGTTGCCAGCATTTAGTTGGGGACTCATAGGAGACTGCCGGTGATAAACCGGAGGAAGGTGGGGACGACGTCAAGTCATCATGCCCCTTATGTCCAGGGCTGCACGCATGCTACAATGGCAAGTACAACGAGTCGCAATACCGCGAGGTGGAGCAAATCTCTTAAAGCTTGTCTCAGTTCGGATAGGAGTCTGCAACTCGACTCCTTGAAGTTGGAGTCGCTAGTAATCGCAAATCAGCAAAGTTGCGGTGAATACGTTCTCGGGGTTTGTACACACCGCCCGTCAAGTCACGGAAGTCGGCAATACCCGAAGCCAGTGGTCCAACCCTTTTGGGAGGAAGCTGTCGAAGGTAGGGTCGGTAACTGGGACTAAGTCGTAACAAGGTAGCCGTACGGGAACGTGCGGCTGGATCACCTCCTTTCTAAGGAGCATAGAACTTCGGTTCTAAGGTCAATCGTCGGTTGTCTACAAGACTGATACATTACTCAGCTGTGAGAAAGTCAAAATGGCTTTTTGAAAATTGTATAGCAAGCGCAATTGCAAAGTATTCATATAGTTCAAGCTACTAAGGGCTATTGGTGGATGCCTTGGCGCTGGAAGCCGATGAAGGACGTGGAAGACTGCGAAAAGCTACGGGAAGTTGTCAAACAAGCTTTGATCCGTAGATGTCCGAATGGGGAAACCCAATTTATTTTAATAAATTACTCCTATCTGAATATATAGGATAGGTAGAGGGAACTAGGGGAAGTGAAACATCTCAGTACCTAGAGGAAAGGAAAGCAAAAGCGACTCCCTGAGTAGTGGCGAGCGAAACGGGAAGAGCCTAAACCAAATTAATGTCAAGACTGATGTCGTTGTTTTTTTGGTGTTGTGGGGTCCTTTAGAAAGAGCATCAGATCTTTCAATAAGTTACAAACAAATAAGTTAGGAAAATTATCTGGAAAGTTAAACCATAGAGTGTAATAGTCACGTATCTGAAAACTTATTTACTTATTAAGGCCACCCCGAGTAGCAAGGAGGATATTCCTTGTGAATCTGCGAGGACCACCTCGTAAGGCTAAGTACGACCAGCGACCGATAGTGAACAAGTACCGTGAGGGAAAGGTGAAAAGTACCCCGGCGAGGGGAGTGAAATAGTACCTGAAACCAATAGCTTACAAGCAGTAGGAGGGATATTTATATCCTGACTGCCTGCCTTTTGAAGAATGAGCCTACGAGTTATCCGTATGTGGCAAGGTTAAGGATTAAATCCGTAGCCGCAGCGAAAGCGAGTTTTAATAGAGCGTCTAGTCGCATGCGATAGACCCGAAGCCAAGTGATCTATCCATGGGCAGGGTGAAGCGGAAGTAAGATTTCGTGAAGGCCCGAACCCACTGATGTTGCAAAATCAGGGGATGACCTGTGGATAGGGGTGAAAGGCCAATCAAACTTGGTGATAGCTGGTTCTCTCCGAAATGTCTTTAGGGACAGCGTTATATGTTGCGCTTTGGAGGTAGAGCACTGATTGATCTAGGGGGCCAACAAGCTTACCAAACTCAGTCAAACTCCGAATGCCAAAGTGTATAAATATAGCAGTGAGCCTATGGGGGATAAGCTCCATAGACGAGAGGGAAACAACCCAGATCATCAGCTAAGGCCCCTAAATGTATGTTAAGTGTGAAACGATGTGAGAGTGTTCAGACAGCCAGGAGGTTGGCTTAGAAGCAGCCATTCCTTTAAAGAGTGCGTAACAGCTCACTGGTCGAATGTTCTCGCGCGGAAGATGTAACGGGGCTAAACATACTGCCGAAGCTATGGGATCTTATTAATCTTGATATTTATATCCAGGAGATAAGATCGGTAGGAGAGCGTTGTATGGACAGTGAAGCAGCAACGTAAGTTAGTTGTGGAGACCATACAAGTGAGAATGTAGGCATGAGTAGCGAAGGAAGAGTGAGAATCTCTTCCGCCGAATGTCCAAGGGTTCCTGGGGAAGGTTCGTCCGCCCAGGGTTAGTCGGGACCTAAGGCGAGGTCGAGAGACGTAGTCGATGGATAACAGATTGATATTTCTGTACCACTAATAACGCGCCCAAATCGAATATATGTTGCTAAGGAAAGCCTTCGGGCCTACCGACCCACATATTACTAGATTAGCAATGGAGCGACGGAGAAGGATAGATGAACCCAGGCGATGGTTGTCCTGGGGTAAGTGAGTAGGGTAGTTAATAGGCAAATCCGTTAACTGTAAGCCTGAGACACGAGTCCGAGCCGCTTTTTAGGCGAAGTCATTAATTCCATACTTCCAAGAAAAACTTCTAGTTAGTTTTATTAGTGCCCGTACCCCAAACCGACACAGGTGGACAAGTAGAGAATACTAAGGCGAGCGAGAGAACTCTGGTTAAGGAACTCGGCAAAATAGTTCCGTAACTTCGGGAGAAGGAACGCCCAAGTAAAGTGATTAATTAACTTTATAAGCTTGAACGGGCCGCAGTGATCAGACTCAAGCGACTGTTTATCAAAAACACAGGAGGGTGCAAAGTTCGAATACAACGTATACCCTCTGACACCTGCCCGGTGCTGGAAGGTTAAGTGGAGAGGTTAGCTTCGGCGAAGCTTTGAAATTAAGCCCCAGTAAACGGCGGCCGTAACTATAACGGTCCTAAGGTAGCGAAATTCCTTGTCGGGTAAGTTCCGACCTGCACGAATGGTGTAACGATTTGAGTACTGTCTCAACCAGAGACTCGGCGAAATTGCAATGTGAGTAAAGATGCTCACTATGCGCGACAGGACGGAAAGACCCCGGAACCTTTACTGCAACTTGATATTGAATGTTGGTGTGCAGTATGCAGGATAAGTGGGAGACTTTGAAACAATCACGCTAGTGGTTGTGGAGTCATCCTTGAGATACCACTTTCTTCATATTGACCTTCTAACCTAGATCCGTTATCCGGATCAGGGACATTGTCTGGTAGGCAGTTTCACTGGGGCGGTGGCCTCCTAAAAAGTAACGGAGGCGCTCAAAGGTCACCTCAGCGTGGACGGCAATCACGCATTGAGTGTAAGTGCAAAAGGTGGCTTGACTGTGACACAAACAAGTGAAGCAGGTACGAAAGTAGGAACTAGTGATCCCATGGTTGCATGTGGGTGCGCCATGGCTCATCGGCTAAAAGGTACTCCGGGGATAACAGGCTTATACCCCCCAAGAGTCCATATCGACGGGGGTGTTTGGCACCTCGATGTCGGCTCTTCTCATCCTGGGGCTGGAGCAGGTCCCAAGGGTTAGGCTGTTCGCCTATTAAAGAGGAACGCGAGCTGGGTTCAGAACGTCGTGAGACAGTTCGGTCCCTATCCGTCGCGCACGTAAGAAATTTGAAGAAAGTTGTCCCTAGTACGAGAGGACCGGGATGAACGATCCGCTGGTGTGCCAGTTGTTCTGCCAAGAGCACGGCTGGTTAGCTACGATCGGAAAGGATAAGCGCTGAAAGCATCTAAGTGCGAAGCCCCTTCTAAGATAAGATTTCTCATCGGGTTAACCGATTAAGACTCCTTATAGAACATGAGGTTGATAGGTCAGAAGTGTAATTACAGTAATGTATGTAGCTGACTGATACTAATAAGTCGAGGGCTTGAGCTGAATACCTAGCATGAACGCTTGCTATAGAGTTTTTAAGAAGAAATTTGCGGTGGTGATAGCAATGGGGATACACCCGTTCCCATTCCGAACACGGAAGTTAAGCCCATTAGCGCCGATGGTACTTGGGGGGCAACCCCTTGGGAGAGTAGGACACTGCCGACTTTTAATGAAGAGCCCCTAGGAAACTAGGGGTTTTTCTGTTTATAATTAGTCAAATGTTAAGAATACTCCAATTAAAATTAATGATGATTGCAAGCGCCTCTAGTTTTGCCTTTTATATGATTGGTGAGATGTCACTTTTTTTTCCAGTATTTTTTTTGATTGCAGGTTTATTTATTTATATAGGAGAAGGATATCTTAAATAACCTCCATTGAGAGTAGGACACTGCCGACTTTTAATGAAATGCCCTCAGGAAACTTAGGGTTTTACTGTTTATAATATTTTTATGACTCCAAAAATAAGTCCATACATAACTCCTGAAGCATGCGATGAATGTTCTTGGAACACAGGTCATTCATTTAAATGTTCAAAATATAATAAATTTCAAACTACTATTAAAGACCCAGATATTAAAAATCTACAGAAAAAACAAAATGAAAGAACCTGCAATTCATGTTTTTTAATAGTAAAAGCTTCAAATTTTTCATCTAACTCAAATATATGTTTTGACTGTGGGGGAGAGTAGGACACTGCCGACTTTTAATGAAGAGCACATAGGAAACTAGGGGGTTTTTCTTTTATAATTAATGAGTATGAATTATAGGAAATTAGTAAATCTATTTGTTCTATTTTTTTGATAAATAGCTCTATATTAGTTATTTATTCAGTTTTTTTTCCTAATTCAACTTTTCTATTTTTTGAACAAACATATCTTGAAGTATTAGCAATAACTGATACTGGAGGGAATGGACATTTAAATTTATTAACATATCCTTTAAGTTTATATTTAATGTGTACATTTGGTTGTATTCAATATTTACGAACACAAAAGATTTTCTACTTTAATTTTTTAACAATATTGTGGACTTCTGTTCTTGTGTCAAGAATTATTACTTTGCTAGTAAAAGGAAATGTTGAAATTGACTTATATTTCTTTTTCGGAATACTTACAGAATTTTTTATTTCTCCGATGCATATTTACTTACGAAGTAAATTAATTAAGGAAAGTTAACTTTTTTTTCTTAAATAATTTCTGATGCCCTCAATCTGCATAACAAAATTACCATTGCCAATATAATTCTTTATTGTTTCATTATCAATCCCTAAAGATTCATAATTTCTAATTAGCCACTTTAGTAATTCATTGCTTGCATCATCATTACTAAGATTTTCAATATTACTAATAAACAAAATCCAATTTTCTATACTTTCCTTTGCATCTTTAATTAGTTCACGAGCATTTTTGTGTATTCCAAAATGAGCAATTGCTAATTGTTTAATTTCTAGTTTTTCAAAACTATCAAGCGTTTTAAATAAAATTTCTTTGTTAAAATCTGGTGGAGGTAGATTAGGTTGAACAAAATCACCGTGAGGGTATATTAGTCCAAGTGTATCACCCATAAATAATGTTCCAGAAAATTCATCATAAAAACTGTAATGATGCTTTGCATGTCCTGGACTATATAAAGCTTTAAGATTTCTATTAGATTCAAGCTTTATATCTGAACCATGATTAAGTGATTTAATATTATCTAGATGGACAGGTTTTATTTCACCCCAGTTTTTTTTCAGCCATTCTTCTGTATAAACTTCACTAACTGCTCTCCATAATCTTTCTGGGTTTGGTAAATGTTTCAATCCTAATTCATGTACGTATACAAAATTGTCTTTATATTTTTCATTTAAATGTCCTATGCCACCTACATGGTCTAAATGTAAATGTGTAATGGCTGTTCTTTTAATATCTTGAATGCCAAGTGATTCTAATGCTGAAATCAAATATGGAAATGAATTTGAGGGGCCAACTTCAATAAGTATTGGATCTGATGAATCAATGTAATAGCATGACATTCTTTGAGGTTTACCCTCCATATGAACATCAATTTGATAAATATTATTATCAAACTTTGTTACGTCAGTGTTCATATATACATTTTTGCATACAAAAGATATAAACTACAATGTTTACAGTGAATGTTTCATTAGCAAGTACAGCAGAATATAGCTCAGAAGCAGCTGAATCAATAAAAGATTTAAATCCTAATGCTGCAGATATATTGATAACAAGTGTAATTACATCAATGGTTACTGATCTCGGTGTTGTTGCACCGACTGCTTCTGGGCTTTTAACTTATTATGATGGTGATAAAAATTCAACACATTCAGTAGATGGTTATTTTGTAGCCCCGAAAAAATTTGGTGGAAATGATCACGAAGAGCATCGAATTTCAATGACTTACGGTGGTCATGTTGAAACATGTAAGGGTGCGAATACATTTGCTGTTCCAGGTATTTATAAGATTCTTGACTTAATTTTTAAAAGATACGCATCTCTTCCTTTAGATAAATTATTAGAATTCCCTATAAAGACTGCCAAAGATGGTTTTAAATTAACTCAACCAACAAAAGATTACTTTATTCATTCATTAGAACCAATGTTCATGTGGCATGAAGAATCAAAAATTGCTTTATCAAATGTTTATGAAGACCTTGATAATGGCATAGTAAAACTTGATAAATTATCTGACACTTTAAATCATATGTCAGATGAAGGATTTAATGATTTCTATATAGGTGATATTTCAAAGTCGATAGTTGAAACATTAAAACTTGAAGGTGGACATGCAGTGACGTCTGATTTTAATAATTACGACATAATTGAAGATAATAAGTTTGAATATCAATACAAAAATCTTAAATTAACAGGTCACTCCGGTCCTTCAATTGGGGGCTTAATGGTACTTAAGTATTTAAATGCTTTATCAATAGAATCTCAAAATATTGAAGAAACACTCCAAAATATATATTTGGATAGACAAAATAATTACGAGTTTTTTGGTGACAGGGGAGAACTAATCAATAATGAAATAACAAAAATTTCTAAGTCTTCATCAACAATACAAGTAAACACATCTGATAAAAATAATTTTCATTTCTCAATAACATTTTCTAGTGGTTATGGATCCGGTGTTTTATGTAAAAATACGGGTATGTATTTCAATAACTCTTTAGGAGAAATTGAACTAAATCCACAAGGTTTTCTTGGAGATACTAAAGGAGATAGATTGATATCAAACATGAGTCCATTAATTATCGAATCAAATGAAGGTGTGAGTACTATTGGTTCTCCTGGAGCTGACAGAATAAGCTCAGCTATAGCTCAGGTTTTAACAAATTACACTAACGGTAACACATGGAAAGAATCAATAAATATGCCAAGATTTCATGTAAATGCTGATGGAGGAGTAAGAGCAGAACCAGGGTATGAAAATATCAATGAAAATACAACAATAACTAATCCATTTGATATGTATTTTGGTGGCGTTTGTGTAACTGGTAGAAATGATAATATTTTTAGCTACGGAGATAAAAGAAGGGGAAATACTTCTTGGCAATGTTAAAAAAACTACCTCATAAAAATCTTTTTTACTATGGCTTTATTGTTGTATTTATATTTATAGGTCTTTCATATTGGCAATTAATGAGACATCAAGAAGACCAATTGATAATTGAATCCATTGACTCAAAAGACAATATAAATCAAATATCCCTTTCACAGTTATATGATGAAAAGAATAAATTTGAAGAATTTTCGAAAATTCAACTAACAGAAAATATCAAGGATATAGATTTGGTAAGAACTTGGTATTTAAGATCACGTGTCCATAATGGAGAGAATGGATATCACCTAATTAATTTATATAGGACAAATTTAGAAGAATATTTATTAATTAATAATGGATGGGTACCCCTTAACGAAAAAGTAGATAAGACATCTTTATACCAAAATTCTTTCTTCAAAGGCAGATTATTAAATTATGACATTCAGGGTGTTGGTCAGGATGATATTCCTGATTCAGAATATTTATTCAGAATAGATAAATCATTTATAGAAAGTGAAGCTGGAGTTGTTCTTCCAGAATTTTATATTGTCTTATTTGATGATTGTGGCAGTGGGGTAGAATGTATAAATTTAGAAGAACCATACGATGCTCCACATTTAAGTTATGCGTTTCAATGGGCGTTTTTTGCTTTATGCCTCACAATTGTTGTCCTAAGAAGAAATAATTTAATTAGATGGAAAAAATAAATTTAAATAACATATCTTTATCTTATGAGACAAAGGGACAGGGTAGTGATATCTTATTACTTCATGGATTTCCATCAAGTATGTACATGTGGAATGACATTAAAAAAGAACTAGTTGAAAATGGCTACAGGGTTACAATTTTAGAACAGAGGGGATATCCACTATCAAGATTAAAAAATTTTGATCTTCTTTCTTTTAATATTGAAGAACTATCAAAAGATGTTGAAGAATTAATACTAAAACTAAATCTTGATCAAAATTTAACAATTGTCGGACATGATTGGGGGTCTATAGTTGCATGGGCAGTGATATCACGTGAAAAAGTAAATATTAACAAATTAGTATCTCTTTGCGGTGGAACTGAATTTCCTATATCAACGGTATATAGTAATTTAACTTATAATGAAAAACTTCATTACATTTCTTCGTTTCAAAATGTAAAAGAATCTGCAAATATTATTGACTCTAATCTAGAGTTATTCTTTAGGTCTGCTTACAGAATAAATAACCAAATAGGAGATAGTGTAGATCTTTCGTTAGAAAACGTTTTTATTAATAATTTGTCAGAAAGTTGTGTTATGAAAGAAAGTGAAATTATTAATTTAATTCAACACTTTGATAAATTTTCACTTGATCAACCTATTGCATGGTATGCGAATATAGATTTTAACTCAGAGCTAAGTTCAGCTTGGAGAAAGGTAGTAACAACTCCCATACATTTTGTATTTGGTGAAGTTGATGCTGCTGTAAAACTAAATGTCAAGATGCGAGAAAGACTTATGTCTAGTGGAACTAATGTTAAGATAACAGAGATACCTGGTGCGGGACATTGGCTACCAATTACACACAGGGAGAGTGTTTTAAGAGAAATATATGCATAAGTTATTATCATCTTTTTGTCCTATAATATATATTATGTTGCGTTATGAATAAACATATTTTGCATGATCACTTGGATGGTGGTTTAAGACCTTCCACTGCAAACGATATTGCAAAAAAAAATAACTACAAACCGTTACTTGAAATAGAAGATGTTCAGGGTTTTTTTGACAGGTCTCTTTCAAATTCTTTAGAAGAATACCTAGAAGCTTTTACACATACAATTGCTTTAATGCAAGATTATTCATCAATTGAAAGAATAGCTTTTGAAGCAGCTGAAGATATGCATTTTAATGGTATAAATTTTTATGAGTCAAGATATGCTCCATTTTATTCGGTCAATGAAGGAATGACTCCCCTAGATGTAATTGATGCTGTAAATTCAGGTTTTAAAATTGCTGAAGATACATATGGAATAAAGTCTGGTCTAATATTGTGTGGAATGCGACATGATACTAAAAATGTTATTAATGTAGCCAATTTATGTGTAGAAGCAAAAGATAAAATTATTGGATTTGACATAGCAGGGCCAGAACTAAATTTTCCACCTTCATTATTTGCAGAGAGCTTTAAAAAAGTGTCAGAATCTGGTGTAAATATAACAATTCATGCAGGTGAGGGTGACGGGATAAGTTCGATAATAGATGCTCTAAATAATGGAGCGATGAGAATAGGACACGGTGTGAGGATTATTGAAGATATCAACGATGGCATCATAGGACCAACTGCATCAAAAATTATAGATCTTCAAATACCTCTAGAAATTTGTATTACTTCTAATATTCACACAAATATGTACGAAAGTTACGAAGCACATCCTATTTCAAGTTTGATTGATTATGGTTTTAATGTTTATCTAAACACAGATAATAGATTAATGAGTAATACAAGTATTTCTAAAGAAGTAGAGATAGCAAAAAATCTAGGTATTAGTGATGTAGATAGACTGCTTAAATACTCAGCTAGCGATAGCTTCTTTGACTAAGTTTACATTATCTTTTGACAAAAAATTATAAAATTGTTGCTCGTTTATTAGTTTAAATGTACTCATAGGGTACAGTTTTCGTGCAAGTTTAATTTTACGTTGTTTTTTTGTTATTAGCTTTTGATCCATAGTAGTAATTTCAATATAGATATTCATTTCAGGTAAATAAAAATCAGGGGTAAACATCATTTTTATAGCCCCACTTCCCCACTTCAAAGGAAAACTTTTAGGTTCATAAATCCATTTAATGTTAAATAAATCTAAATGTTCTGCAAATACTTTTTCTGAGCGATGAGCAAATTTCATCTATTAGCGGCTGATGCTTTATCAGGATAAAGTGATAATATTTCAGCTTCCGTTTCAGTGTGTACAGGCCCCAATGATATACCAAATACTGCTTGACCTTTTTTAAGTAAGTCAATCATTTGGTCGTTGTCAGTTAAAACATAAATAGATGCTCCATCAGAGAAAATAGAAACATCAGAGATGTTAGAATTTTTACCTAATAAATCATTAACATTTTTTAGAGCAATTCTAATTTTTTGTAAACTTATTCCAGCAGATCTTAATTTCTTAACTAATTTAACTAAAACAATATCATTAAATGAGTAAATTCTATGAAAACCAGAACCTTTTATGTTTCTGACCGATGCTTTTATTAGTTTTGTTGTAGTCCAATGATCAAGTTGTCTGTAAGATATACCAGTTATATTACAAACTTCTGGACCTGTATAACCCTGCTGCATAAGATTAATCTACTACGATTATTTATTTTATCAAGGTTTTAAGAAAAATCGTTTGGATTTACATTGTCAATAAAGTCAATAAATTCCTCTAAATCAACTGAATTCTCATCAAAAATTTCTATAGAGTTATTAATAAATAGTTGATAATCAACGGATATCTTTGATGAAGTTCTTAATGCTAAAGCAATAGCATCACTTGGTCTAGAAGAGAGTTTAATCTCACCATCATTAGTTAATAAAGAAATCTCAGCAAAATATGTTTTTTCTTGGATGTCTGTAATACAGACTTCGATTATTTTAGAATCAAGTGATTCAATAATATTTACCAGCAAATCATGGGTCTGCGGACGTGGATGGATAAATCCTTCTTGTGCATAAGCTATAGAGACCGCCTCAATTGTACCAATCCAAATTGGAAGGACTTTATTTGTGTTTGGTTGCTGAAGTAGCATTATTGGGGTATCGGTTTCCTCTTCTAAACGAATTGACCCAACTTCAACGTAAACTTTACTATCCATTCTTAAATTCTAGTTTGACTAGAGTAAAAAATTATTTATTCAAAATATTATTAAGAAATCTATTTGACCAATGAAATTTATATTCTATTTTTTTTGAAGAATTTATTTTGTATTCTCTATCTTCATCTATCTCTGGATAATATATTTTAAATATATTATTTTTAATTGATACAGAATAACCTATTTCTTCATTATCTAATTTCTTAAAAAAATAAAAATTATCATTACTCTTAACCAGTTGTGCATTTGAAGAATTTTTTATTTCAAATAATTCGGAACCCTTTTGAAGTATATTTAAATTAGCATAATTGTCTTTAGATTTTTGATACAGAATCTTTGTATCTTCAAAATGATTTAATTTGTCTTCATCAACATCTGATTTATTCACAATAGTTATAATCTTTCTGTTATTTTCTTGATTGTAACCTATAAAGGTAAGCCCAGCATCCGAAGTCCAACCCGTCTTCAATCCAATAAAACCACTGTCAATAATCAAATTTGTATTGTTAAATACTTTTTGAGGCAATTTATCAAAAAAGATATCTTTTTTACTAGTGACGTCCAATAACTTTGTGTTCTCTAGTATATATATACTTAATCTAAGTAAATCATTAGCTGTTGTTACATGATTTTCCTCATCTAGTCCATCAGGGTTTACAAAATTTGTTGAAAACATTGACAATTCATTACTTCTATTATTCATTTCAATAATAAAATGTTCATAACTCGAAAATACAGAATTAGCCACAATATACGCTGCATCATTAGCTGAGTAGACTAATAAAAGCTCCAGAAGTTCTTCAGTGGTTACACGTATACCTTCAGGAATATTAGCAACTTTTCCAGTAGGCACATAATTTGATGGATATGATGTGATGAATTCATAGTTTAATGGAAAATTTTCATACAATAGAAGTGCTGTCATTAATTTAGTTATTGATGCTGGGGCGATATTTTCATCAATATTCTTTGCATACATAACTTTTTTATATTCATAATCATATGAAAGATAAACGTCAGCTGAAATTGGAACATCATCATTTTCAATTGCATACACAGGTTGATTACAAAATATTAAAACAAACGTAATTGAAATTATTTTCTTAATATCAAGCCTTTAATAATTTTTGTTAAGTTATCGACTACTAACTCTACATTTATATTCTCATCTTGAATAGTTGAAATCAGATAATCACTAAACCCAATTGTTCTATCAGAAACAGATTTTATAGTTGTAAAATTTCTTGGTTCAAGACCTAACTCTAAAAAAAATGACCAGGATTTTAATCTTTCAAGATCAATATTGGTAAATTTTTTTTTATCATCTTCAAATTTATACTTAACTAGTTCATGAAAATCTTTCTCACTTACACCAGAGTTCTTTAAAACATCATGCTTGCTATATTCTGAAATAGTAATTTTTCTAGTATCTTTGCTGGTAAGTAAAGATGAATTATTTTTTATTGCTTTTAAACTGTAATACTGATTTTCTTGAAGATCTAAAATTTTATTTAATTTCTTTAAATCTTTGTTTGTGAAAATTCTTGTACCGCCTTTGGATCTTTTCGGTTTAATTAGTCCTTCTTTTTCTAAAAATCTTACCCTAGAGATTGATGCTGAGGGATAATCTTTCTTTAACTCTTTTACTACTTGACCAATATTCATAATTAAACTTTAGTAAATAGTAACTGAAATTTTCCTATTTGTAATTGATCACCAGATTTAATACTCGCATGATTCTGAATTAGATTTCCATTAATGTAAACCCCATTTGTAGAATTATTATCATAAATCTTTACATCTTCATTAATTATTTCTATGGAGGCATGATTTCGTGAAACTGTAACATCATCTAATATAATTTGATGACTTGATAATCTTCCAATGGTATATTTACCAGCTTGAAGAATCCATGAGGAAGACATCAATTCCACATTCAATAATGTAAGTAAAAACTTAATTTTTTTATCATTAGCTTGTCTTTCTAGAGGTTTTGTATGATCATCCATGCTTATATATTAAGTTATATAAATATTCAAAAGCAACATAAAAATATAATATTAAAACTGCATTAGCAATCGAATCAATATATAAAATTGATATATCTAAATTAAGAACATATAAGCATATAACTATAAACATTAAAACAGTTGATAACTTTCCTTTATTAGAAACTTTTATTTCTCTTTTGGTGATAAGTACAATTAAAGAGCCAATAAGTATAAGTATCTCTCTTACAATTATTCCAATTAAAAAATAATTTGGAATAATATCTCTTATCCAGAATAAAAGCAGAATAAATACTATTCTGTCTGTGAATGGATCGAGGATTATTCCTAACTTTGATACCAGATTGAATCTTCTTGCAACAATTCCATCTAATGAGTCACTTAACCCAACTATTGCAATAAAAACTATTAAAGTAATGACTTCAAAATCATATGGTGTAAATTGAAAGAAAATTACTATTACAATTATCAAACGCGATAATGTTATTAAATTTGGAGCAAGGAAAATATCCTTAAATTTCAAATAAGACCCTTAACATCATGAGTCGCAATATAATGCTCATTGCCAATATCTATCATTGGTTTATCAGAACCATGTTTTTCAATTAGTGAATCAAGTTCATCGAAATTTACATCATATACTTTTCTATCATATGAAGGGTCTGGAACAGGAATAGATGATATTAGTCTTTTAGTATAAGGATGAACAGGATTACTTAATAACTCCTCTGTTTCTGCGATTTCTACAATCTTTCCATTAAACATTACAGCAATTCTGTTACACATGTATCTTGCTACTGCTAAATCATGAGTTATATAAAGATAAGAAACCTCTAGATCTTTGGCAAGATTTAACATTAAATCCATTATAGAAATTCTTATTGAGACATCTAGCATTGAGGTAGGTTCATCACAAACAACAAATTTTGGTTTCATTATAAGTGTTCTGGCTATAGACACTCTCTGTCTTTGACCTCCAGATAATTCATGGGGATACCTAGGCATATAATTTTCTGGTGGAGTAAGTCCTACAGTTTGCAATATTTCAGATACAGCCTCTTCTCTTTCGTCTAAATCACCAATATTGTGTATGTTAAGAGGTTCTAAAATTATATCTTTAATTGTCCATCTTGGATTAAGAGATTCATAAGGATCTTGAAAAATCATCTGTATATTTCTTCTAAATTTCTTTAATTCCTCACCTTCAAGCTCATCAATACTTTGCATAGAAGATACGTCATTATTGTAAAAATTAACCTCTCCCCCAGTTTTAGGGTCCAGTAAACATAGAGCTCTGGCAGTTGTTGTCTTACCACATCCACTTTGACCAACTAAACCTAAACTCTCTCCAAAGGGAATTTCAAAAGTTATATCATCAACAGCTTTGACTGTTGTTTTTTTTCGAGAAAAAAATCCGCTAGATACTTCAAAATATTTTTCTAGATTTTTAACTTCAATTACATTTTTTTTCATATTTAATTCCTATTTGCACTGCATATATCAACAAAGTGCTCAGGTCCAACTTCTACAAGTTCCATATCTAATTCAGGATGACAAGTTGTGGCACGATTAGGACATCTTGGAGCAAACGAACATCCATCAATTTGATTAATAAGACTTGGGGGTTCACCTTCAAGAGAATTTAATTTGACCTTATCACCTACTACAGAAGGTGTTGAAGCGAGTAATGACTGAGTATATGAGTGCTGGGGGTTAGCAAATATTTCACTCGTAGGTCCTTTTTCAACGATACTTCCTGCATACATAACTGCCATTTTGTCTGTCATTTCAGCAATAACCGCAATATCATGTGATATGTAAATAAGACTTAATCCAAGCAATTCTTGTACTTTTTTTATTTCTTTCAATATTTGATCCTGAATAACTACATCTAATGCAGTAGTAGGTTCGTCAGCTATTACAAGCTTTGGATCACATGATAAAGCTAGTGCTATTACAGCCCTTTGCTTCATACCTCCAGATAATTCATGGGGAAATCTATCCATAATTGATGAATCTAAGCCAACCATTTTAAATAAACTTGCAATTTTTTCAGTATTTTCTACTTTTGTATTGTCAGGATAGTGTTCTCTAATAGCCTCTCTAATTTGCTCTCCTACTTTAATAACTGGATTCCAAGCGTTCATAGCTCCCTGAAAAACAATACTTATTCCATCCCAACGAACTTCCCTAAGTTCTGATTCAGACATACCAACCATTTCCACCCCATCCAACTTGATACTACCGCTGGAAATTTTTGCGTTATCTGCCTGAAGTTGAAGCAAGGACATAGCAACAGAAGTTTTTCCACAACCTGATTCACCTACAAGGCCAAATGATTCACCTTCTTTTACTGTAAATGAAACGTTTTTAACTGCAGAGACATCTCCAGATAGAGTTTCATAATGCATGT
>CACAQC010000008.1:0-32771 GCA_902534495.1 uncultured Candidatus Actinomarina sp. | reverse complement strand
GAAGTAGAATTTGCTCCAGAAGTAAAAGTTACTCAGAGACTTCTTACAGTAGTTAAAGCTAAACCAATCCAAAAACCTGTTTCTGAACCAGTCGACAAAGTAAACACTTGGCCTCACTTAATGCTTCCTGAATTTGTATCTCTTATGGCAATGACTGCTTTTTTAATTTTATTATCAGCAATTTTACAAGCACCGTTACTCGAGGAAGCTAATCCAAATGTTACACCTAACCCTGCAAAAGCCCCATGGTACTTTTTGGGATTGCAAGAATTATTATCTTACTGGGACCCCCAAATAGCTGGTGTTATGATTCCTCTCCTTTTAGGTGTAGTTCTTTGGATGGCTTTTCCATACATTGACAGAAATCCTGAAACCCATCCTTCAAAAAGAAAGTTTGCAATTATGTTTTATACTTTTTTTCTAGCTGGCGCAGGAATTTTAACTATTATAGGCGTGCTTTTTAGAGGGCCTGGTTGGAACTGGACGTATCCATGGATTGACGGAATATGGTTTGACGACTTGCTTGACTGGATTCATTTCGAATGACTCTAATTGAGTTATCTTTTGCAGGGTTCGCATTAGTTGGTTTACTAGGAATTATTGGCATTGTAGTAATTGTTACCGGTAGAGCTCCTAAAAACTTCAACTGGAAAAAAAATGTTGAAAAAAAAGCATTAAAAGAAGACAAATCAGAAACAAATTTTCTTGAACCAGAATTACCAAAAGGTGAAACTGAAACAACTATTGATGAAGAAGAAGATATAGAAGCGCCGGCAGATGGTGCAGTAAAATTAGAAGAAAATGTAATTTATGAAGAGCTATCTGAAGAAGAAATTAGTATCAACAGAAGACAGTTTTTAACAAAAGCTTTAAGGATTTCATTCGGTGCTTTTGCCGGTATCCAGCTTATTTCTTATCTAGGTTTCATATGGCCAAAAGTTTCAGGTGGTTTTGGCTCAAAGATTGATGCAGGTTCAATTGAAGAAATTAAGAATCAATTATTCCAGGCAGATGGATCTGTAATACCCGCTTTTATTCCAGCAGCTAGAGCATATGTTCTGCCGTTAAGTGAAGATGCAGCTGCTAATTCACAATTTGCATCGGGTTCAACGGTTACTGACGGTTTGGTAGCTGTTTACCAAAGATGTGTTCATCTCGGATGTAGGGTTCCTTGGTGTAATTCATCTCAGGGATTCGAATGCCCTTGCCACGGTTCAAAATATAATATGGTAGGTGAATATTTTGCAGGACCAGCTCCGAGAAATTTAGATAGATTTAATGTTGCGAATGTATCAGGAAGATTAATTATTGATACAGGGACAATAATTGAATCTCCTAGAGCACCTGGAATGTCAGTGAAATACCCTCAGGGTCTTTCTTGTATTGCTTTAACAACGGAGGAATAATAGTTGTCTAGTTCTCTTTTCATTACATTAATTGCGCTAGGTATAATCGGTGGACTTGCCTTCTTTGTTTCTGCTGGATTTCGAGGTTCTGGCAAAGCGGTTGACTTGGCACCTAATTTATCTAAATACAGAAATGATGACGACCTTGAAACTAAGACACTTGATAGGACACTAACTGTTGCCGTACTCTTGGCATCACTTTTGACAATTATGATTCCACTCTATTATCTCGGTGAACAAAATAGGCAAGATGAATTTGCTGTTGAGTTTGATGAGGTTTCTGTTGAAAGAGGAGAGCATCTATACGAGGAGTTTGGATGCGGAAATTGTCACGGAGCAGATGGCTCTGGAGGAGCAGCTTCTTACGTTGAAAAAAGAAGTGGAATTAGTGTTACATGGGAAGCACCAGCAATAAATAATGTTTTTTTTAGATACGACGATAGTGAAGTAAGGTATTGGTTAATTTATGGTCGTGCAAATTCTCCTATGCCCGCCTGGGGTCTTGAAGGCGGAGGTCCAATGAATGATGGGCAATTAGATGACTTAATTGAGTATTTACACCATTTTCAAATTCCACAAAATGAAGAATTAGCAACCATAGATGCAAATGTAAACAGTTCTCTGTTACGTCTTGATTCATCTGAATTACTTGTAGAAAATGAAATCTCAAGACAAAGAGAGTTAATTCAGAGCGTTAAGGATGCTCCTGTAAAATTACCAGTCATACAAAAAGCTGTTGAGGATGTCTCGGCATTATTATCTAAAGAGGGTGGAATTGACACAGACGAGGATGGTTTAAGTGATTCTGTTGAAGTAGATCTTTCAGTTTACAGCACAAATATAAATGAAATCCTTGGTACATCAATTCTTAATCTTGATCCAGATAATGAAGAATCTATTCCAGGAAGAAAAGATAAATCAGTAGCAAATGGTTTCCTTTCGCAACTAGAGTCAGAATTAATAAACATTACAATTGTTTCAGAAGGTTATGAAAAGTTCTTAAATGAAGCAGAGACAGGACTTGCTTTCCTAGAAAAAGCATTAGAAGAAAAATTGTGGGAAGTTTCATTTGAAGATATTGCAGTTTCTACATTTGACGGAGATATCGAGAAAGCTAAAAGAGCTGTTGGATTATTTAATGCATATTGCGCAAGATGTCATACTGCTGGTTATTCAGCAGGTGTAGCATATACGAAAGAAATTGCTTCAGGTGGTTTGGGGCCTGCGCTAAGGGCAGGAAGAGTAAACATACAGTTTAAGCAAAGAGAAGATTTTATTGACTTTATTATTAAAGGCTCAGTAAATGGAAAAGCTTACGGAGTTAATGGAGTTGGAGGAGGAAAAATGCCAGGTTTTGGTGCTGTTCTTCCACAATCAGATATAGAATTAGTTATTGACTATTTGAGAGGAATGAAACCTGATGCGTGAAATAATGAGATCTCTTCTATCTTCTAACTTATTAGTTACTGGCATCATAATGTTTATAGGTTCTCTGATTGTATTTTTTGGATCTACATTTTTACTAAATGCAACAAATCTTGGAAAAAGATTAGGTTTTCTAATAACTGGAGCAGCCATGTTTGGTTGGGGAGTAATTAACTCTATATTCTTTATTCTGTATGCACCAAGAGGTCCAGCACCAGCTTCAATTGATGGATTAAATGCATTTGAAATAAGAATCCTTCCGATAACTTTTTTAATAGGATCCTCAATATTGTTTATTATGTTCCTACTAGCATTGAATCGATTCGAACAAGAACAACTTGAAAAGGATAGTCAAGATAGTTAAATTATCAGTATGACTGAGATTTGGTTTATAGCTGCTGGAGTGTTAGTACTTGCCGAATTACTAGTTACAACTTTTTTCATGCTCCCTTTTGCTATTGGTGCTTTTTTTGCAGGTATAGTATCGCTTATTACTGATAGTCAGGACATACAGCTCGGTACATTCGTGGTATTTAGCATTGTTGGTGTGTACATTTCTGTAAAAATTTTTGGTCCAAGAAAACAAAAAAAAGAAGAATCAACAAATTTTTCTGAGGGTGTCAATAAATACATAGGAACAACTTTTGTTACTACTGATGAAATAGACATATACGAACCAACCCTACAACATGTTTATGGAGATGACTGGCAGGTAGTTTCAGTGGACAGAAGAATTGTACCTGGAACAGAAGTAAAAGTTGTTAGTGTAAACGGAACGAAATTAGAAGTACAAACGAGTAAGGAGTAAAATAGAATTATGGAATTTATATTTGGATTAGTTAGATGGATTTTGATAATTGTATTACTTGGAGTGATACTTTTTAGAATCTTTAGGATTATCAGACCTTTTGAAACAGGTCTAGTAGAACGTTTAGGTAAATTTAATAGAGAAGCTAGCCCAGGATTAAATATCGTTTTGCCGGGACTCGAGAGAATTATTATTGTTGATATGAGAGAGCAAGTTATTGACGTTCCTCCTCAAGAAGTAATTACAAAAGATAACGTAACAATTACCGTTGATGCTGTAATATACTACGAGCCAACTGATCCAAAAAAACTTGTATATAATGTTGGAGATTTTATTCAAGCTGCAACTAAACTCGCACAAACAAACTTAAGAAACGTTGTTGGTGACCTTGAGTTGGACTCAGCGTTAACTTCAAGAGAGACAATCAACACATCATTAAAGTTAATACTTGATGAAGCAACCGATAAGTGGGGTACAAGAGTTGTGAGAGTTGAAATTCAACGAATTGACCCACCTCAAGATGTTCAAGACGCAATGAACAAAGTTATGAAAGCAGAGAGAGATAGAAGAGCCGCTGTTACAGAAGCTGAAGGTGAAAAGAGAGCGGCAATCTTAACTGCAGAGGGTTTAAGAGAATCTCAAATTTTAAGTGCTGAGGGTGAAGCTGAAGCTTTGAAGGCTGTCGCAGATGCTCAGAGATATGAAAAAATTGCAATTGCTGAGGGTGAAGCTGAAGCAATTGAAAAAGTATTTGATGCAATTCATAAAGGTGACCCAACAAACGACTTAATTGCAATCAAGTATCTTGAATCTCTAGAAAAAGTTGCGAATGGAAAAGCAACAAAGATTTTCCTACCTGCAGATCTTTCAGCAACGCTTGGAAGTATTGGTGCAGTCGCAGAATTATTCAAAGATGATGATGCTAAAGGCTCAAAGAAATCTACTAAAAAATAGATAAATTCCAATTAAGACCAAACAAATACCACTAAATGTATTTATTAGCTTCTTTGTTTTAATTGAAGAAGTTTGGAAGAAGTAACTACTCATGAATGCATAGCTAACATCTGCAATGAGATTAACAATAATAGTTACAATCCCTAAGTAAATTAATTGTATAAATACATTTCCACTTTCTGTTACAAAAATAGGTAATACAGAAAGATAAAATACCCACATCTTTGGATTAATGAGGTTTAGTTTCATTCCTGCATTAAATGATCCACTACTAATTATTTTACTTTGGTTATCGACGCTGGATCTAATAGTATTAACGCCTTTGTATATAATGTAAATAATTCCAACGATATAAATAATGGTTAAAATTTGAGGAATTAAATTAAAAATAAATGTGACAACTCCAGCTGTAATGATAGTAATAAAAATTGCCCCTGTTGCTGCACCTCCTGCTACCTGAAGTCCGTTTTTTCTACTTTTTTGTACAGATTCATTAACAATTAGAGCAATTATCAAACCAGGGCTAAAAGCGACACTAATTTGAAGGATTATTAACTCTATTACCGCAGAGCTTGAAACCATTAAGCAAGACTTTGCTTTAAAAGATTATAAAACTTGTCTCCATGACATCTCTGAACTACTCGTACTTTTGGTGCATCAGGTTCTAAATTAAGATAATCAAGAACACAACCACCTCTTGTCATTCCGTCTCTTGTATCAACTCTTACATTTACTTCGGCAGATTGACTAATAATTTCATTATCTAAATAAACCGACATTGCTAATGGATCAGGCAAGTCATAGCTATCACTTCCAAATATATCTTTCATCATTTCCCTCAGGACAACTTGAATATCATTGGTAAATTTGGAATATTTTGTACCAATAGATTCTATTTCTTGAATTTTTTCTGTGTCTATCATGGCATCATATAGTGATGGATCCCAACCAATTACTGTAATTGGAATTCCAGAGTTTAATACAATATCTGCAGCCTCTGGGTCTACCCAGAAATTGTATTCAGCAAACTTAGTAATATTTCCTAATGCATTTGAGCTTCCACCCATAATGTAGCAGTGTTTTATTTTGCCTAATTTATCGGAATTATTTTGTACCAATCCAGCAATATTTGTCAGAGGTCCTAATGTCACGATTTCAATTTCTTCCTGTTCTTCCAAAATTTGCTTATAGAAATCTTGGGCAGATGAATTTTCAATTTTATGGTTTTGGGGCTTAATACCAATATCACCTAAGCCATCTACACCATGCACATTTTGTGCTGAAGTAGAATCATTTCCATAGCTGAGAGCTATCTTTGTTGATTCATCTGAATTATGAACTTCAATATAATCTCTCTCTAGGGGCTTCTCAGCTCCTTTGTATATTGGGATTTGTACTTCACAAAGTTCATTTACATAACTTGTATTTATTAATCCTTGTTCAAGTGGGACATTTCCTGCAACAACTGTAATTCCAAGTATTTTATCTTCTGGTAAATTGCGATATGCCATTAATAAGGCAACTGCATCATCTGATCCGGTGTCAGCATCAATAATTAATTTTGTCATGTTGATCTGACCTTTTTAATTTCAGGAACTCCCTGATTGAGCACAACATCACAGTCTTTGTATTCTTCTGCTATCTGACTTGCAGTAATAATTAGTAGTTCTAATAAAGCTTCTTTTTTACCAGACGAAGAACCAAATGTTACTGGACTACTATTATATTCTTTTTTTATAGTCTCAAAAATTTCAAGTGATTCAGTTTTATTAAACTTGGTATTTAATTCCTTGTTTGTTGATACTTCAAAACTTTTTCTATGTCGCCTAGGTAATTGAAATTGCATAAATGTATTCTAACTATTTATTACTAGCTTTTGTAATGAGACCTCATAATCTTCGGAATATTTTACACTTCCAAATTCTTCAAAACCAAAAGACTCATGAAATTTGAAAGAGGCTTCATTAATAGATGGAAGCAAGTTTATTTCAGCAGTTAAATAATCTATAGAATTTTCTTTTGCGTAATTCAAAATATTTTTATAAAGCCTTGTACCTAACTTATTGTTTCGATATTTAGCATCCACAGCAATTCT
Organism: uncultured Candidatus Actinomarina sp.; assembly: GCA_902534495.1. GTDB lineage: Bacteria > Actinomycetota > Acidimicrobiia > Actinomarinales > Actinomarinaceae > Actinomarina. The sequence goes on along the minus strand of CACAQC010000008.1, from coordinate 26,083 downwards.
GTCTATGTACAAAAAATTATCAACCATGTTGTTAATTTCTTTAAAATTTTTATGTTCAGCTTTCTTCATATAAGATTTTGTTAAATCATTGTCTTGAAAACAAACTACAAATCCAATAACTTTATTATCAAAAACAATAGCTTCGTTATAGTCTGAATTTTCAATAGAATTTGTTAAACCCTCTAAAGAGCGAGAACCAACATTGGGTACGTTTTTTTCATTTAGTTCATGACACTTAGCGGCTAGACCACTGTTTATAGAAGAAAAAGAATATTCTTTCATATGTAAAAATATACATTTAATGTATAAAAATGTAAACTGTGTCTATGTCTCAAAAGATAGTTTTGATGAGTTCCCCAGAGTATTTTAAAGTTGAATACGCGATAAATCCTTGGATGGTAGCAGGAACAAAAGTTGATCTTGAACTAGCAAAAGAACAGTGGAATGGTCTTAAACGAGCAATTGAGGAAGCAGGAGCAGAAGTAAAAGTAGTACCTCCAAATGAAAACCATCCTGATTTAGTTTTTACTGCGAACTCAGGAATAATTAAAGGCAATGATGTGTTAATTGCTAACTTCAAATTTGAAGAGCGTAGGGGTGAAGAGGAAATTTATCTCAAATGGTTTGAAGAAAATGAGTACAATGTTTCAAGAATCCCCTCTGATTATAAATTTGAGGGTCGGGGAGATGCCTTTGTTTATGGAGACTATCTAGTTGGTTCATATGGAGTACGAAGCGATAAAGAGGCACTCCTTTATATTGCAGAACACTTTGAATTAGAACCAGTCATTGTAGAGCTAGCCCAAGAAAAGTTCTATCATTTAGATACCTGTTTTCAATATTTCTCTAATGGTCATGCAATTTTCTATCCAGAGGCTTTTAAAGATAATTCATTAAGTGCATTTTCCGAATTATTTGAATTGATACCTGTATCTGAGAGCGATGCCAACGAGCTTGCTTGCAATGCAGTTGTTATAGAAGATACAGTTATTTTTCCATCCGAAAACATAGATGCCATAAATGAAGTTGAAGATCTTGGATTAACTTCTAAAGTCGCAAATGTTTCAGAGTTTTTAAAATCTGGCGGTGCGTGTCAGTGTCTCGTCATAGCATTAAACTAAAAAACATATGTTTAAAAGATTATTTAAGTTAGTACTTTGGCCTGTAAAAAAAATTGTTCTTTTTCCATTAAAATTTTTGCTGTATTCACTTTTAATATTTATCGCAATAATTTTGTTTTTTCAATACAGAGCAGATTATGAAGTTGACACAAGCCCTCTTACAAAAATTGAATATGAAAATTGTGTCGAAGTCATTGATAGCTATGAGGTGTCTGTAAATCTTCTTTCAGAGTATGTTGATAATTTAGATAGTTATCAAATGGAATTTTTAGAGGAAAGATTACCAGACAGTCTACAGATACTATTGGAACCCCAAACACTTGATCCAGATGAGTTCGAGAATATTAAGGGGAGTCTTAGAACATATTTACAGGGTGGAAGATTTCCAGGCTTTAACGGACAAGCACTACTTCCTCAAGCAGCCAGTTTATGTAGATCTGGCCTAGGTTAAATCTAAAACTTCTGCACCAGTTAAATCAACCAATAATTCTGGAGATAGAAAAAATTTAGATACTCTATTTCCAGCACCTATAAATAGTTTTTCTCTATTCATAACATTTCTATCAATAAATATTTTTATATTATCAGGTAATCCTAGAGGACTGATTCCACCATATGTTTGATTGGTTACTTCTTCTGCTTCTTCTCTAGATGCAAAACTTACTCTTTTTGCACCCATAGCAGTTTTTGCTTTTTGATTTACATCTAGTCTTGTTGAGCCTAGTACACAAAACATTGCATAGAATTCTTCAGGCTTCTTTGCTTTTATTAAAATTGCATTACATGAATCTTCAATATCAAATCCGTAGTGATCACAGAAGTTTTGAGTATCTGAGAATTCATCTTTACATTCAAAAATTTCTAGAGCTTCTTTATTTTCTTCAAAGACTTTTGTAACAGTATTATGAATTTCTACCATAGAGATTATGATATCTTAAAGATGAAAAAATTCAGCATGCTTTTGATGTTACTTTTTGTATTCTGTTCTCAGCCATCAGCGGATAATGTTGTCATTGATACAACCATCATGACAATAATGAATGACCAAGAGATTGTTGAAGAAGAGCCAGAGTTATATGTAATGCTAATGTGGCATCAACATCAGCCTTTTTATACAAAAAATGATGATGGCTATTACACAAGACCCTGGGTGAGAGTTCATGCAACTAAGGATTATCTTGATATGGTAGAGTTAGTTTCTGATTATCCAGAGATGAAAGCCACATTTAATTTAACGCCAGTTTTATTAAGACAACTTGAAGATTTCTCAAATGGTGCAAAAGATTTATATTGGTACTACACAGAAATCGATGCAGATATTTTGACTCTAGATGATAAAGAATTTATTGTTTCTCGTTTTTTTGATACGAATCCAAAAGTAATTGCAAGATTTCCAAGATATGTAGAACTTAGAAATTCTAGTCAGAACTCATCTTTCTGGACAAATCAAGACTATAGAGATCTACAACTATTATTTAATTTGGCATGGACAGATCCAAAGTATTTAGCACAAGAGCCATTAAAAAGTCTTGTTATTAAAGGTAGAGACTTTTCTGAAGATGATAAATTTGTTCTATTGAATGAGCATTCAAAACTAATTGATAAAGTTATCCCAGCCCATGCTGAGTTGTGGAAAACTGGTCAGATCGAAATAACTACTACCCCGTATGCACATCCAATTCTACCTTTAATATTTGATACAAACTTGGCTTCAGTAGGAGATATAGGAGCTGAGTTGCCAAAAAATAGATTCAGTAAACCCACAGATGCTGCAATTCAAGTCGAGAAAGGGTTGGATTTAGCTGAAGAGCTTTTGGGGCAAAGACCTATAGGAATGTGGCCAGCTGAGGGAGCTGTTTCACAAGAAGTCTTAGGCATGTTTGCTAAAGAAGGTATAAAGTGGATTGCTACAGGTGAACATGTATTGTCTAAGTCTTTAGATATCCCAACTTTTAAAAGAAATACAAAAGGCATCGTTACTAATCCAGAAGTGCTTTATACACCATGGTATGGTCAACTAAACAGGCAGGATGATGTTGCTATTTTCTTTAGAGATTTATCTATCTCTGATCAGGTTGGTTTTACTTACAGCGGAATGTCTCCTGAGATGGCAGTTGCTGACATGATGAAGGCACTAGAAGCCGCAAGAGAAGTAAGCGTGAAAATGGACAGACCACTTGTTGTTTCTATCGTGTTAGATGGTGAGAATGCATGGGAGCATTATCAAAATGATGGCATTGACTTTTTAAGCTTGATGTACGAAACGTTTACCACTACAGACTGGTTAAAAACAACAACTCCGACTGAGTATATTGAAAAATATGGACCCCAAATTGATAAATTAGATAAAGTATTTCCAGCATCTTGGTTTCAACCAAATTTTGCTACATGGATAGGAGAGACAGAAGAGACATATGCATGGGATTACTTACAAAAAACAAGAGCTTTCTATGATAGATCAAATGCATCTGGTGAATATACAGTAGAACAACTAGAAAAGGCATTTGATTATATGCTGTTAGCAGAAGGTTCAGATTGGTTCTGGTGGTATGGGAGTGATCAATCAAGCGGAAATGATGATTACTTTGGTTCAGCATTTAGAAACCTTCTTAAAAAGGTATATACATCGCTCGGTCAAGAACCGCCATCCTATTTAGATATTCCTATTATTTCTCCTGCTGCTCAATTATTTGATAAGCAATCAGATTCAATTTTGAATTCAAATCAACCTTTACTTGTAAACGGAACTACAAATGCAAAGATATGGAGTGATGCTGGAGAAATAGAGACTTCAGATATGATTTCAAAAATACAATATAGATTCTCAGATGAACACTTTTATATTTCTATACAAAAATCCTCCTCGACAATGCAGGAATCTAATCCTTGGCAAAATACTGATTTAGATATCTATTTAGAAAGTCCGTCCAGAACAAAGATTAGAAGGTCTTCAGTTCCATTTAAAGATGGGGTAGTTTCAAATCAAGAATTTATAGGCATTGAAACCACTCAGGCAATATTTCATCGTGGTGTAAAACTTCAAAATGGTTCATATTTTACCTGTACAAAAAGAGATTTACCTAATGAGGGAAGTGTCAAAGAAGAAACATTTTCTACAAACTGCCTCACTAAGGAAACCACAGAGGTTTCTGCTTCGGGAAATGAACTTTATCTAAAAATTCCGCTTGGTGAATTAGGTTCACTGAGTTTTGGAGACAAGATTAAACTTCGACTTTATTCTGATTCTTTTGATAGTTACGTCCAGCCATCTAGGCCTCTTGCGCTATTTGTTCCTGAAGTTTCAAATGTTGAACTATTTCTTGATATAAAAGATCCAATTAAAGACGATTTTGGAGAAGGTTCATACACTTATCCAACTGATGGAGTATTCATACCTGGAAGTTATGACTTTGAAGGTTTCTCAGCAGGTATTGCAGACGGAAACCTTGTCATGAATTTTGATATTTTAAGCGCTATAAAAAACCCGTGGGGATCTCCAAGGAGTTTATCTGTTCAAACTATTGATGTGTATATTGATAAAGACTTTGGTTCTAATACTGGAGTTAAACAGTTAGGTAATTATAGGTTTGCAAAAATGCCAGATGGTTCTGGTTGGGAATACCATATTGTAATAGAGGGATGGGAGCCACAGATTTGGAAGTCACTACCAAGCGGAGAGTCAGAATTAGTAACTAATCAATTTGATATTGTCGTTGTACCAGATAAAGGTGTAATAGTTGTAAAGCTTGACATTGAAAACCAGCTTGGTGGTGGAAATCCTGAAGAATGGCACTATGGAGTAGTTATGATGTCTCAAGATGGCTATGGACCTAATGGTTCAAGGATTAGAGAAATTAATCCATCAGCAGAACAGTACAGGGGTGGTGGAGCTCCAAATGTAGTTAACCATCCAAATATTTTTGATGTAATCTTTCCTGATGAAGGAGTTCAGGAAGAATTTTTAAGCTCATATGGTAACTACGAAGGCTCTCTTGATGATATTCCTACAGATCTACTAGCAAGTATTCCATTGGTGGGTAAAAATTCAAAATAGGCTTAGTTATGGAATTAGATTTTGAATTTGAGTCTAGTCTTGTTGATTTTGTAACTTTTGTTTTTTTATAGGACTTAATCCAGTTTCTTTTTTTTGGTTATATGCTTTATCAAAGGCTTCTAATTGCCAACCAGACATCCTAGATCTACTTATTTCAATTACTTGTTCTTTTTCTTCATCTGTATATTTCGACCACTTTGCTATTTCAGGAGTAGTTCTTGCACATCCGTAACACAAATCACTATCTGGATCTGTTACACATACGCTTATACATGGTGAAGGAATTGTCATATAAAGATTTTAATCCTTTTTTAATACTTTAATTAATTCATTTGTGGCTATCTCTAATGAGCTTTTAGGATTATTGATTCCCTCAGGTCCACACTGAAAGTAGTCCGTAAAAATATTTTCATTTTTTGCTGCATATTGTCCACCTAAAAAATACCTTTGACCTTTATATTCTTTCAATAGTTCTCCAATTATTTTTCCCTCAAGAGAGGATTCATCAAATTTTCCCTCACAAAATATACCGATGTCGTAATTCTTTAATTGTTTTATCAAGTTTGTTTCTTCTATAAAGTATTTTGCACCACTTTCTATTTCGCAGCCTAGTATTTGGTTTAAGGTAAACGTTAAACCTCCAGCTGCACCTGAGTAAACTGCATTTGGGTTTAAATCTAAAACAAGCTCTTTATCAATAAGAGTTATTAATCTTTCAACTTCTAACTTATGTTTTTCTATATCTTCTTTAGACAAACCTTTCTGAGGTCCAAATACATCAAAAGCTGAGTCTTTACCAAGTAAAGGAATTTTAGTATCACTTAAAACCTTAAGCTCTAAATCAGATTTGAAGTTTGTTGATTTGACTCTATCTATGAATGAAAAATTTTGAGGAATAGGGTCAACAATTGTCTCACCATTTGAAATAAATTCCATCCCTAACTTGCTTAATAGCCCAATTCCAAAATCTACAGTCTTTGAGCCACCTGTTCCGAGAATTTCTGTTTTTTGCGAGGCTTCAACTAAGCATCCGGAATTGATTGACATGGAGTCTTTAGCTGAGTTAATACCAATTAATTGAGCAGACTCGAAAAAAATATTGCCATTTACATTAATAGTTTCAACTACTGATATCGAATTATCACAATTTGATGTTTCAAAACTTTCATTCATTTGAAAGTTGTAACTCTTAAAGATTTCTGTACTCTCTTGCCCGCCATCGGTAACGCTGAAAAAGTCTGCATTAATATTTGAATCCAAAAACTTACTTTGAACAATATCAAGTACTTCAATGGCGCTTAATGTACCAGAAAACTTATCACTAAAGACAGCAATATTCATGTATGTATTTTATTTAATTCTTAGTAAGTTGCCAGCATATTTAAACTAGGAAAGTATGAAAATAGGATTTTTAACAGATGTTGATGGATACAGGTCTCCAATACACCCTGAATCTATTGAGAAATATTCATTAGAAGTTCATTTAGAGAAAAATATATTTGATTATCTAAATTATGCAGATTCTTTCCTAGACAATGTAAAAACTATGTCTAACTTAAGTGATTTAGACATTGTTGCCTGTGTAGAAAATATCCAAGATAAAACAATAAAGGAACTTAAAGAAGGAGCAGTTCTTATTGGTATCTTTGATTTTGATAAGATCGAAGAGATAAAAAGTTTAAGACCTGATATCAAAGTATTAAGTTTTTTCAAGCTTCCTAGAATCTCAAGAGCTCAAAACCTAGACGCACTTTCTTCTCAAGCAAACCTGCTTGGATACGCCTCAGTCTTACGAGCAGCAAAAGAGACATCAGACGTCGTACCAATGATGACAACTGCAGCAGGCAATATCCAACCATCAAAAGTATTAATTCTCGGAGTAGGAGTTGCAGGCCTTCAAGCAATTGCCACTGCAAAACGACTTGGGGCTCGAGTGTGGGCTTTTGATATTAGAAAAGAGGCCAAGGACCAAGTAGAGTCTTTAGGTGCTAAATTTGTTGAAGCAAGCACTGAAGCTCAAGATAGCGTATACGCACAAGAAGTCTCAGAAGAAGAGAATCAGAAAATTCAAGAAGCATTAAAGAAACAAGTAATTGATAGTGATATTGTTTTAACATTTGCTCAAATACCAGGAAAGAAAGCACCTGTCTTGATTGAAAAGTCGACTGTTGAAAACATGAAAGAGAACTCTGTAATTATTGACCTAGCTGCTGGTACTGGTGGAAACTGTGAAGGCACAGAGGTTGACAAAGTTGTTGAGATTAATGGTGTAAAGATAGTTGGTGAAACAGATATCTTAAACACTGTTAAACATGCAGCTACAAAGTTGTATTCAGAAAATGTAAGAAATTTAATTGAGCTGTATATAGAAAATAGTGACGATGAGATTTTTGTGGAGATGAGTTCATAATGGAAGCAATGTTCTTACTTACATTGTTGATAACGTTTTTAGCAAGCTTTATTGGATATGAGCTTATATCTAAAATTCCACAGACTTTACACACTCCATTGATGTCTGGTTCCAATGCTATTTCTGGAATCACATTGATTGCAGCTATTCTTATCTACCCAGAAGTAGGCGAGTCTCAAGTACTCAAAATTATTGTTTTAATTGCAATAGCATTTGCGACCCTCAATATTGTTGGTGGGTTTTCAGTAACTGGTCGAATACTAGAAATGTTTAAGAAAAATGATTGAAATAATATTACTTGTTTCTTCTGTGTTATTTATATTTGCTTTGAAGCTTTTTGGAAGACCTTCAACAGCACATAGAGCAAATACCTTTGCTATGTTGGCCATGGCATTAGCTGTTTTTAGTGCATTTAATTATGATTTTTCAAAATATGATTCTGCTTTTTATATCACAATTGTTGTTTCAGGACTTCTTGGAGTTTTAATATCAAAACGAGTTCAGATGACACAAATGCCAGAACTAGTTGGTTTGTTTAACGGCTTTGGTGGTGGAGCTTCTGGAGCAATTGCATACGTTGAGTTATCAAACAATTCATTAGTTATGTCTGATTTTTTTGTAGCTATTTTCTCTATGGTTATTGGTGTTTTTACTTTCTCTGGAAGCATCATTGCTGTTTTAAAGCTACGTGGAAAGTTAAACAATGTAAATACAACAATTGCTAACATCTTTTCAGCTTTCTTACCGCCTCTAATTTTATTACCTGCAATTTGGGAAGAAATGGAAATATTATCCCTTGAATACTTTATGCTACTTTCATTAGTTGCTGGAATTATAAGAGTTGCAGTAATTGGTGGAGCAGATATGCCAGTTGTCATAGCATTCTTAAATTCACTTTCTGGAATTGCGGCGATGTCAGCTGGGTTTATTGTAAATAGTATTATTTTGATCGTAGCTGGTGCCTTAGTAGGTGCATCTGGAATAATTCTCACACTCCTTATGTGTGCTGCAATGAATCGAACACTTTTAGATGTTTTAAAGGGTGGATTTGGCGGTACAACTATTAATAATGAATATGATAAAGATCCAATAAGCACTTCCCATGAAGACGTTGCAATCCAGTTAAGCTATGCAGAATCTGTAGTTATTGTTCCAGGTTATGGAATGGCAGTAGCTCAAGCACAGGCGGCTGTAAAAGAATTAACTAATACCTTAAAAGATAAAAACATTGAAGTGAAGTTTGCTATACATCCAGTTGCTGGAAGAATGCCTGGACACATGAATGTACTTTTAGCTGAGGTAGATATTGACTATGAAGATATGTTTACCTTAGAAGATATAAATTCTGAGTTTTCCTCAACGGATGTTGTAATAGTTCTTGGAGCAAATGATGTTGTAAATCCATTGGCTAGAACTGATGAAGACTCTCCAATTTATGGAATGCCAATACTTGATGTAGACCTAGCAAAACAAGTCATCGTGATAAAAAGATCTATGTCACCAGGTTATGCAGGTATTGCGAATCCATTGTTTGTAAATGACAATGCAAAAATGTTGTTTGCAGATGCCAAAGAGGGCTTAGAAAATATCATTAAATCATTTGAATTAGTTTAGATATCTTTTTCTAAATTTAAAAAAGAATTAAAACAAACAATAAGATTTAGATAAGACAAAAATAGTCCTGCGTAGCATAATCTATTTCAATTTAGTAAAATAAAAATATGATAGAAACAATTACATCGTACCCTTTGTTTTTAGTTCTTTTATTTCCAATAATCACTTTTGCATTATTGGTAATTGGATTATTACGCGCTCCAATGGAAAAAGACTCTCTTTGGGTTGATATACGTGATTAGTGGCTAAAAAAGCTACTTAATTGCTTTTGCTAAGCTAAGCACGTCTCTCATTGTTTTTACAATCTCATCAGCTTTGTAATATTTTCTAAATAAGACTTTTCTTGAATTTACAAATGCATCCTCTACTCTTAATCTTCTTAGATTTTTCTTTGATGTCTCTATAAGTTCTTCATTTCGTTTTATAAATAGGTCTGTAAGATACTCATCATCTCCATCAAACTCACCTCGCCAATTAATTTTTAATCCCATATCAAAGCTCTCTGGAAAAAAAGCAAAGAAGGAGACGTATGTAGTTGAGGAACGTCCATGACTTCTTGTGTATACCTCTACCTCACATTTGTATCCTTCTAGTTCACCGAATATTCGTTTCTTTCGGAATATGTTTTTTGAGGATATGAATGTAAAATTCAAAGTCTCCGCAGCACTAGAAAGTGCACTATTTATTCTTTTATTTGATACAATGATTAGCCATATAACTCCTACAACAATTAAGGCGGGTATTGCTTGTGCGATTACTTTATCCACAATTTCATTTTATAGAAATAAAGTGACTAAAACTAGAACCTTATTTATTAAAAACAAGACTTAATTTATTAAATGATAAGCGGGTAAAGTTAAAAAGTCTGAGAAATCTTCATCAAACACCAACTTTTTAAATTCGTCTCTGGCCTTTTCAATATTCTCTGTATTATTTATTTCAGTAAAGACTGTCTCAAAAGCTTCTTCCATAAATGATTCAGTGATAGTCTCTCCGTTTTCAGTTTCAACTGAGTTATGAAGCCATTGCCAAAGCTGTGAACGTGAAATCTCTGCAGTAGCAGCATCTTCCATTAAATTAAATAATGCTGCCGCACCCTGTCCATTGAGCCATGAGTGCATATACAAAATACCCACTTTGATATTTGTGTGAATACCCTCTGTTGTTATGGATGAGTTTTCTATCTCAAAGTTATGTAGCATTGAATCCTCAATATCATATCTTGGTACAAATGAGATTTGATTAGCTTGTCCATTTAGGTGGTCATTGAATACTTCTTTACATATGCTTACTAAATCTGGATGAGCAACCCAAGACCCATCAAAGCCCATAGTTGCTTCTCTTAACTTATCATTTTTTACATTTTCAAATGCTTTTTCCGTTACCTCAGGGTCTTTTCTATTTGGTATAAATGCAGACATACCACCAATTGCATGTGCACCTCTTTTATGACAGCTTTCAACTAATAGTTCTGTATAGGCTTTCATAAATGGAACAGTCATAGTAATTTGTGATCTGTCAGGAAATATTATTCCATCTACATTCCTATGTCTTTTAATCGCACTAAATATGTAATCCCACCTTCCAGCATTCATCCCTAGAGAGTGCTCTCTTAGAGAATAAAGCATCTCTTCTATTTCATATGATGCAGAGATGGTTTCTAGAAGAACTGTAGCTCTAATACTGCTTCTTGGAATTCCAAGTTCATCTTCAGCTAATGTGAACATGTCATCCCAGAGTTGTGATTCATTCGCATTTTCTAGTTTTGGAATATAAAAATATATACCAAGTCCAGCATCGAGCCTACTTTGATAATTGTGGTAAACATACATGGCGAAGTCAAAAATGCTTGCACTAATAGGACTGCCATCCATTAATATATTTTTCTCAGAGAGATGTAGGCCCCTAGGTCTAACGAATAGTGATGTTTGACTTTCTACATTTAATGTATATGTTTTTCCTTTTGACTCATCAATCAGTTCTATGTTTCTATTATTTGCATCTATAAGATTGACATGACCATTAACTATGTTTTCCCATGTTGGTGACGTTGAGTCTTCAAAATCTGCCATAAAAACATCAGCTCCTGAGTTCATAGCATTAATAATCATTTTTCTATCTACAGGTCCAGTAATTTCGACATGTCGTTGAGCAACATCAGAAGGTGGTGGAACTACTTGCCATTCTTTATCTCTAATTGAAGTATCAGCTGGAAAACCCATGAAGTTACCCGAGTCTATACTTTTTTGAGTATTTTCTCTTTCTTCAAGTAATTGTCTTCTTCTATCTTCAAATGCAGATGTAAATTTACTTAAAAAATTTAATGCACCCTCTGATAAAATTTTTGATGAGTTTGTCGTTTCTTGAGTTACTTCAAACATTAAAATTGTTCTTCTTCTGTAGAACCTTCAAGTGCTAGGGTCGACGCATCTCCATCACTAATAATTGTCGAAACGGTATCAAAGTAACCAGCACCAACTTCTCTTTGATGTTTTACTGATGTAAACCCATCCTTTTCCATTGAAAATTCTTTTTGTTGCAACTCGACATATGCTGACATATTTCCACCTTTATACTTTGAAGCTAGCTCAAACATGGATGCATTGAGAGCATGAAAACCAGCAAGCGTGATAAATTGGAATTTGTAGCCAAAAGAACTTAGTTGTTCTTGAAATGTATCAATCTCTTTATCTGACAATGCTTTTTTCCAATTAAATGATGGTGAGCAATTGTATGCAAGTAATTTATCTGGATATTTTTCATGAACTGCTTCTGCAAAGTCTTTTGCATACCCAATGTCTGGAGTTCCTGTTTCGCACCATACTAGGTCAGCATATGGTGCATAAGATAATGCTCGACTAAACGCAGCCTCAGGACCATTTTTTACCTTAAAAAACCCTTCAGATGTTCTTTCACCAAGAACAAAATCTTTATCACTATCATCTACATCACTTGTTAACAGATTTGCTGCTAGTGCATCTGTTCGAGCAATTATTACTGTTGGTACACCCAAAGCATCAGCTGCAAGCCTTGCTGATGTCAGAGTTCTTATATGTTGACTTGTTGGTACTAAAACCTTTCCTCCCATATGGCCACATTTTTTTTCTGCGGCAAGCTGGTCTTCAAAATGTACACCGGCGGCACCAGCTTCAATAAATTTTTTTGTTAATTCAAAAACATTTAATACGCCGCCAAAACCAGCTTCTCCATCAGCAACAATTGGTACTACGTAATCAATGTCAAAATTACCCTCTACTCTGTCTACTTGTTCAGCTCTAAGAAGCGCGTTATTTATTCTTTTTGCTAAATTTGGCGCACTATTACTTGGGTAAAGTGATTGATCTGGATAGGTAGTTTCACCAAGATTAGAATCTGCAGCAACTTGCCAGCCACTTAAATAAATTGCCTTTAAACCTGCTTTAACCATCTGGACAGCTTGATTGCCTGATAACGCACCTAAAGCTGATATCCATTCGTCTTTTTTCATTAAGTGATCAAAAAGCTTATTTGCTCCGTTTTCGGCCAAAGTATATTTGATTTCAATTGAATTACGAATACTTACTACATCTTCAGCACTGTAATTACGTGTAATTCCCTCCCACCTGGGATTATTTTCCCACTCAGAATTTAGTAATTTTTTATCTAAAAAACTATTCTGCGTCATAGAGACTCTCATAAATTTCAGCTTTTGTTTGCTTTATATCTTTATGCTTACTCTCATTACTTTGGTTTTCCACTATTTTCCTTCCTAAAAAAAAACCGGGCAAGTGCCCGGCAACAAAATTAATGTGTAAGGGCATTACATATTTATGTACTTCACCACATTCACAATATTTAAATTTTGCATGTTACAAAAATAGCATGTTTTAAAAAAAACATTGTGCTTTTGTGAAACTTTTTTTTGATTTTTCACAAAATTTTATAGTTTGTGAAAAGTTTGATATATCAAAAAGTTGGTATTAATTTAGATATTTTTAAATATATAGCGATTAAAAAGTTTCATTTTTTCTTTCCAATTATCTTTGTAGTAATACTGTATGGTGCCTGCTACAGATGAAAGCAACGCGTTGCCATCTTGAGGTGTAAAGCAATATCCGATGAGGGTATTATCTTTTATGTGAAGTGATTGTTCAGCAACAATTCCATGAGACAACAGCCTCCCATGGTATCCGTGATCTCTTCCAAACGAAAAGACTTTATTTGATGACATTTTTTCTGTTGTCATCAAAAACTCACTTCTAAAAAGGTTGTTCATAATTTCTTCATTCTGAATTGAATCAACAAAACGTAATGTAAACCACAAAGTGTGCATATATTGAGTGGGTAATTTTATCGCTGAAGAAAACAAGTTTAAATCTTTTCCTTCTTGGGCAAATAACTCATGAACGTCTCTTGCGTGATGAGTTCCAAACTCTTGATTTGTATGTTTTGTAATGGTTGGCGATGGTGAGAAGGATTCATTTTGCGAGACATCATTTGCTCTTCGCAAACATACAAATTGACCTTCAGTAAGCTCACGGCCTTCATCTAAGGCAAATGTTTTAACTATCGATGCAATATTGTGTGTATTGCATGAAGCAATAAGGTATCTGTTTGACTCAGTTTCAAAGACATTATTATTTATTCCCCAAGCAAAGAAAGGACCAAATCCATGTTCAGAACCTTGTGCCATAAATCTTTTTGATTGAGAGAGAGATGAGTATATATTTTTCCAATTATCATTACCACTCGGAGTACAGTCAATAATGACATCTGTGTCATCGTACGCGTTTTCTACATTTTCTATATCTGAAAACCCTAATTTTTTAAAATCTGATAATACATCTGAAGTTGATGCTATTTTCGCACCCTTTCTTAGTAATGCTTCAACTTTCCCTTTCTCATCTGAAAGAGGAGTTCTTTTAAAAAATATGACATTATCTATCCCAAGTCCATCTTTGTGTTCTGCAAGAAGGCCTATAAGGGGTTCTCCAATAGTACCCGTACCAATGACCATTACATTTTTAGACATATTGTTTCCCCCATATATAATAAAAGAATAGAGGGGGAATATTTTTAATTCGTGCCATGAAAAATAAACTAATTTTTGAATTCTCTAAAAATAAGACGGATGGTGATTCGTCTCTTAATAACTTGCTTGGAGGCAAGGGTGCAAACTTGGCTGAAATGTCAAATATGAAAATCCCTGTACCACCTGGTTTTACAATCACAACAGAAGTGTGCAACTACTTTACCGAGAATAAAAAACTCCCGGATAATCTAGATAATGAAATCAGGAAAGCAGTCAAGAATCTTGAGAGCTTATCTGATAAAAGATTTGGTGGAGAAGGAACACCACTTTTATTGTCTGTAAGATCTGGTGGAAGAGTCTCTATGCCAGGGATGATGGACTCAGTTTTAAATATTGGGTTAAATGATAGTAATGTATTTCAACTGGCAGAAGCATTCAATGATGAGCGGTTTGCACTAGATTCATATAGGCGTTTAATCCAAATGTATTCAAACGTTGTTTTGGGAGTTGAACATGAACGATTTGAGGCTGTATTGGCAAACAAAAAACGTATGGATAACGTTGTTTCTGACGCCGATTTTAATGTTGATCAACTTAATTGGATAATAAATGCCTATAAAAATACAGTCGAGAGGTTTACTGACTCTTTGTTTCCTCAAGATCCCTATGAGCAACTTGCAGGTGCGATTGAAGCGGTCTTCAATAGCTGGCAAAATAAACGAGCTGTTATATACAGAAAAATAAATAATATTCCTGATTCCTGGGGTACAGGCGCAACAATACAATCAATGGTATTTGGTAATCTAAATGATAAGTCTGGTACGGGGGTAGCTTTTACAAGAAATCCATCAAATGGAGATAGAGAGTTATATGGAGAATACTTAATCAATGCTCAAGGAGAAGATGTTGTTGCTGGGATAAGGACACCGCATCCAATTAGAAAGCATTCAAAAATTGAACAAGAATCATTAGAATCTAAATTTCCAAAAGCTTACAAAGAGCTTTTGGAGATTTCGACAAAATTAGAAAATCACTTTAAAGAAGCTCAAGATATTGAATTTACTATTGAGAACGGAGATATTTATCTGCTTCAAACTAGAACAGCTAAAAGAACTGCTCAAGCAAGTGTAAAAATTGCTATTGATATGCAAAAAGAAGGAGTTGTTTCAAAAGAAGAAGCCTTAACAATGGTTGATGCAAATAGTATTACAAATCTATTACATCCACAGTTTATAGATTCTCAAGAAAAAGAGCTATTCAATAAGGCCTTAAACGCATCTCCGGGTGCTGCAGTTGGAGAGCTTGTTTTTGATGCTGACAAGGCTGAAGAGGAAGCAAGCAAGGGAAGAGATGTTATTTTGGTCAGGGATGAAACAAGCCCTGAAGACATTCACGGAATGCATTCCTCTGTTGGAATTTTGACAACCAAAGGTGGAATGACTAGTCATGCGGCAGTTGTTGCCCGAGGTATGGGTAAGCCCTGCGTTGTAGGTGCGGAAAGTTTAATTATTGATAACTCATTAAAAACCATTTCAAATGGAACAAAAACTTTAAATGAAGGAGACATCATATCAATTGATGGCGGGCTGGGTGAAGTTTATATTGGTGAACTACAATCTGAGCCACCAAAACCATCAGTAGAATTTAATACACTTATGGATTGGTGCGACGAGTTTAAAAGTCTAAAAATTCGTGCAAATGCAGAAACAATTACCGATACAAAAAAATCATTAGAGTTCGGTGCTGAAGGAATTGGTTTATGTAGAACAGAGCACATGTTTTTTGAAGGAGACAGAATTATACCTATGCGTGAAATGATTATGTCAGACACAAAACAGGGAAGAGAGAGAGCATTAAGCAAATTAATCACCTATCAAATTTCAGATTTTGAAGCACTATTTCTGCTTCTAAAAGATAAGCCAATGACAATTAGGTTACTTGATCCACCAATGCATGAATTTTTACCAAAAAGTGAAATTGAGATGACTGAGCTTGGAAATGCCATTGGTGTATCGCCAGCACATATAAGAGAAATGTTAGTAAAACTTTCGGAGAGCAATCCTATGCTTGGACACAGGGGAGTCCGACTTGGATTAAGTTATCCTGAAATTTACGAAATGCAAGTTGAGGCAATTCTTAGAGCTGCTTACAACTTAAATAAAAAAGAAAAGATTAATGTTTCACCTGAAATAATGATTCCATTGGTTATGAATGCTGAAGAATTAAGTCAGATGAAAGACTATCTAATAGAAAAAATAAGTAAATTAGAAGAAGAATTGAGCTTTACTTTTGATTATACAATTGGAACAATGATTGAATTGCCAAGCGCTGCATTAAATTCTTCATACATTGCAGAACATGCAGATTTCTTTTCTTTCGGAACAAATGATTTAACACAGACAACACTTGGTCTATCAAGAGACGATGCTTCAAAATTTCTTAACACATATGTAGAAAATGATATTTTTTCAGAAGATCCCTTTGTGTCAATTGATCAAGGGTCCGTTGGAAGAGTTGTAGAGATGTCAGTTAGTGAAGGTAAAAATGTTAATAAAGATTTAAAAATAGGAGTATGTGGTGAGCATGCAGGTGAAGCAAACTCAATAAAATTCTTTAACACTCTACAAATCGACTATATTTCGTGTTCTCCTTTTAGAATTCCAACAGCTAAACTTGCCGCAGCCCAAGCAGAAATAATTAAAATTAATTAATTATATGTTTCAATATTTTAAGATATAATTGCTTCTATGAATTACAAATTAATTAACAGATTAGACCCATTAATTTACTTGGGCTTAGTTTTAGTTGGATTTATTTTACCTGAGGTTGTTTACAGGATATTTTTATTTGATTTTACAGCAGTCCTTACAGAAAATGAGGCGATGATAGTTCGTTCTATTGGTGGGCCACTTTATTTTGCCGCAATGGCTTTCTTTTTGCTTGGTGGCAATGCTGAGAATGGTAAACAGCTAAATATAATAAGATATAGTGGCGGTCTTGGATTAATAGCTTTTGCTGTATTTACTGATTTCAATGGATTCTTTCTTTTCGGATTAGTTGAGATCGGATTAGCAGTTGTAACAGGCAATTCTATAAAAAAAGAAGAGCAAGCTTCAGGTAGCTACACAACTGAAGAACAATAAAAGATATTATTTCCTGATACATATTAACTATTTAATTGGTCAAATATTTATAGGACAAATATGATTTTAAAAGATAAAAAATTTCTCTTCACTGGAATACTTACAGACAAAAGCATAGCCTATGCATCAGCAAAAATTGCTATTGAAAATGGAGCTACAGTTGTTGCAACAGGTTTTGGTAAGGGCCTCCGCATTACCGAAAGAGCGGTAAAAAGACTTTCTGATGACATAAAGGTATATTCAATGGATATTGAAGACCAATCAGAAGTGGATCAAGCTGTTAAAAGCGTTGAGAAGGAAGTTGGTTCTTTAGATGGAATTTTACATGCAATAGCATTCTCACCAACGGAGGCAATGGGTGGAAATTTCTTAAATACAAATATTACTGACGCTGTCAAAAGTTTTGAAATTTCTGCATTTTCCCTAAAAACTTTAGCTACTTCTTTCAAGCCAATTCTTAACAATCCTTCTTCAATCGTTGCTTTAGATTTTGATAATTCACAGGCATGGCCTGGGTATGATTGGCAAGGTGTTGCAAAATCTAGTTTGCAATCAATTGTTAGGTATCTCGCATATTATATGGGAAAGGACGGGGTTAGAGTGAACGCTGTCGCTTCTGGACCTTTAGCAACTACAGCTGCAAAAAATATTCCAGGATTCTCAGAAATGAATGAAGAATGGGACCAAAGAGCTCCTCTTGGTTGGGATACTAAGAACCCAGAACCCGTTGCAAAGGTTGTAAACTTTTTACTTTCTGATTTATCTGAAGTTGTAACTGGAGAAATTATTCATGCTGATGGAGGAGTTCATTCAATCGGCGGGTCAATGCTTCCTAAGTAGTTAGGTTTTAGAAAAAACAAGTACTCCATTATGACCGCCAAAACCGAAAGAATTTGACATAGCAATATTCATATCTTTGTTAACCGCATTATTGGGAGTGTAGTTTAAATCACATTCCTCATCTTTAGTATTTAAGTTAATTGTTGGAGGAATTACACTCTCTTGAAGAGAAAGTATACAAACCATTGATTCAAAAGCTCCGGCACCACCAAGAAGGTGGCCAGTCATGGATTTTGTTGAGGAAATATCAACTTCGTAGGCTTTTGCACCAAATAATGTTTTGATTGCAGTAGTTTCGTTTTTATCATTTGCAGGTGTAGAAGTTCCATGTGCATTAATATAATCAACATCATCCGCAGATAAATTAGCATCTTTTAATGCTTTATTCATAGCTCGAACTGCACCTTCTCCACCTTCAGCAGGGGCTGTAATGTGGTGAGCATCAGTTGTAGATCCATAACCAACAACATAACCGTAAATTTTAGCATCACGATTCTTAGCCGACTCTTCACTCTCTAATATCAAAACGGTTGAACCTTCAGCCATAACAAATCCATCTCTATTTTTATCAAAAGGACTACATGCTTCTGTAGGTGTATCATTTTTTGTAGAAAGTGCTCGTATTTGGGCAAAAGCTCCGATTGTCATTGGTGTAGTGCCTGACTCTGTGCCTCCAGCTACTACGATGTCGACAATTCCATTTTCAATCATATTTTTTGCTTCACCAACAGCATTTGCCGATGCAGCGCATGCAGTTGTAATTGTAAGCGATGGTCCCTCTATTCCAAACTTAATTGCGACTTGTCCGGTACTTGAATTTGGCATCAACTGAGTTATAGCTAAAGGATTTATTCTAGAAGGACCTCTATCATCGTAAACTCTTACTGCATCTTCTGTTGCACCAATTCCTCCAATGCCAGTTCCAAATACAATTCCACAATTGGAACCCATACGTTCTTCTGGATTAAACCCAGCATCTAATAAAGCTTGTTCTGCTGCATAAATTGATAGATGACCTGACCTGTCTAATTTACGTGCATGTTGTTTACCCATGTACTCATTCGCATCAAAATTCTTGACCTCACCTGCAAAAGTAACTGGAAGATCTCCAGTATCAAAACTTGTTATATCATCAATCCCAGAAATTCCATTGATAAGTTTTTCCCACGAGTCAGAAACATTGTTACCAAGAGGATTAATGGTACCTAGTCCGGTAATGACTACACGTCTTTTAGACATGATCAGATTTAGATTTTAGAATGAAGTAATTTTACAGCTTCACCAACAGTTGAAACATCTGCAAGTTCTTCATCATCAATTTCAATGTCAAATTCATCTTCGAAAGCCATTACTACTTCAACTATTCCTAATGAATCAATTTCTAAATCTTCTTCTAATCTTGCTTCCATTGTGACTTTTGACTCATCTATTCCAAGATCTTCGACAAAAAGACCCTTTACTTTATCAAAAACTTCGTTTGTTTCCATAATTACTCCCTAATTACGTTGTTAAACCGCCATCTACTGGTATAACTTGTCCTGTTATATATTCTGACTCGTCTTTGCATAAAAAAGATACTATGTTTGAAATATCTTCTGGCTTACCTATGCGTTTAACTGAAAGTTGTTCTATAATATTTCCCTTATTTTGATCATCTAAAAAAGAAGTCATGTCTGTCTCTATATATCCCGGAGCTACTACGTTTGATGTTATATTTCTTGAACCCATTTCTTTGCTAATTGATTTTGCCAACCCTATTAATCCAGCTTTTGATGCAGCATAATTTGCCTGACCCTGGTTGCCTGATAGTCCAACTACAGAAGATATAAATACAATTCTTCCCCATTTATTTTTCATCATAAGCTTTATAGCTCGTTGCGATGTATAAAAACTTCCTGTTAGGTTTGTCTGAATTACTTTAAGCCACTCATCTTCCTTCATTCTCGGCAATATATTGTCTTTTGTAACTCCCGCATTATTGATTAAAACATCTACAGAGTTGTACTCTTTTTCTATTGTTGTAAAGGCATTATCTACAGATTCAGCATCAGATATATCAATCTGAACTGCACTTGCACTTCCACCAGCAGCGACAATTTCTTTAACAACATCATTGGCTTTGTCTTCTGAGTTAGCAAAACCAACTATCACATGAAAAGTTTTTCCAAGTGCTATAGCAATAGCACTTCCTATGCCCCTAGAGCCTCCTGTTACAAATGCTGTTTTCATATCAGATCTAGTTTGTCAGGAATTTGATACTCAATAGCTCTTCTAATTGTATCAACTGCTTTTCCATCAAAATCAGGAAGCTTAGCATCAGAAGTATTGATTGGAGTAGTTCTCTTACCAAAACGTACTGCGCATGCGCCCCAAGAAAGTCCAGCACCGACTGCTGTAAAAATAGCAACTTCGCCACCTTTAATTTCACCTTCTTCTAATGCATCAACTAAAGCTGTTGGTATTGAGGCTGCTGAAGTGTTTCCGTACTTATGAACCTTTTTAATTGTTGTTGCGTTAGGTAATTTCAACATTTTTTCTAGACCTTCAACAATTCTTAAATTCGCTTGATGTGGAATTAATATATCTACATCTTCTTTAGTTAAACCAGATTTAGTAATCACTTCATCTGATGCTTTTGCCATGGCTCTTATTCCACCTTTGAAAATTTCTTGTCCATCGAATGTCCATGTGACTCTTGCAGCTTCATCTGTTTTGAACCTATCCATAGCTGATCCAAAGTTTGGAACCTCTAGAATGTCCAACTTATCTGAACTTAGTCCATTTACAAAAGAAAATATTTCACCATCTTCGGAATCTTTACTTTCTTCTACAACAACAGCTCCTGCACCATCTCCAAAAAGAACAGCGGTGTTTCTATCAGACCAATCTAGTAACCATGTAATATGCTCTGAACCAATAATTAAAGCACGTTTATACAAACCACTTTCAACGAAGGCTTTTCCTTGCTCCAAAGCATAAACAAAACCGGCACATGCTGCATTGACATCATATACTGCAGCATTAACTGCAC
This sequence comes from uncultured Candidatus Actinomarina sp., assembly GCA_902534495.1. Lineage (GTDB taxonomy): Bacteria > Actinomycetota > Acidimicrobiia > Actinomarinales > Actinomarinaceae > Actinomarina. The sequence goes on along the minus strand of CACAQC010000008.1, from coordinate 4,859 downwards.
CTAATTTTTTCTGCACATGAGCTGCTGCAGATGGAACAATGCTGTCAGGAGTACAAGTTGCCAGTATTACAACATCAATATCCTCTGGTTTTAATCCTGCGCACGCTATTGCATGGTGACCAGCAACTGTTGCCATATCAGAATTGTTTACGTGGCAAAATCTTCTCTCCTGTATTCCTGTCCTTTGCTGAATCCATTCATCGGAAGTGTCCACAAAAACTGCTAAATCATCATTTGTCATGATGTTATCAGGTGCGCATTTACCCCAACCGGTAATTGTTGATTTCAAAAAATTTCTCCTATTTAAATATCGTTTAAAGAGTTTAACGAATTTACTACCTTAACACTCTTACTAGATATAGACTTTTTAACCATCCCAGCAGTTACATTTCCAGGTCCGATATGATACCAACTCTCAGGTTGTTCAAACTTCTCAATATTTAATATCTGGTTATAAAACATAACACTATTGTCTATTTGATTTACTAACCGTTCTTTAATTGTTGAGAGTTCAGCGACATTTGCATCAATATTCATATAAACACTAAATTGACCATCTTTTAACTCAATTTGTTCAATTACTTTCTCAACTTCCTTTTTTGCAGAAGAGACTACTGGAGAATGGAATGCACCTGCCACATCGAGTGGAATAACTCTTTTTGCATCTAAATCTTTAGGGTTTGATTTCAAATAATTAATATCTTCATGAGATCCGCCAATAACAATTTGAGAAGCATCATTGTAGTTTGAAATATTTATACCTATTCCTTGTTCAATCAAACCCTCTACAGCCTTAATTGTTGCCTCTAAATTTGAAGTAAGCACTGCAGCCAAAGTGGTATTCGATCCCTCTACAGCTTCCTGCATCGCCTTACCTCTTATAGAAATAATTTCTAAGGCATCTTTGTAATTCAAAATTCCCGAAAGAGATAGAGCTGTATATTCACCAAGTGAGTGTCCAATACCTACTTTGGGTAAACCTATTTTTTCAATTACTTCTAAGCCATAACAATACGAAATAGCAAAAATGTATGGCTGTGCAATGTTTGTTTTTGTTATCTCTTCTTGATTGCCATTCATAATAATTTCCTGCAATGACCAACCAAGGGTCTCTTCAAAATCATTAATTAATAAATCTGAATATTTGTCCAGTAACTCTTTACCCATTCCGGCTTGTTGAGAGCCTTGTCCAGGAAACATTGCAACCCAACTCATTTGTCTAATTCTGATATGGCAAAAGCAATTGCCTTATCCTCTTCGTGAGATAAAGAAATATGAATATTAAAAATGTTCATTTGTTTGGCTAACTCTTTAGCTCTTCCATAAAGAATTACTTCAGGTTTACCTCCACCAGTTATTTCAATATCTTTCCAGTTAATTTGCCTCCAACCTTTTCCTAAAGATTTCATAATGGCCTCTTTTGCAGCAAATCTTGCACTTAATCTTTTTGCTGGATCAGAAAATCTTTTTGAGTACAAAATTTCATCAACTGTAAAGCATCTATTTTCAAATTTACTTCCTGATTTTTCTAACAGAGATCGAACCCTTTTTATATCAACCTGGTCAACACCAATACCAAAAATCATTAGAATCTTGTTTCTATCTCCACTAAAAGATCTCCTTTTTTAACAGCTTGTCCTTTTTGAGCGTTGTAAGTTTTTATAACTCCATCAATCGGTGAAGTTATCACATTCTCCATTTTCATAGCTTCAAGAACAAATAAGGAGTCACCTTTTTTAACTTTTTTACCCTGCTTCGTCATGGTTTCCATAATTGTTCCCTGCATTTCAGCAAAAATCAATCCTGGATTTCTAATATTTCCTGTTAGATCCATTCCTATTTTCTTTGGTCTTTGTGGAGCAAGAGTTGGATTGTTATTGTCATCAAGAGAAATTTTTACTTTACTTGGTCTATCTGACGAAATTTCTTCATCCTTAATATCACGAATTTCAAAATTTTCCTCAAGGAACTTTACGTGAATTTGACTATTTATAAATTCCTTAGTTTTTAAAATATCAGAAAGCACATTTATTGTTGTTGGGATTCCTCCAATGATATATTCCTCTAAACACCTTATACCTTTTGATCTTGCTTCTTCTCTTGAGACTCCCCAGACAATAAGTTTCGAAATTAGATTGTCATAAAAATGTGTTATTTGTGTTCCAGTTCTTGCCCATCCATCGACACGCACACCATTGCCAGTCGGTTCTCTGTATTCAGTAATTGTTCCAGGGGTTGGTAAAAAATTATTGGTAGGGTCCTCAGCATTTATTCTGAATTCGATACTGTGCCCTCTAGGTTCTAACTTGTAATCTTCAAGAGAGTTTCCAAGTGCAATTTTGATTTGCTCCTTTACCAAATCAATACCGTATCTCATTTCTGTTACAGTATGTTCAACTTGCAATCGTGTGTTCATTTCTAAAAAGTAAAAATTTTCATCACTATCTGCCAAAAACTCAACTGTACCTGCATTTATATAGTCTGAATTGCTTGCTATTTTCAAAGTGTATTCTTTGAGTTTTTCTCTTCCAAAATCTGAGAGCCATTCAGGTGGACTTTCTTCAATTAACTTTTGGTTTCTTCTTTGTAGTGAACAATCCCTCTCACCCAAATAAAGTGTATTTCCGTATTTATCTGAGAGAATTTGTGTTTCAATGTGACGAGCTGGTTTTATAAATTTCTCAACATAAATCTGGTCTGAACCAAAATATGCTTCACTTTCTCTTTTTACTATCTCAAAATTTTCGATTAGCTCAGCTTCATTCTGAACAATCCTTAGACCTTTTCCACCACCGCCGTGTGCAGCCTTTAAAGCAACTGGATACCCGAAGCTTTCAGCATCTTTTATAGCTTCACGTCTTAGTCTTGATGGTTTAAGTTGACCCGGTACGGGATTTAAACCTAATTTTGAAACAAGCTTTCTTGATTCAATCTTGTCTCCCATTGATCTAATTGTTTCAGGATTTGGTCCTATCCAGACAATTCCTTTTTTTTGAATAGCTTTTGCAAAGTCTGCATTTTCAGCTAAAAATCCATAACCTGGATGAACTAAATCAGCCTTTGTGTCTGTAGCTGCTTTCACTAGTTTTTTTAAATTTCTATAGCTTTCTGCAGGAAGAGAACTACCTAGATAATAAGCTTCGTCTGCTCTTTTGACATGAAGGGCATCTTCATCCGCATCCGAATAAACAGCAATTGTGTACATATCCATTTCTTTTGCTGAGCGAATTATACGTAAAGCAATTTCACCACGGTTTGCAATAAGGATTCTTTGTTGTGACATTATTACTTTAATTTATATGCAAGAGTTATTGCTAAAAATGATTTTATAAAGTCACCAATCAAGAATGGAATAACTCCAATTGTGACTGCATTTTGTAATGATGTATTCAATATTAAAATTAACCCAGCTACTCCACAAGAATAAATAATTAATGAACCAAGTAGAATTCCAATAATAGGTCTATTCGCAAACTGTCCTATTGTATATGCAGCAAGAAAAAATCCAACGATATATCCAATAGTTGGGCTCTTAAGAATTGCTAAACCAGCGACACCTGCAGAAAAGAATGGAAGACCTGACATTCCTATAAATAGATACATCAACATGCTTATTGCACCAAAAGTGCTTCCTAAAACAAGACCAGCCAATAAAACTACAAATGTTTGTCCAGTTATTGGGACTGGTGATATTGGAATTACTATTCGGATTTGTGCGCTTAAAGCTGTAACGATTGCGAAACCTAGTGAAAGAAATAGGTTTCTTGCCAAGCTTCCTTTTTCAACCCAAGCTATTGCAATATTTTTAGAGGGGTATATTTCCATGCTTATCTCCCAACTCTCCCTTGTTTACTAAATCTTTAAATGAGTCAACAATAACTTTCCTTGTATCACTTGGTTTAATAATATTATCAATTAATCCAAGTTGAGCAGCAATATCAGGATTACTGAATTTTTCATTATACTCTTTAACAAGTTTTTCTTTATATGAGTTTCTATCCTCTGCTTCAGCTAACTCTCTTCTGTTAATAATATCTACGGCACCCTCGGCTCCCATTACAGCAATTTCACCACTTGGCCATGCAAAAAGTTTGTCTGCACCAAGTCCAATTGAATCCATTACAATGTAAGCTCCCCCATACGCTTTTCTAATTACTACACAAACTCTTGGAACAGTCGCCTCAGAGTAAGCATACAAAAGCTTTGCACCACTTCTAATTATTCCACCATGTTCTTGCTCAACTCCAGGAAGGAATCCAGGAACATCAACTAGTGTCAAAATCGATATGTTGAAGGCATCACAAAATCTTACAAACCTCGCGGCTTTTTCTGAAGCTTTGATATCTAATACTCCTGCAAGCTCCATTGGTTGGTTAGCAACTATGCCTGTTGTATTTCCATTTATCCTTGCAAATGAAGTAATGATATTTGTAGCGTAATTACTTTGTATGGGATAATGTTCACCATCATCAACAATATCCAAAATTATTTTTTCCATATCATAAGGTTGATTTCTGTTTTCAGGTATAAAACTATCGAGTGATTCAATAACTCTTGATGGCTCATCTTCAGTTATAAACATAGGAGGTTTCTGAGAAGAGGACTGCGGAAGAAAGCTCATAAGGTATCTAATTTCTTCAAAAGCTTGTTCTTCAGTCTCACACACTTGATGAGTAACTCCAGATTTTGTTCCATGAGCTTCAACACCACCCAGTTCGTCAAATGTCACATCTTCACCTGTTACAGTTTTTACAACTGCTGGACCAGTCACATATAGTTGTCCTATGTCTTTTACTTGAAAAATAAAATCTGTTAAAGCAGGACTATAGACAGCTCCTCCTGCAGACGGTCCAACGACA
>CACAQC010000007.1:0-36885 GCA_902534495.1 uncultured Candidatus Actinomarina sp. | reverse complement strand
TTGTTTCTGCTCGAGTCTGTGATAACAATTTTTGGATTTACATTTTCTATGTATCTAAAGATTTCCTCCTCAATAGCATGTGAAGTAAGCGATACTCTATACCTGTTGTCTTTTAGGTTTTGTATAGAGTCTAAATTTCTTGGTGAAAAATTTTTAACAATAATTGTCGTCCCTCTAGGTTCACTCATAGGCCAGTCACTTAGGTGATTCCCTATCCATAAATAAGAATCTTTTCTTAATAGCTCCTGTCCTTCGTAGCTTAATTTGTCTACAACTTCTGGTTGTTCATATCCCATCTCATCATATACTTTTGAAAAATGACTCATTTCTTTTTTTCCAATTATGTATTCTTCTTTTTCGTTGATTTTTGCCTTAGAAACGATTTCTTGCAATAAACCTGAATCGGCAACTAAATTTACAGGTCCATCGTTTAATTTTTCAATTACCAAATTGATTAATTTATTGTAAGCTTCTTTATAACTCCACTCTCTATTTTGAGATATCTTTCCTGAATAGGTCGCGTCGATTACAAGATAATCGACATCTATAAATTCGACTACTTCGCTATTAAAGTCTCCTGAATATCCTGTGGAGATACCACTTTCTGTATATACCTCAACTTGGCAAGAACCAAGTATATGATTATTATCAAGAAGTCTTAAGGTCAAATCTTCAAAATGGTATTTTTCATTCATATTTAATGTTTTCAAACCACCAAAATTAGGATCTAAAGTAAGGTTTTGATAAGAGAGAAGTTTTCTAGTTAGCTCACTCATTATTACGGTTCCTTCATTTTTATAGGTATCCAATACTTTACTTGGGTCGAAGTGGTCTAAATGAGCATGGGAAACTACATGAATTTTTTCTTCCTCTAAAGTACCACCATCGCATGCTAGCAATTTATGTAACTTTATACTTTTATCAGATCGCACAGATAAAATCTTACTTAAATCACTCATCTGTTTTTTATCTCATCAATTAAGTAAGATTTTATTTTTTCTTTATCTGTTTTAGAAAAGTACATAGCTTTTTTTTCGAATGTTACTGCCATTGTTGAAGTGCCCAAGTGGACTTCTTTTATTTTTTCATTAAAATGCTTAACAACAACTGGTTTAAAAAATTTATTTCTTTCATCTTGACTTAATTTATAAACATCATGCGATATTTCTTTTAAATCAATTGAAAAAACTAATATAAAATTTTCTCCTATTCCCTTTCTTTCTTTAAGAACTTCTACAACTTCATCGAATTTTTTACCTGATCTTTTTAAAAGTTGGTTAAATGATTTTATTTCCTGCCAACTAAGGTTATATTTTAAAATTATGTTAATTGCATCTAATTGAAGGCTTTTATCAAATTTAGATAATTCAGAAGCTTGTTGAAAGCCTATTTTGTCATTGGATTGTTTTTTACTTTTTTTATTTCTATAAGTCACCGAATTATGGAGCTCTGGTATCAAATTTTCAAAAATATTTATAGTCCTATAAATCTGTGTTGCAGATGTTAGTTTAAGATATTTAGAAATTTCAATTGCAGTATTTTGCTTTAGTGCTTTATTTAATATTTTGTAAGCTTGTATTGGTTCAATTTCGGCAGCCATTTTACGCTTACCGACTCCAACTGACTTTTTGAGTTTATAGACTTCGTTTTCGGTTAATCCAAGCAGGCTCATGTTTTAAATTAGTTTATTTATTATTCTTCAGTAATTTCACGCATTACCAAATCGTATATAAAATCCGCTTCATTTCCACCACCAGATTTCTGTATGTACTCTCTTAAAGCCTCTCTGTCTGCTTTCTCAAAAGGTACGCTAAGTGGTTGCATGACTGCCTTAAGTGAGCCGTCTTTAACCCATGTTTTTATTTCACCTTTTGGATCGGATAGTGCAACCTCTAAGATATTTTTTTGGACAGGATAGTCAAATTTTAATAAACTATCATATAGCTTTTTTGCCTTTGGTAAGTCTATTGCATTGTTCTCCTTTAATGTAATGTCAATTATCTTATCTAGAATTAGTACAGGTTCTTTTTTTAACTGACCACTTGCTATGACATAGTCCTGAAGTTTCTTAGCACCTCTAATATCGTCGATTCTGTGTTCTGCAACTGCTTCTTTTACAAGTTGCACAGCTATTCCTGTAGCTTTAGCGGTTTTTTTTACATCATTTTGATTTAAAAAATAAGCTTTTTGAATTGTATTCCAGATATCTTGAGTCTTCATCGGAAGTTGTGTGATATTTAGATTTAAAGCAATAGAAGGAATATCTTTTTCTTTTACAATTTCTTTTTCATTAATAATAACTATAGAGACTTCGTTTAAATCAAGATGTCTGCATGCATTTAATCTTCTTTGGCCATCTACAAGATGCCAATCGTATTCATCACTCTTTTCAGTATTTTCTGTTTTACAAACGGCTATAGGTAAAATCAAACCCCACTTTGAAATGCTGAGTTCAAGCTTTTCCATGTCTTCATTTGTGTTAGATAGCCTAACTTGACCTATTGGGTTATAAATTCTCTCTGGATCAGCTTTTGAAAATGTTGTTTGATATTCCATATATATGATTTTAACTTTCCAAATCTAAAATTTCCAATAAAGATACACTGCTTCTTTTTTCAGCTGCTCCCTCAACAACTTCTTCAAAGTAATCTTGCTTAATTTCTAATAAATCAATAATTCTCTCCTCTATTGTTCCTGCAGCTACAAATTTAATTGCATGTACTTTATTTTTATTTCCTAATCTGTGCGCTCGTGCAATTGCTTGCTGTTCTGTTGCTGGGTTCCACCATCTATCAAAAATTACTACTGTTGCAGCTTCTTGCAAATTTAAACCCACCCCACCAGATTTTATTGACATCAGAAGGATTAATTCTTCATCGTTATTTTTAAATTTGTTAATTACCTCATCCTTGCTTTCACTACTAAGTGAGCCATCGTATATGAGACTTTTGTGTTCTAAGTTTTCTTTAATAAAGTTCAATGTTTTTACATATTGTGAAAATATGATTGTCTTTTCACTCTTTGATATTTTTTCCTCTAATATCTCTTTTAAAACTTCCAACTTAGCTGAGGAGTAAGATACTGGATCGTAGTTACAAATTTGTTTTAGTTCAGTTATTAAAGCTAGCATTCCTCCAGAATCTTTTTTATCTATTTCAAACTTTTGTTTAATTGTCTTGTTGTACAAAGTGATTTGATTTTGTGTTAAGTCGATGTATCTATTTTCTTCTATCAAGTCAGGTAATTCATCTAAAACTTCTGTCTTTAATCTTCTAAGTAAATATGGATATATTGTGTCTCTAATTTCCGATGTAGTGAACCCACTCTGAATTAACCCAAACTTGAGAATGCTAAATAAAGACACTATATCCTGTGGTGAGTTTTCCAAAGGGGTTCCTGTCAACATCCACTTATAGTTAGCTTTTAATTTTCTACATGCTTGGTATAAGTTAGAACTTTGATTTTTTAATCTTTGTGCTTCATCGAAAATGATATATTCAAACTTGGGTAAGCTTTTTGAATCTGATACCAGTGCCCTTATATGTTCATACGTTGCGATTGTTACGGCTGAATTATTTTTAATAATATATTCTCTTTCAGACTTATCTCCTCTTGCTCTGACAACGTCACACTCCTTATACCATATTCGAAATTCATTTAACCAGTTTGAAGAAAGTGAATTGGGCACAACAATTAAAGTTTTCTTTATGCCAGTTTTATTAAATATTTTTTTTAACGAAACAATAACTTGAATTGTTTTTCCTAATCCCATATCATCACCGAGAAGTGCTGAGGTACTACTCGTTAAGAAATCTACCCCAGTTTTTTGATAGTCTCTTAGAGGAAAAGGTAGGTCTAATTCTTTTTGAAAATCCATAAAACCTATAAGCTATAGAGGTTGTTTGATTTTAATTTTTTAATCAAGTCAGGCTTTGTCTCTGAGCTTTTGTGTTCTATTTCATTATCAATGCAAAGCTTTATCAATTCATCTTTGCTGAGAGATTCAATGGGAATCTCAACAGATTTTGATTGGTAAATTTTTGTAAACTTGGTCTTTAAATCATCTACTGATCTCCAAAGCTCTATATACGCCTCAACTTTGTTTTCGACAATTGAAAAGGTTTCTAAATTCTGAAATTGTCGATGGTCGTAGTTTTGTCCCCATATAAGAAAAATTCCATAATTTGCATTCTTAAGATTTTCATCTGGATTGTGGGAAGATGAGTACAGATACCTAAAAAGTTGGTATCGTCCATCTAGTTTTGTCTGCCCAGTGTCGTCTGAATAATCTGCTTTAGTTTCTATGAAAATACCTGTTGGAAGAGTGGTTTTTTCTTGTTTTGGAAAGATAAAAAAGTCCAGCTCTTTCTCTGTAAAAGCCAGGTCTTTATAGTACTGAGTTATGGCAACTTCTCGGGTAAGGCTAATATTTTGCTGCCTAGACTCGTATAGGAATGCTTTTTGAAGATGGTCTTCTTCATCTGACTTTGTCCAGTGACTATAGAAATTTGTAACTTCATTTGCAATTGGTAGAATATTTTTTTCAACAAACTCAATTACTTTTTTATCATCATTCGTTAATTTATAATCAACCATAATATTCATTAATTCTATACCCTACCTGTGACAGTTTCTAATAGATTCTTGAATTTAGGAAAAGTCTTTATTTTCTATAAAATTGATTTAAAATTTATACCCTATTTTATAGACTACTGTTATGGAAAGTAACTCCGTAATAATTTTAGTTTTTGCGACACTTTTGATTTCCCTAAATATTTATTGGCTGAGGGTGAAAAAGATATTAGTAGAAAAGCAAAATATCTTACAAAGTCAAGTTAATAAATTGACTATGGCAAATGATGAAGAGTATCGAATAGAAGTTCAATCTGAAGACGAATTTGCTGCTGTTGTAGACAAATTTGAAGATCCTTTATGGCATATTTACAGAAATGTCGAATGGGAGTGGAGAAGTGGGGGATCTAAGAACAACCCTAAAAGACATGGGGAAATTGACTTTCTTCTAGTTCATAAGGATTTTGGGGTTGTGATGATAGAAGTTAAAGGTGGTACAGGTATAACGTATAACGCAAAAGATAATAAGTGGTGGGGATGGAAAGGCAACAAGCAAATACAAATTGAAGGGCCTTATGAGCAAATTCAAAGGAATTACTCTAAATTACGAGATAAAATTCAATTCGAAGCTGCTAATTTAGAGCTAAAAAATTTTCGACCAAGAATTAATAGTTTTGTAGTTTGGACAAATGTAAGTAGTAATGAATCAAAGTTTGGTTTTATAGGTTATGACGAAAATACTTTTTATCAGGACGACTTGATTAATCCTACAGAGGTTGAAAAGAGAATAAAAAATCAATTTGTAAAAAAAGAAACATCGGATGAGGTTTTGATTCAACTATTCAACAGAGTTTTAAGTAACAATGTAAAAGGGTTCTCACTGCTCTCATATAATGGAAAAATATCTGAAAAAGTTGAAAAGTTATCAAATGATATTTTCCAAGCATACTATGACATTACTAATCCAAATTACAAAAAAATAAAAATACAAGGAATACCCGGAACTGGTAAAACGTTCTTGGCAACTAAACTGGCTGAACACGAAGCAGAACAAGGAAAAAAAGTACTCTTAATGTGTTACAACGTACTTTTAGGAGAAAAGCTTAAGTTACTTTTGAGTGATTACTCAGATATAAATGTACTTACTTTTGAAGATTTCTTAAATGAGCTTGCAATAACCTACGACGACTACGTAGATGAAAATCTTGAAACTAAATTGCGTGATTTAGATAAGCCAGAAGAGATAAATCACATTAAAAGTAAATTGGATAGCTTAATTGTTGAAGCTGATTCACATTTTGAGTTTGATACATTAATAATTGATGAAGCACAAGATATCTCAGAAAAATATTGGGAGTTCTTCACTGAGATAGTTGAGGCAAAGCAAGCTAAGTGGGTTGTTTGTTATGACAAGAACCAGACCATTGTTAATACAGAATGGTCACCTCCTCAATATCTTGATACTCCACAGTTAATCCTCAATACAGTGATTAGATCTACAAAAGAGATAGCTCAACAGTACTCTAAAGTCTATAACGATGAACTAGAACATTATGGAGAGTCTGGATTAAATCCTAGTATTTCAATTCTTGAAACTGGAAGCTGGGATGAGGCTAATCAAAAACTAGATACGATTTTAAAAAAAATCAAAGATGAGAATGAAGAATTGTTTTCAACTACTACTGTTTTAGTTCCTCATTCAAAAGATATTATTAATCTAAAATCTAAATTGCTTGAAAAATGTAGTGTAGAGTCAATTTCAAGATTTAAAGGTCTAGAATCCGATACAGTAATAGTTATATTCCCATCTTTAGACGGTATTGAAAAAAATTATATAAATAGTAGTCTTGCTCTAGCTTATGTTGGTCTTTCAAGAGCAAAATCTAGCTTATTTCTAATCTGTGATAGAGAAGTTCAAAAACTTTGTAATTGGAAGATTACTTAGTTATAAATCTTTAATGAACGTATTTTGAAAACTATGTTAACCCTAACGACTGACAAAAAGCTTTTTTACTAAACTAATTTTATGTCTGATTATTTAATCAATAATGATACAAAAGAAGAATTAATAGATTTTTTTAAAAACACAGATGATTTTCTGATAATTGATGGTGGCGCAGGTTCTGGTAAAACTTCTGCTATCGCATGGGCATTAAATTACTGCGATCAAAATAATCTAACGACAAATGCCGTTTCTTACACAGGAAAAGCATCCAGTATTTTACGTGATAAGACTAAAGGAAGATATGGTCAAACTATTCACCTTTTTTTATATCAATATGATTATGACATTGATGAAGAAGAAATTGAGCCAGGAAAACCAGAGCGCATAAGAAGACTCAATACTCAACCAGTGGATGTATTATTTGTCGATGAAGCTTCCATGTTGTCTAAAAATGTTAAAGGGTTTCAAGTTGGCGAAGATGTAAGAGACACCTACCTTCTTGATGAACTTATTTTTTTACAATGCAAAAGTAATTCAAAAAAAATTGTATTTGTAGGAGATCATAGACAGTTAGATCCTGTTGAAAAAGAAGATCATCATGATAGTGAAGAAAAGTCAAATAATCGTTTTGGTGACGAATCTCAAGAATTTGTTTCTCAAAGTAAATTGTTTTCCGATGCGTTGAATGAAAATGTTTTAAATGAAAACTATGGTTTAAGAGGGAGTTCGTTTTATTGTACAGAAAATTACAGAAATAAAGGTGATTCAAATGTATTCAGCATCTTTGGAGATCTGGCAGCAGAAATTACAGGGCATGAAAATATTGAATACTCACCTGCAGACTGGATCAAGGAAAAATATCCTAAATTTATTTTAAGCTCCGAAGAAGAAGCGTTTAACTGGCTAAAGGAAAAAAGAGACACAGTGGGGTGGGCGGAAACAAGAGTGGTTACAGGATTCAATAGTTCAGTAGATGAAATGAATGCAAAGATTAGATTAAATTTAGAAAATCTAACTGGTGAAGTTGGAGAATATCAATTTGACTCGACTCATCCTTTAATGAATTTAAGAAATAGACATTTTATTGAAATCTATAATGGCGATACTTTTTTTATTAATGAAGTTCTAGAAGAAGACTATAAAAAAACTAATGAAGATAACGATGAGTTGGAGAGTTTTAAAATTAGCAGGATAGATTTACAACTTAAACGCAAATTAGGTTCATCACAAAGAGTACTAATGATGAACGAGTTAATAAACCTTGAACAAGCTAGACGTGATATAGATGACAGATATAACTTAAATTTTTGGCATGACTTCGTTAGCAGACACCCTGAAATTGAAGACAAAAAAGACAGTAATTGGTATCAACTGCTTAGAGAAGATGAGATTATGAATACTCTTCTAGTTGTCCATGCTTTTGCAAGTACTGTGCATAAAGCTCAAGGAGATGAGTTCGAGTATGTACTTGTTGATTTAGATAATGAACAATTTAGCTTGAAATGGCTTTACACAGCTGTTACTAGAGCAAAAAGTGAAGTAAGGTTTCTAATAAGTTCGTAATACTTTACCCATCTTCATTATTGACCATCTCTAAAATATCCTCTCCAAATTCATTAATTTTCTTATCACCAAGTCCTGGAATTCCTTTTAGTTCTTCGACATTCCTTGGTCTTCTAATTACGACTTCGTTAACAACTTTTTTTGGAAACACTCCATAAGGTGGTATGTTTCTTTTACTGGCTTCTTCCTTGGAATAAGTTCTTAACTTTGATGCTAAAGGATGATCAATGTATCCATCTGGTAAAAGTCTGTAGTCTTTTTGAATAGGTTCTTCTATAGTAAATTTTTCTATTGGTGGACTAGACTTTTCTGGCACATAATTTTCCTCAAGTTCATAAATTTCAGGAATAGTATCAATATCACTTCTATTTGGCTTAATAAACATTGGAGTATCAATACAGCTTGAGCATTTATTGCAATTAAATTCATTTTCAATTTCTTGGTTAAAATGTTTCAACAAAATACCCATAAGACACTGGTCACTTTCTAAAAAATCTTTAACTTCTTGATACTGGTTTCGTGCTTGTGTTAAAAGTGGCTGAACACTCATAGTGTTGTATGTTGCTTCGTCTTTAATTTTAGAAAAAGTTCCATTGCCATTTTCTTTAATATATTCATCAAGTTCTAACCTTTCAGCAATTTTTTTAATTTTGTATCTGGTTGCATCAATTTTTGAAAGATCTATTTTTTTTAAATCTATTTCGTCTGGAGTGCTTGGAATAAGTGATAATACTATATCACTAATTGGCTGTTCAGGGACTTTGTTCATAATAAAATATTCATTTATATCATCATCATCTGGTAACGAAATTAGTACACAATCTGCATTATCTAGCTTTCTTCCAGCCCTACCAATTTGTTGATAATAATCTGTAAGTGTTTTTGGAATACCAAGGTGAATTAAGAACCCAAGATCAGGCTTATCAAACCCCATACCTAATGCAGTTGTAGCAATAACTACTTTAATTTCATTGTTTAAGAGCTTGTTTTCTATATCAATTTTTTCATGTGGCTCTAGTCTTGAGTGGTATGCCTCAGCTGATATACCTACTTCATTTCTTAGGTACTGAGCAACAGCATCAGCCCTATCTACTGTAAGTACATAAATTATTCCAGAACCTTTTAATGTATCTATATTTTTTTTAAACCATGCAATTGAAAATTTAAACGACTGTCTCCCGAAGCTATGTACGGACAAACTTTTTCTTAGTAAGTCTCCTTTAATAATTTTTGTAAAATTATTTTTATCAGACAAATCCTCTATCACTTTATTATCCGCAGTTGCAGTGGTAAAAAGTACAGATGTGTACTTATTTAAACTAGGTATAACTTTTTTGACCATCATCATGTAACTAGGTCTAAAATCATGTCCCCATGATGAAACACAATGTGCTTCATCAATAACAAATAAACCAGCATTTTCTTTTATAAATGGAAATTGTTCTTCTCTAAATTTTGAGTTTGAAAATCTTTCTGGTGTAACAATTAAAACATCAACTTTATTTGCCCTTAATTTGTTCTCAGTATTCCTTATTTTTTCGGGGTCTTCTGTAGAATTTATTGCTTCAATATTTAGCAGTTTTCTTGCATTTAAAATTTGATTTCTAGTTAATGATAAGAGTGGGGACACAATTACCGTCATTTTATTATTATTTTTTAACAAATATTTTGCGGCAACGAAATAAACGGCTGATTTACCCCAACCAGTTTTTTGAACAAGGAGTGTTTTAGAACTTTGATTTATGCAAGATTGAATTGCTTCAAATTGGTTTTCTTGAAATTCTGCTTCTGGGCCAACAACAACTCGAAGATATTCAAGGCACTTATCGTATACAGAATTATCCATAAAATAATAATATATTTTTAAAAATTACCTATCAAACAAAAAATGTTTTACTCGTTTTTTAATATGAATATAAGTTTTAAACATATACCTCCTTTCGGGGAAAAGGCTCAGGCAACTGAGTTTTTTTGCAAGTCGTTTCTAGGTGTATCTTGAAAACTCTGTCTATTCAGAAACTCGACTATGCCCTTGATTCAATTTGAAACATTTACTTTTGTTATATTTAAAATCTTTAAAGCGGCCTTCTCGGGTTCAACATGTTCCCACACGCGGACAACCTTCCAACCGAGTCTCCTCAGTTTTCTGGTCTTCTTTGCATCCCTTGTCTTGTTCCTTTCAACCTTTGCGTCCCACCATTCAGACCTGGTCTTTGGCGTCTTGTAGTGCCAAGGACAACCATGCCAAAAGCAACCATCTACAAACACTACCAACTTGTGTCTGGGGAAAACCAGGTCTGCATTTGTCTTGACCTCGGGTATCTCTACGTTTTTTCTGTACCTGAGACCTAGTCGGAAACATGCCCGTGCTATCTCTATTTCGGGTTTTGTGTCAGCTATACGCTGCTTTTTCATTCTTTCAGAAATTTCGGGTCTTACTTTTGTGACGTTTTTCATGTATTGAGGCCAGGAATTTAAATATCGTTTATAAACGTATCTTGGAAACTCTGTCTATTAACTAACTCAACTACACCACTACTTGTAACTGCAACTACTCCAGATTTAGGAACACGATTATAATTACTTGCCATAGCAAAAGTATACGCTCCAGTAGAAGTAGACATTAAAATATCTCCAGACACAGTATCACTTGGCAACATGGCATCTTTGACTAATAAATCTCCACTCTCACAGTGCCTACCTGAGACGGCATGCACTACATCTTCTCCAGCTTTTCCACCTGAGATATTGAAAAGCTTATGTTCACTGCCATACAGTGCTGGTCTTGGATTATCTGACATGCCACCATCCACCAGAATATATGGTTTCTCACCTCGATCATCTTTAATAGCTCCTGCAGTATATAAAATAACACCTGGATTATTGACTAAGGCTCTTCCTGGTTCGATCATGACTTTATAGGATCCACTCCAATGTTCTTTAATCCCCTCATGAATGGCATCTGCATAAACTTTTAATTCATGGTCTACTTCATCACCAGCGTAGGGCGAGAAGAATCCACCGCCAGCATCAAAAACTATCTCTCTTTCTACGCTTGCTGGATGAGCATTAAGAAAATCTGCACACTCGCTCATTGCTTTTCTGTAACGATCTGGATCTTTAATCTGGCTTCCAATATGTACATGGACTCCAGAAAAGAGTAAATGTTTTGAGTTATAGATCTGTTGTAATGCCTCTTCAGCAAACCCAATAGAGATACCGAACTGTTGATCATATCCTGAAGTTAATACCATCGGATGGGTCTCAGCTCCAACGTCTAGATTTATCCGCATGATTACTGGTTGTTTTCTATCAAATTTACTTGCAACCTCTTCTAACATTGGAATCTCAAAACGATTATCAATTGAGATGTGGCCACCATTATGTTGCATGAAGAACTCAATCTCATCTTTGTGCTTAAAGGTTCCATTAAACAATGAATTTTCTAAGGTTCCAGTAACAGCTTGTACAGTTGCCATCTCCCCACCTGAGACAACATCTACACCCCAACCTTTGTCATCAAGTTCTTTGACTAAGGCTTTGCAGATAAACGCTTTTGCTGCATATCTAAAGTACGTCTCCTCACCAAAAGCATTCGTAAAATAATCTATATTATCTCGTAGGTGTTCCCAGTCATAGACATACAGGGGAGTTCCATACTCTTTGGCTACATCAAGTAGTGAGGCCTCTCCAATAAAGGCGACTCCATCTTTGAATTCAAGGTTAGATGGTAAATAGTTCATTTCTTTAAGCGACGTTTAATCCACGCAATGTCTTTCTTTTGCGCTTCTAGTCCTCCAGGAGTTTCTACAACAATATCGGTTTTACAATTTTTTATGACATACTCAAGTTCAGCTTTTGGAATCTGTCCTTTGCCCAAGTTCTCATGACGATCTCTCGAGCTTTCAAAGCCATCTTTTGAGTCATTGAAATGAACAAGGTCTATCTTCTTAACAAGTTTTTTAAATCCCTTTACTGCTTTTTCTGTAGGAATTCCTCCTGCCCATGTATGACATGTGTCTAAACAAAGCCCAACATTTAAATGGCCAATTACTTCCCAAAGTCTTTCAATAGAGTCCATGTATCTGGCAACTGAGTTTTTTCCACCAGCTGTATTCTCTACTAGAACTCTCATTCCAGTATCTTCCACATGCTCTAGAGCTTTTCTCCAGTTGTCATAGCCAACACCAATGTCTCCACCTTCTCCAACAGACCCCCCATGAACGATAACTCCTTTGGCGCCAAAACTTGCCGCGACTTTACATGTGTCCTTTAAAAGTTTTCTGCTTGGATGACGTACTTTGTTGTTCGGAGTAGCAACATTTATTAAATATGGAGCATGAACATATATTGGTCCATCATAATCCTGTAAAATATCGACATCTTCTCGAGGTTTTGGACTTTTCCACATTTGAGGACTCGATACAAATATCTGAAAAGTATCACCTTTTCGCTGTTTTATCTCTTCAATTGCGTTTTTTGAGGGTATGTGCGCACCAATATTCATGAATTTAAGTATAAATCATCTTTATTTTTGCCCAAATAGTATTAATAAACCCAAAAAGGGTAAAATAATAATAAGACTTCCTTTCGTGCTTTGAGCCACTTCAAAAGGCGATAAAACAAAAAATTACAGCCACAGGGAGTCTTATTGCATTTTTTACTAAAAAGGCCTTATAAAGTGAAAATCCCGACTGATCTTGCGACCCTCCGGGATTTTCTTACTATCTTCTATTAGGTCTTGCGACTTCATTTCTGATAGTTATATAAAAATAGTGTGGATTTGCTATTTTGGCAAGAAATTTAAGTATGTTTTTTTCGCGAACTTTTATACATAAATTTTATAAAATTTAAACAGTGGAAAGCAAAAACCCCGATTGATCTTGCGACCCTTCGGGATTTTCTGTTCTATCTTCTTTTCTATCTTTCGATTTCTTTTCCGATAGTGTTATATAAATATACGTTAGTTTTTATTCTTATGCAAGATATTTACTAATCTATTTTTCGCGAGGTTGTTCCTCTTCTTTAATATTTAGTGTTGTGTATAAAGCACTAATATCATTTGCTTGTACACCTTTGACATTTACATTGTATTGAGCATCGTCAAAACTAAATAATAAATAACTGTTGTCTTTTGTATTAAGGTTCTTGATGTCTAATACATCACGAATAACAGATAGTGTCTTCTCTTCTGTACGTAAAACAATTTTTGTATCAATAACTTCTATAACTGGAAGAAATAAACTCTGGAGCAATACAAGTATCTGTAAAACACCAAGAAAAAGTAGAAGGTAATATAGATACTCTTCTCTAGTATTTGTTCCAAACTCTTTTAAATCAAAATATTTTGACATATACTCACGAAGGAGTCCATTTAAAATATTGTCAATTGCAATATATGTAAGAGTTACACCAAACAAAAAGGGCCTAAATATATTTTTCCTATCTTCGTATATCTTCATATTTTTTTTCTTTAGGTATCAGAATAACCTAATTTAGCTATTGTTTTGTTATGGAAATTGTACTTATACGCCACGGTCAGCCTGCATGGATGATAAATGATGAATATCAAAGAAATCCTGGCCTAACGAAACTTGGAAATATTCAATCCAAAAAATCGGCAAGTCAATTCACAAAACATAGTATTGATCAACTTTGGGTGTCCCCTTTAAACAGAGCAGCTCAAACACTTACTCCATTTGAGACGAATGAGGTTGCAAAAGAGACGAAGACTTTTGAGTGGTTAAAGGAGATGGAAGACAAAGATGAGGTGGCTTTATATGGAAAAAGTAGTGATGAAATAATGAGTTTTTTTGAAAAAAGAAATAGTCAAACTTTTGAAGAGTGGGCAGTCAGTAGTCATGGATTATATATGAAAGATTTTGCCAAAAATATAATCACTAATCTTGAAGGGGAGTTAGAGAAATTAGGTATTGTGTGTATCGACGATACGTTCGATAAGAAATTTGAAATAAGAAATGATTCACTAGAAAATTTAATGATTATTTCGCACGCGGGAACAATGTCTGTTTTACTTTCATATTTTTTGAATATGCCTCTTTATGCATGGACGTGGAAAAAGTTCTTGCCAAGACACACAGGTCACACAAGGTTGAGGTCTATGGCAATATCAGATGGCCATTTTTTTAGGCTAAAAGAGTTTAATAATGTGTCTTTTATCGAAAATCCAGAGGAGCAAACCTACTAAAATATTTTATTGAAGGAAAATGACGTATACTAAAATTCTTCCAGATATAACCGTTAGTTCTCTAACCCCTCGAAAAAAAAGATTTTTCTTAAAATATCTTGCAAGATTTTTACTTCTATTTGAAAATATTCGTCCTGTTGGAAGTTTTTTGGATAACAAAAGAGTTGTTTTAGTTGCAGCGCCGCATCAATCAAGTAAGGATGAGTATTTAATGATTTTAATTATTCTCGCTTTAGATGTAGATGTGTGTTACCTGTCTGCAAAGTGGACAATGAGAAGGATCCCTAATCCCTTTGAAAAATCAAAAGATATTGACGAACAAGGAGTTCGATGGCCGCTTGGATGGCTACAAGAAAAAGTTTTTAGAAAGTTTGGAGCCATTCCTGTTGATAGAAAAGAAAACAGTAGACAATACGATTCTGTAGTAAAAGAGTTAAGAAAAAGAGACTCTTTTTTGTTGATTGTCACTCCGGAAGGAAGGTTTGATGCGGATAGATTTAGAACTAGCTTTTTATATATTGCAAAAGAATTGAACGCAGAAGTTATGCCAGTACAAATTGATTACGAAAATCAGATATTTAATATTTTAGAATCCTTTGAAATTGATGGTGATATAGAAGATGTTATTAAAAAACTAAGAATTAAGTTTGATGGGATCAAGGGAAAGAAAAGTAGGTTTAAAGCGTGATGGAAGAAAAAATTAATAACCTTGTTGAACAGCGAGCTCCATGGTTAGCAAAAAAAAATTTCGTATCAATATTAATTTTTAACCTCCTTAAAAAATTGCTTAGATTCGATGAAACAATATACGCAGGAGATTACATACAAAACATGTCTGGTGCAGATGCATTTAATTGGTTAGGAGATAGATACACAAATAACTGTTCTGTGGAAGGATTAGAGAATATACCAAGTAATGGAAGTTGTCTACTTGTAGCTAATCATCCAATGGGTGCTGCTGATGCAATCGCCATGTATAGTCAACTGTATAAGGTCAGGAAAGATGCGTTTTTCTTTGCTAATGAGCTGTTTGTTTATTTACTTGGTTCATTCCACAATGTAATGGCTCCTGTTGTTTGGAACAAAGAGAAGGAGACACACTCAGCGACAAGAGATACTTTTGAGAGACTCAATACTTTCTTTAATGACAATAGGCCAGGAATAATATTTCCCTCTGGACGGCTTTCTAAGCTTACATTGTTTGGATTGTGGGATAGAAGCTGGGAGAAGACGCCGATAATACTTGCAAAAAGAAACAATTTTCCATTAATACCTGTTCATATTGAAGGAAAGAATTCATGGTTCTTTTATTTTGCGTCTATTACGAGCAAACAATTAAGAGATGTTTCTCAGTTGAACGAGTTATTTAATAAAAGTGAAAAGCCTATCTCTATCGTCATTGGAAAACCAATCAATGTTTCACAACTCAGCAATAATAATGATATTGCAACTCAACAACTACGGTACAAAGTTGAAACTTTAAGAAAAAAAGGCTCATTTAAAATCAATAGATTTATTCATCTCAGAAAGTATAAAAAAATTAGCTAACCACTTCACCAGATGTTGGACTGACACCCAAATTTCCTAACATATAACCAAATAAGATTGGTGTTGTTACGAGGCCTCCAAGCCCATAAAAACGCCATGAAAGTTGTATTTCATTCAATCCAGAAAATACCAACAGGTGCAAAACAAAGACCAATCCGTATGAGCCAGCGACTAAAGCTGCACTTATTTGGATTTTTCTGTCATGGTTTGTTGTTTGATACCATTTAGTAATTTGATATATGCATGCAGACATTATTAGTCCTGAAATACATATTAATAATGTCCGATCCGGCTCACCCAGGCTGGTATTTATTGATATATAAATAAATGAAATAAGATAAATCGAAGACATTTGTTTTGGAGAAACTTTAAAGCGAATAACATAAATAAATATAAAGCTTGCAAGCATTGCCTGCAGGATTACACTTCCAGCAGCAAGTTCATCATCTCTTCGAATAAAGGTCCATATATTTAAAAATGGATTTATAAAAAGTGTTATAAAGAGAACTAATCCGTAACTTGTTGCTGCAGAGAATATTGATGCATTGTCAAGTCTCTCTTTTGATGGTCTTGTAGTGAAGATATAATCCAACATTAAAAAAGCACCCAAAAATAACAACAGATGTGATGGGGTGATGAGTGGCTCGACGCCAGTTTCAATCCCAAGGAGTGTGTGCCAAATAGCATCTGAAGCACCACCGATTCCAAAAATGACTGCACCTAAAACACCTACATCAAATTTATAGTCCTTCATTGTATTTTTGATATACATGACAACTAGAGCCGAAAAAATATACCCTGAGTAAAGTACTCCGTGCCACGGCGTAAAAAATGTCTCAATGTCATCTATAAGATAAGTGTGTGCACTTGAATCAATCCACGCTCCAGAAAAAAACCAAATCATAGTAAATATTAAAAGGCTTCTGTGGGTTTTATTTGTAATCGGTGTTGGTGATAATTTATTAAACATTTTCTATCTTTAATCCATTTTAAACATTTGTACTTTCATAAAGCGGAAAGTAATAAAACTAAATTAAAATTCATTTATGAATAAGAATAATTTTTTGAGGACTTTAACTAAGAAAAACTCCCTATATCTTGGATTAAGTTCAATGATTGGCGCTGGATTATTTTATAATTTAGCTCCCACTTCAAAAATAAGCTCGTACTCTACAATTTTAGGGTTGCTGTTAGCTAGTACTCTTGCATTTGCAAATGCCTCCTCATCTGCCCAACTTGCATCTTTATATCCCCAAACAGGTGGTACATATTTGTATGCAAATAAAGTATTGGGAACTGTGGCAGGAAATATAGCCGGAATTGTTTTTATATTTGGAAAAACAGTTAGTTGTGTTGCTATAGCACTAACACTTGGTCATTATATTTCACCAGTCTATGGAAAAGAACTTGGGGTTGGATTATCTGTAATAGTTTTTGTAATTGGATATCGAGGGATTACAAAAACTGCAGCACTAGCTAAATGGTTTGTACTAATAATCGTAGCAATTTTAGCCTTTTTCTGTATTGCAATTCTCATCACACCTTCAACTAATGTGTTTATTCCTTTACTTGATGGCTTTAGTATAAGTAACTTATTCCTATCTACATCTATTTGGTTTTTTGCATTTACCGGATATTCAAGACTTGCAACATATGGAGAGGAGATAAAAAATCCTGAAAAAATAATACCTAGTTCAATACTTACAGGCTTAGGTATAACAGTTTCAATTTACCTAATTGTTAATTGGTTGGCCCTAGCGATTATAGGACCGAAAGTAATAGCAAACTCTAATACTCCGCTGCTTGTTGCTATGGATGTAACGGTTTTATCAGAATTTTCCTTTCTAATAATCTTTGCATCTACTATTGCAACAGCTTCTGTATTTCTTGCATTGCTCCCAGCAATAAGCAGAATCTATGTTGCGATGTCTAGAGACAACATTCTTCCATCTGTTTTTTCAAAAATACATAAAAAAAATAACTCCGCGTATATTGCGGAGGTATTTGTCCTATTGACGGTTGTTATTGGAATTTATACTCTTGATATCACAAATGCAATAAAGATGAGTGCATTTTTTATTCTAATTTATTATGCACTAACAAATCTTAGCGTGATCAGATTGAAAAAGAGTGAGAGGTTGTACTCTGTATTCATTGCATACTATGGTCTTGTTTTATGTCTAGGTCTTGCGATTACATTGGTGTTAGTCTAATAAAACTTAATAGGACTTAATTAAATAGCTAATAATAGAACATTAGAGATATTAGAAGATTACATTTTCACAATATGAGATGTTTTGTGAAAATAAAATCACAATCTTGCAACTTTGTGAACAAAAAATTATAATTATTAGAAAGGTCAATCACGTGTATGCGTTGAAAATCACTCAAACACACTTCCATAGGTGATTGACCTACGTCTAAATTAGCTTGTTTTAGTTTTTACAAGTGATAATTTTTTACATTTTTTATAAATATGATTTATATTTATTTAGTGAAAGGTTTTAGCTCAACTAGTAGTCAGGTATTTTCCCAAAAGCCTGGTGAATTATGGAATGCGATTTCAAAAGAAAATAATTTAAACGATACACATCCATTTTGTAAGGAAAATGAAATTTTAGTTTGGAACGACGAAAACCGTCAGGATAAACTCGTGTATTTAAATGGCCTCACTTTTATAAGAGAGTTTTCAGAATGGTTTGAAGGTACTGGCTATAATTTGTGGATTGGAACAA
Source organism: uncultured Candidatus Actinomarina sp. (assembly GCA_902534495.1). Taxonomy (GTDB): domain Bacteria; phylum Actinomycetota; class Acidimicrobiia; order Actinomarinales; family Actinomarinaceae; genus Actinomarina. The sequence goes on along the minus strand of CACAQC010000007.1, from coordinate 18,314 downwards.
AACGTGGTCCAAAGTCATATGTTGAATGGAGAATTACAGAGCATTCTCTTGGATCAGAGTTAAAAATAACCGTTTACCCTTTCTTTTTTAGAAAATGGCCTAAGTTTATTGCTTTTTTGCCATATTATTTATATATAAACCCTAAATTGACATCTTATTTAAATTCAGTTGTAGGAGGTTTCAAATGGTACCTAGATAAAGGAACGGCTGTTCCTAGAAACCATTTTGGAAAACATCGTTGGTTTTCATAAATTAATTTTCATCTTCGCATCCACATTCTGGACAAAACATTACCCTCTCCTTTCTTCTAGTTTTATAATCGCCCGATTAATATCAGGTCCTTTCATAATTATTTTTGCCATCATGCCATATTTTTTTCTGATTGTATCTGCAGCTTGCTTTTTCATATCGACGTCCTCTATTAAAGAAGCATCTAAATCAAGGCTTTCGGATAACTTTTTAGAACCATTTTGGTTAGTAGTGTAAATTGTTGCTTTACCGTTGTTTCTAACCCTTTTTACTTTTCCAGCATTAATACTTGTTGTTACAACTAATGAATCAGAAAAATCTGCAACCCATACCGGTGTTGTAACAGGAGTTTTGTCTTTTTTGTAAGTGACTAGATTTATGTACTCGACATTTGAGAAATCTTTTAAATCCATAAATTCATTTTAAAAATAATTTAACAATAGTTCAGGGAGTTGCTTAAATCTTCTTGCTGTTTCATCTTCAGAAAAAAGTATATATAAAAGCAGCATGATAAGAAGCACTCTTGTAGGAGTTATTTTTCTAAACATAGAAATATGCTAAATATTTTCAATACAAAAAAAAGAGATTTTATAAAAATCTCTTTTTTTCTATGCGTTATCTATTCAAAAAGATTTATGTTGGAGTATCTCCTTCATTAAAATCGATAAATAACTTACCTGCATACACAGGCCCCATGTAAGCTATAGTGCTTCCATCAAACAGTTCGGACTCTGATTCACTATCCAGTACTGCTTGTAATTTTTCAACAGCTGCATTCATCTCTTCCTCAGAATCCCAGAAGTTCCAACTAATAGCGCTACTCCCGTCAAAAACTGCCCCTGTTACTTGAAGGCCTTCAGACTCTTCATAAATTGGTTCTACTTTTTCTTTAAGGAAGCTCAATACTGCGTCTGTGTCTTTGGCAACACCAACAACCAACCTTAAATAGCTTGGTCTTGTACTTTCCTTAGCCATAGTCTGATAAACCTTGCCATAAACTGCATCTCCTTGATAAATTACAGGAGGTGCTGACATCATTCCAGCTGCTTCTGATAATACTCCTTGGATTTTTTCTTCCACAGCTTCTACAGCTTCCTTACTTTCATAAGCAGCCAAATTAACACCAGAAGTCTCCCCTGTGATAGCTGCCATCATCGTTAGAAGTCCGGGTGTCCCATCAAACTCAGGCATAACTTTTTCTTTGACAAAAGATATGGCTTCGTCTTTTTTTCCATCCTGAAGAGATGGAATCGTTATTCTAAAGTACATAATTTCCTTTCTTTTTTAGTTAATTGATTCCCCTGTTTTAAAGTCTGTAAATTGCCTCATAGCAAACGGTTCACCATAGTAATCTGTAAATCCATCCATTAATGGCATGAATTTTTCGTATACATTTTCATCAGAATTAAGTTTTTCATCAAAAATGTGTTTTGCATCGTGTGAAGTCCAAAACTCAAATAATACAAGTGTGTTATCATCGATTTTAATTGATCCGTAAGAAATAATTCCCTCATCTTTTTCCAGTTTTGGTAGATAAATTTCTTTTTGGAGATTCATATATTCGTCAGCATTTTTTACATCCAACTTTGCGAATGCCAAAAACAAAGATTCTCTTGGTTCTGCAACAAGGGAGTCTTTTAGGGTCTTGCCGGTCAATAGTTCACCTTCATAAACCCTTGGGAAACTAGCAAGCAGATCTTGAATTTGCATCAAGTTTTCGTTTCTAATTTGTGCAAATTGATCTGCAGTCTCTTTGTCCTTCATGAAAGCAATGCCTAGGTTTACATTGTCTTTTGGATTAAAAAAGGCTATTGAATACAAGTCTCCTTTAAGAATTTCTAAAGCTGGGAAGCCTGTATTTTCAAAGAACTCTTTGAGTTCATCAAGCTTCCCATCTTGAAATAAAATACTGACTACTACTGCATACATTTGTTTTATTTTTTACTCTACGGAATAATTTCCTATTGCATCCCCAACACCGAGAATAAATAGTGGATATAGGATTACCCCTCCAAGAACAAATAAACCAGCAAATGCTGCTGCTGGAATGATTCCAAAAAGTGTTAATGCTTGTACTGGAATTATTATTACCGCAAAAATAATTCCTACAGTCTGTGTTCTGTTACTTAATTGGTTTCCTCTTCTTTTGTCAGTTCTGACTAGCAAATACACATACATCCCATAAAAGAAAAAGACAGTATTTGTAAATGAACCTGAAATTGCACCAACGGTATCAGGATCTAACACAGTATCAAACACACTGTAATAATTAAATACTGAACCAAGAGCAAATAACATCTGTACTGTCACGCTAACAAATAAAACATTATGCATATGTGACAGATCAAATGTTTGCTTAACATCAAATACTACATAAATGCCCATAAGAACACCTGTAGTTAAAAACGCAATAACAAAGTTTAAAATTGCAGTTATTGGTCCATAGGTTGGATCAAATCCAACAGAGTCTGGTCCAACAACAACAGCAATAATTACAAAGTTGGCTAGAACTAAAGCTGCAATTACTCTTGTGATTGCTTTTAAGTTTTTAATTTCATCTTTAAATGTTTCCATTACTTACCTCAGAATTATTCTGCTGTGTTTAAAGATGCTCTAAATGAAACACCTAGAGCCCAAACTGTAGCAGGGTAAAGTATCACTCCTCCTAATATCAAGATAATCAAATTTGCAGCATCAGGAATTAAACCAAAGGCTGAACCTAAACCATTAGTCATTACTAAAATGGCTGCTCCATATCCTGCAATTACACCCCAACTTGGTAAGAGATCTACCTTACTGCTTCGCAAAACAGTAATTGTAAATATTCCAAGAAAAAGAGCCCAAACAGGACCATTGGTTCCTGTTGTTTGCAAAACTTGATTAGTTGTCAAAAAAGCATTGTCGCTATTTGAAGCTAAGGGTCCTGCAAATGCATCTTGAACAAAAATGCACTGAGTAACAAAAGCTATTGTTCCAGTAATTCTTACATATGGATTATTGTCGTCTCCAAACAACTTAGTTGTTAGAGCAAAAACAAATAACAATGCAAACCCAGTAATCACATTTAGTGTCGAGATAACTGGTCCCCATGTTTCGTTGTAACCAACGACTGTTGGATCAAGAGCAAGTGCCTGAATTAAAAAATTAGGGATTATTCCAATAACAAAAATTCTAGCCATGCTTGACCCAATTGCTACTTCCTTAGTACTTAACATATATTTCCTTTCTTATTTGTTCCACTGTGATAATTTTCCTGCTGGAAAACTCACGTTATTTCTCCAAAGGTTGCAAACACCAGTCACAACAGTCGGAGGATTTTTTACATATTGCATGGCATCTGCCATGATTTCTTGAAACTTTTCTTGTGATGCATCCAAAGATTCCTGGTTCTCCCAGGTACTCATTGTTACCACAGAACCACCAACATCAGCAGCTAATGCACCCATTAGTCCTGGGGTACCTTCATAACCAGCATACACAGTATTCTGTACCCAATCAGTTGCTTCCTCTAGTTTCCCATCTTGGTATTCGGCTCCAAAGCCAAGTCGAGCGACAAAAGGCTCTCCGTCTCTCTCACCCTTCATTAAGTTTTGGTAAATTTGACCAGCATTCATTGGACCATGTGAAATAGTTGGTGGGCCAGCAATATAATCTACCAATCCTCCCAAAGCTTCTTGAATTTGAGGGCCTGCAGCATTCATTGCATCTTCGTTTGCCCATGTTGTCCAAGAAGTCATTTGGCCATTACTCATTTCAGCTATACAAATCTGATATAGTCCTGGTGTATCAACAAATGAATCCATGACACCTGATGCGTAAGCAATGGTTTCATCCATTTTTCCTTCTTGTACATCGACTTGAGTTAATCTAAAATACATTTTCCTCCTTTAACAAATCAATTGCATTAAATTTTTCCTACTGGAAAATCAACATAATTTTTCCAAACATTGCATTCACCGGTAAGTTCTTTGGGGGCTTCTTTTATCAAGCTTGCGACTGCATCTGAAACAACAGATGAGATTACTTCTGAAGCCGCATGCGCGGCATCATGGCTTGTCCAAAAGTTAAAACTAAACCCGCTTTTTTCATCTATTTTGCAAGCTCCAGTAGCATAAATACCCTCTACATTTTCATATGCTGTATAAACAGTATTTGTCATAAAATCAGCAATGTCGTCGTAAGTTTTTCCTTCTTGTGTGCCTCCACCCATTACAAATCTTGCAAAAAATGGTTCTTCACCATCTTTAGGTACCATAATGTACTGTTGTCCAGCTACCATTGGGCCCTCAAGAATAGTTGGAGGTTCATTCAACAGTTCAGCAAGCCCAGCAAGGTTCTGTTGGAATTCAGCCATAGCTGCTTCTTTAGCTTCATTATTAGCCCATGTTGTCCAAGCCATAAGCTGTCCTTCATTATTAATGCAGCCAGCAGCTCCTAATAGTCCACTTACCTGATCGTATACTGGTATTGCTACGTCCCTAAAGTAATTTAAAGCGTCTTCTGCCATACCTTCTTTGGGATTCGCTAATCCTAGTCTTACATACATAAACTACTCCTTTTTATTCCAAGCTGTATATGTTCCAACCCCTATACCAAGAAGCCATGAAACATAAAAAACTAAACCGATAGGAAATACCCATTCAGGCAAATTATCAAAGAATGAGCCATCAAAGAAATAATCATATCCTATAAAAAAAAGCAGACCTAATGAGCCAGTTATTGCCATGTATCTCCATATGTTTGAAACAACGCCTTCAGCAACAACATTGAATCCAATTATCGTTATCAGTATAAACAAGTAAATTCCATCAGTATTTATGGGAGCTTCTGTTCCAATGTAAGCTGTATCAAAGATTCCAAAACCCAAAGCCACAGCTGCGATCATTGCTGTTCCAGTTTCCCAACTTTTTGGAACATCGTTGTTTTCGACTAATTGGTAACTTAACAAAATCACATTAGCAAAAGCGACTGCCCCAAAAAATGCAATTAGTTTATCTAAACCATTTATTCCTAGCTCAAGAAAGCCGTAGACCTCTGAAAAGATAAACATGACTGCAGATCCTTTAGCTTGTTGTTTATCTGGTTGTACAAAAAATGATCTCATCGATTTAACTCCTATTCTTTATAACTATTCCCTTGAATTAGTTATTGTCATTTTTAATCCACTTCATTGCTTGTGATTGATTTATCGCCCCAGGCAAAATAATTTCCTAAACTAAAACCAATTATCAAAACAAGCCATCCAATAAATCCAAATTGTTGAAAGGAATCTGAAGGCTCAAAGCCAAAAAATAGAGTTGCTGAGCTTCCAATAAGTAGAAACAGTGCTCCAAGTATTGTCATGTTCTCATAAATTGGACGAAATACTCCATTACCTCTGAGAGTAACGCTATAAATTAATGAATTAAATGCCCAAAAAAAGTACATTGGTAGAAATCCATCCTCTAATTCAGTAATTTCAAGAAATGTTCCGAATATTATGACTGTAGCTAAAATGCTGTGTGCTGATCTCCAATAATCTGGAACATGATCTTCAGCAAGATAATATGCAGTAATAACTATTGTTGCGAGAGAGAAACCCCAGATGAAGTTTATCAAATCTTCAAGCGCATCAAGTGCTGTTGTGCCTGATAGCTGTAATGCTACAAATAAAAGATTCAAGACTAAAAATGTAATAGCGTTTTGTCTTGCTAAATTGCCGATTGGTTGCGTAAAAAATGTTTTCATAAGATAACCTACCTTCCATAAGCTCCGTTTATTAATTTGTTGGTGTAATTTAACTTCCCTAAATTACATGGCTATTCTACAAAATTTTTATTGGGCTTGTGTTGGATTTTGTTAAATTTGTTTAAAGTTTGTGTAAATCTAGGACTTTTTGAGAACTAACGGTTTTACTTTTTGCCCGATGAGGGTAAATGTCTGAAGAAGGTCATCATGAGACAGACCAGCATTGTCTATTTGAAAAGTAAAACGTGAAATACCTCCCAAAGCCTTACTATGTCTGACTAATTTATCAGCAACTTCTTCTGGATCTCCAATAACATAGGCGCCTAAGTCACCAATTTGTTGTTCAAATCTCTCCATAGTAACTGGCGGCCAGCCACGCTCTTTGCCAATTTGGTTAAACCAAACTTTATAGCCCGGATAGTATTTTTCCACTGCTTCTTCTTTTGTGTTTGCCACAAAGCCAAGTGAGTGAAGTCCTATTTTCAAGGAAGATTTTTCATGTCCTGCCTCTTCAGCTGCTTTATAGTAAAGATCAACCAACGGCTTAAACCTATGTGTCTCACCTCCAATTACAGCAATCATAAGAGGTAGGCCTAAGGAACCTGCTCGAACAAATGACGCGGGAGTTCCTCCAACACCTACCCATATTGGTAATTTATTTTGAACAGGCCTTGGATAAACAATCTGATTTTCTAGAGATGGTCTAAATCTTCCGGACCAAGTAACTTGTTGTTCATCTCTTATTTTCAAAAGAAGGTCAAGTTTTTCAGCATAAAGGTCATCATAATCACTAAAGTTAAGTCCAAATAAAGGAAAAGCTTCTGTAAAAGATCCTCTGCCTGCAACTATTTCTGCTCTGCCATTAGAAATCAAATCTAATGTTGAGTAATTTTGAAATAATCTTACTGGATCCATTGCACTAATTACTGCGACCGCACTGGTTAATCGAATGTTATCCGTTTTTGATGCTGCAGCCGAAAGTATATTATGAGCTGCAGAATCTAAAAACTCTTCTCTATGGTGTTCGCCAAGACCAAAAACATCAATACCAACTTTGTCGGCATGTACAATTCGTTCAATGAGCTCAGACATAGCCTTTGCATCATCGTCAACAGTGCCTCCTTGATTTGTTAAAGTCTTCTTAGCAAAGGAGTCTATTCCTATTTCCATTTGTGTAGTTTTAGGATCTAGAAATTCTTCAAAGTCTTAACAAGACTTTCGATAAGCATCTCAATATGGTCGATTTGTACGCTCTCATTTGGAGCATGAGCATTTCCTAGTTCTTCATCAGCAGCCCCAATTAAAACAAGTTCTGCATTTGGAAACTCTCTGACAAAATCATTAGCAAAAGGAATTGATCCACCTACTCCTATATATGCAGTTTCATTTTCCCAGGTAGAGTTAAAACTATTTACTAATTCTGTAGTGAAAGGTTTGTTTGGATCTGCCACAACTCCCGAGCCTTTAGAGTTTGGAATAAACTTAACGGATGCATCCCAAGGAATATTTTTCATGATGTGGTCCTCGAGCATTTTCATTGCATGGTCTGGGTCTTCTGTTGGCGGAAGTCTTAAACTGACTTTTGCCCTAGCTTTTGGAATAACTAAGTTAACAGCTTCTTTTACTGGCGGGGCGTCGATTGCAAGTACATCTAACGCTGGTTCTAACCAGAGCCTCTTTGAAATACTTTCAGTATCAAAAAGGGCAATATCATCTGAGCCAAGCATTTTTTTAAGAAAGGACTCCTCAAGTTCGGTAACTTTCATATCTGTAGAAGTTAAACCTTCTATCATGAGATTTCCTTTGTCATCGTGAAACGAGGAAATGATTCTACTGAGAACCATAAAAGCATCTGGCACAACACCTCCTCCAACACCTGAATGAATTGGCCTCATTGGTTGATCAACTTCAATAATTCCATCAACTAAACCTCTAAGTGTTGTTGTAATAGTTGGTACTCCAATTTTTACATTTCCAGAATCGGCAATAATTATTACATCTGCCTCAAGCGCTTCTCTGTTTTGCTCTATGAATAGAGCCATTGTTGGAGACCCAATTTCTTCTTCACCTTCAATAAACACTTTTATGTTTACAGGCAGTTCATCAATTAATTCTTTTATGACGTTGTAATGTACCACTACTCCAGATTTATTATCTCCAGATCCTCTACCAAATAGTCTTCCATCAATCATTTCTGGTTGAAAAGGGTCAGTGTTCCATAAACTTATATCTCCGACAGGCTGAACATCATGGTGAGCATATAAAAGTACAGTCTTTTTATCCGGATCAATCTCAGTGTGAGCGACTACAGCAGGCATTCCTCCTGGTACTTTTATAACTTGCGTATTGAGACCAAGGTCTGCAAATAAGTTTTCTACGAATTGGGCCGAAGCATCCACATCATCTCTATGATCTTTATCAGAACTTATGGATGGAATTTTTACCATCTCAGATAGTAAATTAATTATTTCTTGTTGAGCCATATTGTAATTTTAAGTCCTGTATGTTTTACTCATAAGAGATGGCTTCAAGAATATTTTGTCTGGATGCTCGAATTGCAGGAAGTATTGCAGCGATTACTCCTGCAATAATCGAAATTCCAATCCATAATGCTGTCTGAGGGATAGACACTGCGAACACAGTGAACCCTTCGTCAGCAAGGGTTTGTATGAGGCTCCAAGCAAAAAATATACCTAGACTTGTTCCTAATGCTGCTCCGAATATTGAAATTATCGATGATTCAATAAATATCATTCTTCTAATTTGTTTTCTGTAAGTACCTATAGCTCTCATAAGACCTATTTCTCTTGTTCTTTCAAAAACAGAAAGTGATAGTGTGTTGGTTATTCCAAAAAGTGCTACAAAAATAGATATCGACAAGAATCCGTATATTACATTTAAAAGTAACTGAATTTGGTTGTTTGCCTCTTCAACCAGACCATCTTCATCTCTTATTTCTACTCCTGGATATTCATCAACAATTGCATTAATTTTTTCTTCTAACTCTGGAGTTTTTTTATCAACATTGAAATATAGTTCTGTGTCTAAAGACTCCTCCGCAAAAAAAGAATTATTTTCAAGTAAGACAAAAAATTCTGCTGGAGGTTGTGTAGTCCAGTCAAATATGTAAGACACTGTAAATGTTCTTTCCCCTTCTTCAGGAATTGTTAAAACAACTTCGTCTCCAACAAAAAGCTCTTCTCTTTCCGCAGTTTGTTTTAATATTCCGATAGCGTTCTCATTAAGAAAGTCTTTTCTATCTCCTGATACATCATCAGTTTTTACGAGATCAAAAACAGTCTCGTCAACAGCACCCAAAATCAAAGGTCTATCGTTAAATCCAACAACTGTTGCTCTTGTTCTTGAGAGCTTGGTTACTTCATCGAGCTGTAAAAGTTCCTCAGACAAACCTGTTGGAATACCTGGAGAAGCAAAAACATTTGCTGCACTCACCTGATAGTCTGCAAGAATAACTTCGCTAATTAGAGACTCTGCCTGTGCCTTAAACGAAGTTGTAATAACATTTGCTAAAGAAATCAATGTAAGGCCAATCATCAAAGCAGAAGCTGTAGATGCAGTTCTTCTTGGAGTTCTTTTAGAGTTTTCAGTTGCTAATTTGCCTAAAATTCCAAATAATAAGTTGTAAATTTTATCAAATATAAAAACAAAAGGCTTTGTAATAGACGGGGTTACAACTGAGATTCCAATAAATATAACACCTGCACCAAATCCAACTTGTTGCAAGGATGATAAGGTTGGGAGATCTAAGAAGTCGTACAAAACTCCAAACAGTACTCCAAATCCAACAATAGAAATTATCGAGCCAAACAAAAGTCTTGTAAGTAAAGATTTTCTTTGTGGGGTTGAAACACTATCTCTAATTGCTTCCATTGGACTTACTTGTGAAGCTTTTCTGGCAGGGAGCAGAGAAGAAAAGATCGTAACTGTAATACCAATAATTAATCCTGTGATTGCAGCTTCTGTAGTCAGAACCAAAGGGCCGTCAGGAAGACCGAATTCAAAATACTGTAACCCCTCTTTAACTGCTACTGCTAGTCCAATACCTAGAGCTATACCGAGCCCTGATCCTATTATTGACATGAACAAAGACTCAGATATGACCAACCTGTAGATCTGTCTTTTAGATGTGCCTAGTGCTCTAAGCAAAGACAGTTCTTTTGTTCTTTGGAGTAAAAGTATTCTGAAAGTATTTTGAATAATAAAAGCACCAACAAAAATTGCAATCCCTGCAAAAACATTAAGTATTGTGTTAAAAAAATCTAGACCCTGTTTAATTGAATCAGCTTGTTCGGCTGCAGCTTCTTGAGCGTTGATTACATTTAAATTTTCTGAATCTAGGTTTGTTATATCATTTTTTACATCGTTGATATCAAAATTGTTTTCTATAACTACATTGATAAGGTCTACTTCTCCTTTTGAATCAAGAAGGGCTTGGGCAGTTCTAAATTCAAATAAAGCAAAAGTTGCACCACCTGGTGCACCAACATTAGCAAACTCTGCGATTCCAACAATTGTAAATGATGCAGGTGTCGCACCAGCAAGAACTGTCACCCTATCTCCGACTGAAAAATTATGATTTTCAGCAGTTACGACGTCCATGACAACTTCTTTTTTATTTGTTGGGGGTTCTCCCTCTACAAGTGACCACTGCTGTGCATATGGATTACTGTCCCATGCTGCACCAAATGTAGGAGCGAATCCATTTGAAATTAATACTGTTTCGCCATCTACAATTTTTATGAATTGTGCAAAACCTAAAACTTCACCCCATGCAGCTTTTACACTAGGCAAGTTTGTAATCTCCTGAATTCTATTATCGGGTATTTTTTTTACCTCGAAAGAAATAGGACCCTGTCCTCCATCTCCACTAAAGCCCTGTGCAAAATCTTCCTGGATCGGCTGTACAACTAAGTCAACTCCTTCATAAATTCCTGAAAATAAGTTATCGAACGCAGATTTATTACTTTCTGAAAATATGTTTGAAGCAATTATTACTGCGACACCAAGAATAATGGAAGACGTAGTGAGAAAAATCCTAACGGGATAGGTTTTTAAGTTTTTCCATGCAATCAAAAAAAGAGGGCGTTTTGTAAAACCAAACATCAGATATTAGTGAGTGCTGTAACCTCTGCAACAATTTCTTCTTGAGTTGGTTCGTTTAAATCGCTTGCAATACTTCCATCTTTAAGCATAATTACTCTGCTTGCATAAGAGGCAGCATATGGATCGTGTGTCACCATTATTATTGTTTGGTTTAATTCCTCCACTACAGACTTCATGAAAGTTAAGAGCTCTTTGCTTGATTTGGAGTCTAAGTTTCCTGAAGGCTCATCAGCAAAAATAACCTCTGGTTTTGTTGCCATTGCTCTGGCAGCAGCAACCCTCTGCTGTTGACCACCAGATAACTCATTAGGCCTATGTGTTAATCTGTCACCGATATCAACTGTTTCTACAACTTGTTTAATCCAATCCATATCTGGTTTTTTACCTGAAATGGATGCTGGCAAGGTTATATTCTCTTCAGCTGTTAGGGTTGGTATTAAATTAAAAGCTTGAAAAACAAATCCAAAACTATCTCTTCTAATTTTTGTTAATTGTTTGTCATTTAAAGTTGATATATCTTGATCTTTCAGGAATATTTGTCCTGATGTTGGTCTGTCTAAACCTGCTAAACAGTGAAGCAATGTTGACTTACCAGAACCAGAAGGTCCCATTATTGCTGTAAATTCATTTTCGTTAAATTGGACATCTACATTGTCGAGTGCTGTAACACTGGTTTCTTTTTCTCCATAAATTTTGGTTAACTTTGTAGCTTGTATTATGTTTTCCATTTAATAAAGAATAGGAGAATTAAAAATTATACTTAAATAAATTTTGCATCTTAAGTATTATTTGGTAACTTATAGGTAATGAAAAATGTAACTAGCTGGAATTGGTGGTCAACTACATAGGTAGGTGCCCCACTAGTTAGTTCTTAAACCGGGCACAGCCCGGTTTTTTTGTTACTGTCACTGAAATTAAAACTCCGGGCTCAACCCAAACAAAGGAGTAAAGATGAAAGAACAGTACAAATTTTTATTAGATGAAAATGATATTCCAAAACAGTGGTACAACATCGTGCCTGATTTACCAAATCCTTTACCACCGCAGTTGAATCCACAGACAATGGATCCAATCGGCCCAGAGGATTTAGCACCGTTATTCCCAATGGGATTGATTTTGCAGGAAGTATCTGACCAAAGTTATATAGATATTCCTGAACCCGTTTTAGATTTGTATAAGCTATACAGGCCTTCACCGATGTATAGAGCTTTAAGGCTTGAAAAAGCTTTGGGAACAAAGTCAAGAATATATTATAAATACGAAGGTGGATCACCATCAGGTTCTCACAAACCAAATACTGCAATTCCTCAAGCATATTACAACGCGGAAGAAGGAATAAAAAAAATGGTTACAGAAACGGGTGCTGGTCAGTGGGGTTCAGCTTTGTCATTTGCATGCCAAGCCTTTGGAATTGAACTTGAAGTTTTTCAAGTAGCAGCATCTTTTGAGTCAAAGCCTTACAGAAAAACAATGATGGAAATATATGGGGCTACTGTCCATCCAAGCCCATCTGAAAGGACTGATATCGGTAAACAATTTTTATCAGAAGATCCAAATACTCCAGGAAGCCTTGGAATAGCAATCTCTGAAGCAATTGAGGTTGCAAGAAAGGAAGAAGGAACAAGATACGCATTAGGAAGCGTGCTAAATCATGTTCTAATGCACCAATCAATAATTGGTCTTGAAGCACTGAAACAAATGGAGATGGCTGATGACTACCCAGATATAATTGTTGGTTGTACTGGTGGAGGTTCAAACTTTACTGGGCTATTTTCACCGTTTGCTAGGAACAATATGAAAACAGAGCAAAAAACTATTATTCGTGCGGTTGAACCAGAGGCATGCCCTTCATTAACTAAAGGTGTTTACACATATGACTTTGGGGATTCAGTAGGTATGGCACCTGTTGTCAAAATGCACACTCTTGGTTCAAGTTTTGTCCCAGATCCTATTCATGCCGGTGGGTTAAGATACCATGGAATGGCTCCTCTTGTGAGTGCACTTTACGAAGACAAAGCAATAGAAGCAGAAGCAATTGGCCAAAAAGAATGTTTCGAAGCTGGTCAACTATTTGCTAAAACAGAAGGCATAGTTCCTGCTCCAGAAGCAACTCATGCAATTGCATCTGCAATTAGAGCAGTGAAAGATGCCGACCAAAATTCTGAAAGTATTGCTGTTTTGACAGCAATGTGTGGACATGGTCACTTTGATATGAAAGCTTATGAAAACTTTTTGAGTGGAGAAATGGTTGATTACGAATTTCCGTCTGAAAAAGTTCAAGTAGCTTTGGAGTCAGTCAAAAAATAGGTGAAAAATGGATGATCAAATAAATTATGGTAATAAAGCTAAAAACCTTGAGTTTGTAGCAAATCATACGGATATAGAAATTCCATACTTTAGAGAGCTTTCTTTGGAAGATATAGGAAATATTAACGAAATTCTTTATGATTTTTCAGAAGAAATAATGATAAGAAGCAATAGTTCTAATGAAGACTTGGAAAGCTCATCTAATGCAGGTAAATATCTTTCCATCGGACCAATTAGCAAGGAAAGAATAGACGATATAAAAGAATCATGGAATCAGGTTTTAAATAGCTATGAAAAAGATGCCAATCAAACAGTAATTTTGCAAGATTATATAAAAAACGCAAAGAGCGTATCTGTGCTTACATCTTTTAAGGTTGGAACAGACTCTCTTTATCGTTCATTTTCAATTTATAATGGGCCAGAAACTGATGCGGTTACATCTGGAAAATACAATCAGATTAAAAATTTTTATGTTCATAGATCGATAAACAAGTTGCCAAAAAAATATGATGAATATTCTATATATCTAAAAATTCTGACAAAACTAGAAGATTTATTTGAGAACAAACATTTAGACATTGAAATGGTTCTAGATAGCAATTCTTCTCCTCTGCTTTTACAAGTACGGCCTCTGATGGAAAAAAAAGTTTATAAGGATTTGATATTTGCAGAGAAGAAAGTTATTGAGCAGAATGTCAAAAAATATGAAGCTTTAAAAGAAACTACAATCGATCGTTTTGGTGTCAATCAGCTATTTAGCAACATGTCAGACATGAATCCAGCCGAAATGATTGGAAAAAAACCCGACAATGTTGCATTTGGCTTGTACAAATTTATGTTTACAGACTCAACATGGAATATGCAGCGTGGTGAATTTGGTTATAGAAAATATAAACCGGCTAAATTAATGGAACTTTTCAATAATGTGGCTTACATAAATGTAAACCATAGTTTAAATAGTTTTTTAACTAGAAGCTTACAAGTCGATAGCTGTGAGGAAATAATAAAGCATCAATTAGAAAAATTGAAGGAGAACCCACATTTACATGATTCAATTGAATTTAATATCTCTCGATCGTCATATGTCTTTGATACTGAGGGTGAATTTGCAATTGAATATAAAGACATTATTAGCCCAGAGGAGATTCATAAATGGCATCGGGACTTAATTGAAATTGATAGCTTAAACAAATCAACCCTAGAAAAAAATAATGAAACTATGTTAAGGGCATTCTCTTTGCTTGATGGGAATTTTGAATACTCTAAAAAAGAAAATATTGAATTTATTAGAGACAATATGGCGTTGCCGTTTACTCATCATTCAAGGCTGGGATTTGTGTATTTTGCTCAATTAAACAATCTTTTGAGAAAAAATGTAATTTCTGAAGCACAAAAGAACTCATTACTGTTGTCAGTAAAGTCGATAAGTACGAAAATGAAGTCGGATGCCTATCAGGTCAAACTTGGAAAAAAAAGTCTCAGTAGCTTTTTAGACATTTATGGACACATAAGGGCCGGTAACTATAATCTATCTTCATCTAATCTAAAAAATAATTTAGAGTTTACAGAGCTGTTGGTTCATAATAGTGAACCCCAAGATGAAAATATTTCATTGCAAAAAGCTATATTTTCAAATATTGATAAATATTTTGAATTAAACAATATTCCATACACCGCATCAGCCTGGGTTGAAATGTTTCAGACCGCTATTGCAACAAGAGAGAATTCAAAATTTTACTACACAAAAGGAATTGACGGTATTTTGAATGAGATAGAAAAGCATAATATAAGCGACGAACAACTTTTTCAACGGCTAAATATTGAATTTAACCAGGAAAATACAATTAATTTAGATCTTAAAAATACATTAATGCCTGATTTAATCTCGTCATCTGATGATTTTTATTTATATGAGGAAATGAGCAAAGACGGAAATTACATTGGACAAGGGACAGTTTCTGGAAAAGTTTTACTTCTAGATAAATATTCAAATCAGCCTTATGACCTCGATAATAAAATTGTAGTTATTCCAGCAGCAGACCCTGGATGGGATTGGATTTTTAATTACAAAATCAAATCCTTGATTACCCAGTATGGGGGACCAAATTCTCACATGGCGATAAGGTGTGCTGAGCACAATATTCCGGCAATTCTTGGTGTTGGTGAAAGTAATTTTTCAATGATATCTACATCGCAAAGCTTATCAATAGATTTTTCAAATGAAAGTTTCGCAATTGTTTAGGTATCACAAATATATTTGTTGTTTTGGAATCAATCCAAATAAAGAGTGGTTATCTCCTTCCACTCTGACACTTGAGGTCCTGTTTTGTAAACAGCAATAGTGTCAAAAGTGAGTGCTACAGGGATGAGTTTATTGAGCTCCCTCAGGTCATAAGATTTGGGTAACTCATCCCCGTAGTACAACGATAAATGAGGTACCCATAAACTTGGCCAACCTTGAATATTTGAGATAGATTTAAAAAAGTATGAGTTATCAGAAGACTCTAGGAAAAGTTTCTGGAAGTAGGTATTACCAACTGAAATTTTATCAAAAAGAATACTGCATTTGTTCTTTAAAAGTTCGTTTAGAATTTTAGCTGCTTTTTCTCGAGTAGAGATTTGTGTGACCAGCGTTACATGGGGTATAAATGCATCTTGACCTTCTTCATCTGCAAATCTTTGAATTAAACTGTAAATTTCTTCGTCATGTTCTGAACTTGTAAGCCAAATCGAGTACATTATTTTATTAAATTTTTGTTTTTTTTAATTTATTTAGGAAAAAGCAAACAATAAAAAGGGAAGTTGCAACCATAGACATGGTTGGTCCTGAAGGTAAATTAAAAAAGTAAGAAAGATAAAGTCCTGAAACTGAAGAAAATACACCAAAGAGAATACTTACGTATATAGAAGAAACAAATGTCTTTGTTATCTGCTTCGATGCAGCAGCTGGAATAAGAAGCATACTTAGAACTAAAATAATGCCAACAGTTTGAAGAGAAGCTACAATTGCTACCGACAATATAACAAGAAATAAATAATTTAAAAAGTTTGTATTTAGACCCTTAACTTCAGCACCAATCGGATCAAAAGAGTAGAAAAGCAACTGTTTGAAAAATATTATGATCAAACTGACTACGGAAATACACATTGCAGTAACTATAAATACATCAAAGCTGCTAACTGCTAATATTTGTCCAAATAATAAATCCTCTAAATTAATTGTTACATTAAGTATTGAAATCAAAATAAATCCTAATGCAAAAAACGATGAAAAAATAATCCCTATTGCAGTATCCTCACCTACATTTGAATTTTTAATTATATAACCCAGGAAAAATGCAATCAATATAGATGCTGGAACCCCTAATTCAGAAATACTAAAACCTAAAAATACACCCACTGCGATAATTGGAAGTGTGGCATGAGCCATTGCATCAGCCATAAAACCCATATTTCTGTTGATTGCAAAAGGTCCCAGTATTGACAACATAATTCCCGAAGCTGTTGCTGTGATAAGAGAACGAATCATAAATTCATATTTAAAAGGATCAATTATTATCTCAATCATTATTTTTTTCATGACTCTCTGGAGTATGGCTTTTGAACATCTCATAGTGTGAACCATACAGTTCTTTAATTACATCTTTGGTTAAGACTTCAGATGGATTGCCGTAAGCACAGCAGTGTCTATTTAAACAAAGAACCTCATCAAATTTTTCTTCAAGATTGTTTATATCATGGGTCGCCACTAAAATCGTTTTTCCATCTAAGTTAATATCACTTATTAAGCTCATGATGTCTTCTTGTGCGCCTACATCGACAGCGCTGAAAGCTTCATCCAATAGTAAAATATCTGCATCCTGAGCAAGCCCTCTTGCTATTAAAACTCTTTGGAACTGACCACCAGATAAATTATTAATGCTTTCATTTATTTTTTCAGATAGACCTACGTTTTCAAGTGCTTCTTTGATTTTTAAATTTATTTGCTTTCTTGAAAAAAGATTTAAAGAGTTTTTACTTACTAAACCCATTTCAACTACTTGTTTTACAGAAAGTGGAAAATTTCGATTTATTAAATCTCTCTGAGGAACATAACTAATTGACCCTTTTGCATCTTGTGGGCTCAGCCCGTTAATTTTCAAAGAACCATTAACTACCGGAACTAAACCAGCTAATGCGTTAAATAATGTAGACTTTCCACCACCATTTGGTCCAACTACTGCAACTTTTTTCCCTTTAGTGATAGAAAAGGTGACGTCATCTAATGCTTGAGTGTTCCCAAGTTGAACACAGCAACCATCAGATACGATGATTGCTGTGTTGTCAAATACTTTATCTTTTGTTGAATTCATTGTGATTTCTTTCTTATTGGGTAACGAAAGTTATCTACAATAAATTTAATCAGTATTTGTTAAATTCTCCACAATTAATTCAACAGCTGTAATTAAGAACTCTGGATAGGTTTGACCCGGCCTGAGTGTCTCCACCCATAATCCTTCAACGGCTTTTATTCCTGTTTCTGCAACAATTGTTTCTGAGTAAACAGATGGGGCTTCAGCCTCAATAAAGATTACCTTTATATTATTGTCTTCAATTACATCGATAACACCAACAAGCTGTGAAGGTGATATCTCGTTTGAAGAATCTAAATCAGGAATAATAGTTGAAAGCACTTCAAGTCCGAATTTAGCTTCTAAATAACCTAAAGACTCATGTGTTGTAATGAGTTTTCGGTTTTGAGAAGGTATTGATGCAATTAATTGTGAAACCTGTCCTGTCAAGCTATTCAAAACATTACCGTAAGCGTCTCCAGCTGCTTGATAACTAGCTGTATTGCTTGGATCTCGTTCAATTAATTTTGATTCTATAAATTCCGCTGCATAGGCGACTCTATTTGGGTCGAACCA
>CACAQC010000006.1:0-45703 GCA_902534495.1 uncultured Candidatus Actinomarina sp. | reverse complement strand
TTTCATATTTTGGATACTAATCTGGCTTAATTCCTCGGGACTTACGCCCTTAGGTAAAATTACTTCTCTTGGATACAAATCAACTGCATCACTAATATAGGACCAAGCATAAATTAAGGCATTTGCTTCGTCTCTCCTTACGGTTAATTGATATAGGTTGCCTTCAAATTCGTAATTATCTAGGCTTTCATATTCAATTTCCCACTGGTATGGCGGACCCGGTGACATAAAGTAGTAATCCGTATTAATAAGCGATAATGAGGAAATTGATATAAATGCAATAAGAAAAATAATCAAAAGCCGTTTATTTTTCCTTGACAAATTGTACATAGATGAATAATAGATTTAAAAAAAAATAAAGAGCCGGTTAAAAACCGGCTCTTTAAATTTTATTTTAAAAGTTTATGAACAAGGTCCTCCTGACCAGTCATAACCTTCACCTGTTGGACCAGTATATCCATTATTTAATATTGCTGTTCCACCCGGTAGTGCACCGTTAGGCGTTGTCATAACGCTAACTGGTGTTTGCACATTGGCTCCAAGAGTCTTTGATGGGAACATTCCATCAGAAGAAACTGGAACATTAGCTGCCGCTCTTCTGATACCTGCTCTTGTAAGATCAGTTCCTTTTATTGCAGCCTCAAGAGCACTAGAAATGTGCTGTTGTGAAGCCCAACCAGCAACTATGTATACGCTGGTTGATTCAACACCTGCTCCGGCCAAAATAGTTCTCATATTTTCATGTCCTGGTGTATCTCCACCATAAGGAGCGAAAACAGAAGAAATATAAAAAGCTCCGGATTCAAATAATCCTTTCACAGGTGATCCTTCTATGACAAACTGACCTGAATATGACGGTGTTGCCATCATAGTTATTGGTACAACTCCATTTTGTGCTGCACCACCAGCCATTTGCGCCATACTTCCTGGATCTACTGCAGGAAAATATGCATCTACTGGTTTAGTTACAAGCAAGCCAACAGCCTGAGTAACGTCGAATTGTCCGGGTGCATATAAATACTCCCAAGCGACCTCAACACCTCTGGCAGCAGCTGCAGTTTTAACTCCAGCAGCATAATCAAGACCGTAGTCGTCTTGTTGTGCAACTATTCCAATAGTCTTTATATCTACTGGTAAGTTATCTAAACTCCAATCAAGACCATTCATACCGTCTGCACAATAAGTTGAACCGTATTCAATGATAAGTCCCTTATCGACTGAGTCAAAAGACCAGCCAGAATACCAACTTAATGGTGCTGCAAGCATATTATCTTTATCTAATTCATCAAGAATAAATAAAGTTAATGGCGTTCCGAGTGACAATGCTAGTGCAGCAATGTCATCTCTCATTGCATTGTATTCTTCTAAATGTTTTTGTGGATTATAACCAGTGTCTGCTGCTTCTTTAACAGCTACACAATAGTCACCCAAACAACCTGTTAGGTTTTTCCAAGCCCAGTAAGATCTTATGCCGACTTCAACTGGTAAACCAGCAGCACCGAAAGGACCTGTATAATCGCTTAAAACTCCAAGGTAAATACATCCTTTTGCTTGATCAGCATTTGTAGGAAAATTACCTATTACCTCAGGACATGGTTCTTCAGTAACACCAAAATCTGTTTTTACAGATTTCGCGGTAGTTACTGCCGGTGAATCAAGAGTTTCTACTACTTCTTCAACAACTTCTTCTGTTGCTTCTTCCTCAGTAGCTCCTCCGCCACACATTACCATGATTAAGGCTAAAATTGATAATATAATCAGACTTCGCTTACGCAAAGAAATTGAATTCATTACCCCCCCCTAAATTATTAGTACTAATGCTTTAATATTACTAGGAAAATTTCTAGTTAGTAGGAAAAAGGCCAAGCTTTAAAATAATTGCGTAACCTAAACCAAATTCCCCATAAACCTCGTGGTTCAAATATTAGGAATACAATAATAAATATTCCAAATACTAGCCTTTCAATTTGAGCTAGATTAAGTAAAGTTGATTGCTCAAATAACCCAAAAAAATGAATAAGTTCTTGAATTATGGATGGCATTAAGATAAAAAAGAAGCTTCCAAATAACGGACCCAATACTGTTCCAGCACCACCGATTATGACAATCGCGATGAATGTTATTGAGTATACAAAATTAAATTGGTTTGGTTCAACTCCACCAGTAAAGGTAAACAATAATGCACCGCATACACCTGCATAAAAAGATGATATTGCATACGCAATTCCCTTGTACCTAAGAAGATCAACACCAATTGCCTCAGCTGCAATATCCCTATCCCTTATAGAAAAAAAAGCTCTACCAATCTTTGTTCTAGCAATATTTTTTACACCAAATCCAGATAAAATTAATACAAATAGGGTAAATATAGCAATTAAATTATTTTCATTTAAAACAAAATTACCTAATGTAACACCTTCCTCGAAGTTGAAACCAAAAAGTATAAAATCTGGTGATTTTCTTCCTAGGCCTGATCCACCAGTTACAGTCTTAAAGTTTTGAAATATATGTAATACAAAATATACAATTCCAATGCTAAATAAACCTAGATTAAGCCCTTTTAATTTTGAAGTCACTGGAGATATCATAATGCCAAAAAGCATTGGAATTATCCCTGATAAAGGTAGCCAGATTGTCATATCCAAGCCATAAGACAATACACTTGAGCCAATTTTTCCACCAAGAACAAATGCAGTGTATGTACCGATTCCAATAAATGCTCCGTGAGCCAAACTAATCTGCCCTGCAAAACCAGAAACGATATTTAAACCCCAAGCACCAATTGTTGTCATCATTGCTAAAGTCAACAAAAATAACCAAACATCATCAATAGTGATTAGAAGGTACATAGAAAGGAATACTCCAAAAATTGCCCAAAATCTTTGTACTTTGTTGTTAAAAATTTTGTGTTCTTCTTTATAAGAATTGTAAAAAGATAATCTATCTTTCATAGTTAAACTCTTTCAACTTCTTTTGTTCCAAATAAACCTTCTGGTTTAACAAGCAAAATAAAAAACATAATTATATATGGTGCAACTGTAGAAAAACCAAGACCTAGGTTTATATCAAAGTAGTCTTCTATTGAGTACTGATAATAACCAGCTAGGCTTTGTGTGATTCCTATTATGAGTGAACCGACTATGGCGCCAGGTATAGAATCAAGTCCACCAATTACTACTGCGGGCAAAGCTCTAAGCGCTAAAACAAAACTAAGTTGTGTCAGGGTGTTAAATCCACCAGTAAAAACAAATCCTGCAATTGCAGCTAGCAGTCCTCCAATAAACCAAGCAAGTCCAAAAACTCGTCCAACATTAATACCCTGAGCTAACGCAGTTTCTTGGTCAAAGGATGTTGCCAACATTGCAAGACCATACCTTGATTTTTTAAAGAATAGGTTTAACAAAAGTATTACAACAAATGCAACAAATAATCCTGCCATTTCCAAATATTTGAAATTAAATTCTCCAATGCTAAAAGAACCAAAATTGCCATATGATGTAAAAGAATCACCCAAAAATCTTGGCTCATCTCCTATCCAATCGTCCAAAAATGTTCTTATCAGAATATCGACACCAATAGTTATTACAGCAACAGAAAATACTGGTTCACCAACCATTTGTCTTAAAACTGTTCTTTCAATTAAAAGACCTACCGCACCGGTAAGAAATATACCAATTAACAATGACAACCAAAAGTTAATTCCTGCTTCGGTTGCAAAAAAGCATATAAATCCTGCGCCTAATGCGGCAAGAGCAGGTTGCGCAAAACTCAAAACGTCAGTGGCTTTAAAAATAATTACAAATCCCAAAGCTACCAAGGAGTAAACCGCACCAAGTGCTATTCCCTCTATAAAGACTTGAATGAAAAAAGTCATATTATTTATACATACTTTCTACTAGCTCAGAAAATTGTTCAATAATCACATTTCTTTTTATTTTTTGGGTAGCAGTCAATTCACCATCTTCATGATCAAGCTCTTTTGGTATTAATTCAAACTTTCTTACTCGTAATGAAGATGTTTCTTCGTTTGCACGAATAATCTCTTTAGAGACTAGATCTCTGACTTCAGGCTTTTCTGTTAAATCTCTATATGTTGTGAAAGGAATTTTTTTTCTCAAAGCCCAATTTGAAACAGTTTCAAATTCGATTGCAACAAGGCAAGATAAAAATTTTCTTTTATCACCAACAACGAGAGCATCTTTTATAAATGGTGACGCTTTGATTTTATTTTCTATTTCGGAAGGTGAAACATTTTTACCACCACTTGTCATAATGATATCCTTTTTTCTATCAGTTATTATCAAACTGCCTCTTTCGGTAATCTCACCAACGTCACCTGTATGTAGCCACCCTTCTTCATCGATAACTTCTCTTGTACTTTGTTCATCTTTAAAATATCCTTTAAAAGTTCCCCCGTGTCTTGTAAGAATCTCTCCATCATCAGCGATTTTAATTTCACAATTTGCATGTGGTCTTCCAACAGAGCCGATTTCAATGCTCTCAAAATCATTAGATGTAACATACGCACAATTTTCTGTCATGCCATATGCTTCAAAAATTGGTACTCCTAAAGCCATAAAAAATTTCAGCACTTCAGGGGCAATTGGAGCTGCACCAGAAATAGCAATGGAAATTTTACTTAATCCTAATTTTTTCTTCAGTGATCTAAAAGACAATACATGAGCTACTAAAAGTAATACTTGTGCAATTGCATCATTAAATGATTTATTTAAACGTCTTTCAGTAGCTATGTTTCCAAGCTTCAATGAAAAATTAAACAATATCCTCTTGAAAAATGTTGCATCTCTCATCTTTACTAAGCTAGTTGAGTACATTCTTTCCCATATTCTTGGCACTGCAGGAAAAAAGTCTGGCTGAATATCAACTAAATCAGATTGCACTGTATCTGTTGATTCAGAAAAATTAATTGTAGCAATTAACTGAGTTGCAATTAAAAGATCAGTCAGTCTTGCAAAAATGTGGCACAAAGGAAGATAGGATAGGAATTGTGGATTCTTTGTTTTTACTGACTCAACAAATACTGTAGTGACTAAATTTCCACTTACCCAGCTCAAATTTCCATGTGTAATCATTGAGCCTTTTGGAGGTCCGGTTGTGCCAGAAGTATAAACTAACAGAGCTAGATCATCATCTTCAATATTGTCAATTGTATGAAGGATATAATCAATATTTGTTTCTAATTTTTCTTTTCCAATTTCAAGAAATTCATCATAAGAAATAAGGTATTCGGAATCATATTTATACATGCCTTTCTTGTCAAAATAAACAATCATTTTTAAAGATGGTAAATTTTCACGAACCGCAAGTGCTTTATCAACCTGTTCTTGATCTTCAGCAAATAAAATAACTGTTTCAGAATGTCCAAGTAAATATTCAACCTCCGATTTTGGATTTGTTGGGTATAAGCCAACAGTTACTGCACCAGCAGCCTGTATTCCTAGGTCTGATATAAACCACTCAGGTCTGTTTTCAGAATGAACAGCAACTTTATCACCTTTATTGACACCAAAATTCATTAATGCAGAGGCTAAGTATGTACAATTATTCCAAAAATCAAGATAAGTTATTTCATACCATATTCCAAATTCCTTATTTCTTAAAGCAATACTCTCAGGAAATCTTTCTCCTAATTCTTTAACTCTGAGTAGCGGTGTTTTACCACCAGTTTCTTCTACTTCAGCTCTTATTTCTTTCATGCTCAATGTCATTTTTCTGAGCTCCCTACATAAGCTTCAATTACTGAAGAATTTTCAATAACTTCATTTGGAGTACCATCAGCAATTTTTTCTCCAAAGTTTAATACTGTTATTTCATGTGCGATATCTGTGACCATATTCATATCATGATCGACCAGTAAAACTGAAATCTTCAGTTCTTCATTAATATCAATTATAAATCTAGCAATATCTTCTGTTTCTTCGTTATTCATTCCAGCTGCTGGCTCATCTAATAAAATTAATTTAGGAGCGAGTGCTAATGCTCTACCCAGCTCAACTCTTTTTTGAATTCCATAAGGCAAAGACATAACATAAGAATACCGGTACTCTTCTATTTCAAGAAAATCTATAATATCTTCTGCTGCTTTTCGGGCATACAATTCACCTTTTTTGGCTTTACTAGAATAAAACAATCCTGATAAAATTCCATAATCTAATCTTCTGTGAACACCAGTTAAAATATTTTCTAAAACAGTAAGATTCTCGAATAATTCTATATTTTGAAATGTTCTTGCTATTCCGAGTTCTGCGATATCATTTGGACGCATATTTGTAATGTTTGTCTCTTCAAAAAAAATACTTCCACTATCAGGTGTATATATTCCACTGATGCAATTGAAAACAGATGTTTTACCTGCTCCATTGGGTCCAATTATTGAAGTAATGCTATTTTCCTTGACATCAAAACTAACATTTTTTAAAGCAGTAATTCCACCAAAGCTCAATGAAACATCTTCAAATTTTAATAAAGTCTTCAACTCAGCCATCTTTTTTTCCTTTTATAATGTTTAACATCTCTAAATGATTTACGCTCACTTGAGCTAGAGTTTAGACCAAGATAAAACTCTTGAACATCTTCATCCTCTTTAAGTTCTAGACTGTTTTTGTCCATAACTATTGTTCCATTTTCCATTATGTAAGCATGATCAGATACATTAAGAGCCATGTTAGCATTTTGCTCAACAAGAAGAACAGAGACTCCTAAGTTATTTATCTCTAAAACCAGTTCTGCAATTTGATCAACTAATTTGGGCGCAAGACCAAGACTTGGTTCATCGAGGAGAAGATAATCAGGTTCTGACATTAAGCTTCTGCCAATAGCCAGCATTTGTTGTTCTCCACCTGAAAGATAGCCTGCTATGTTGTCTTCCCTATTTTTTAATACTGGAAATAAATTAAATACCCTATCAACATTTTTTTCAAAATTCTGTGTATTTGTATGTGCACCAAGCTTTAGGTTTTCAAGTACAGAAATCTCAGAGAAAATGCGGCGACCTTCTAAAACTTGAGATATACCCATTTTTACAATTTCAGAAGGATCTGAATTAGCAATATTTTTTTCATCGTAAAGTATCTCGCCTTTAGTAATCTTACCATTTTGAATATCAAGCAAGCCTGAAATTGCTCTGAGAACTGTAGTTTTTCCTGCACCATTCGCGCCCAATAAAGCTACCACTTTATTTCTTGGTAAATTTATTGATATACCTTTCAGTACCAAAATTACATCCTGATAAACTACTTCTAGATTTTTAACAGATAACATTTACCTTTTTACTTTAAGGAAACAGAAATGATTTTTCAACTTATACATAATTTTAGAAAACAAACATTGAAACCTTTTAAAAAAAACTCTTTGTAATATTGGTTAGAATTTACTCATACTTAATATAGGTACATGGAAGAAGACAATTATTCGCAACAAGAATTGTTCGAACAAAGAAAATATATTTCTGACTTAATTGAGGAAAAAACAGAACGAAAAAAAAGCTCACTAAATGTTGTTGTGGGTTCTGCGCTTGTGTCTAGTGGGATTGTTTTGGGTTTTTTATTTTTATTTGGAGTTTTTGAACAGGAAGAAATAGTTTTACCTGAGCCGATAACAATTACTGAAACAGTAAAAGAAAAAGAGCTCGTAATGCCGAGAGTAGACTCAACTGAGATTGTCTCAATAGCTGAATTAGCAACAAAGACTATTGTTCAAGTTCAGGTAGGAACTTTATCTGATGATGGAGAATTTTTATCAGCAGGTGGGGGTTCAGGTGTTGTAATTTCTAATGATGGGTTAATAATGACTAATCATCATGTTATTGATAATTCTACAGAGGTCCGCGTTATATTTGAAGATGGAAGAATGTATGAAGCAAATATTATTGGATCTGATAGATTAACTGATATCGGACTAGTAAAAATTGTTGCTTCAAATTTGATACCAATATCAATTGGAAATAGTGACAAAATGTTAGTTGGTGATTTGGCTGTTGCAATTGGACACCCACTTACCTTAGGTGCTGCACCTACAGTGACAACCGGTGTAGTTTCAGCTTTAGAAAGAAGACTTGATGTTGGCGGTGATTTAATGGGTTCATCAGTCACACTATTTGGACTCATACAAACTGATGCACCTATTACAAGAGGGTCTAGCGGTGGAGCGCTTATTAATAAAAATGGAGAATTAATTGGCATTACAACAGCGATTGCAACTGCAGATGTTGGAGCAGAAGGCTTAGGTTTTGCGGTACCAATAAATCTTGCCTTAAATATTGCTGAAGATTTGATAAAGGATGGAAAGATTTTACACGCTTTTCTTGGAATTCTGGGTGCTCAACATTTTGATACTGCAGAGGATGGAGCCAGAATATTTTCCGGTGTATATATTCAAGAACTCTATGGTCCAGGAGGAGAGTTATTTGCAATTGGAAAAGCTGGAGCACAACCAGGAGATGTAATAAAAAAAATAAATGGTGAAACAGTAAAAACACTTGACGGTTTAATCACAATTTTAAGAACAAAAAGAGCAGGACAGCAGGTTGAGATAGAAATACTTAGGGAATCACAAAAAATCACACTTGTTTTTGAATTAGACTTGCGTCCATCTGATGTCTAATGTCTGACGATCTTTTTTCCCAACTATTCAACTTGTTTAATAATGATGATGGGGATGTTAATTGGCAATTAGCTGAACAGATAAATAATCATATAAACAAAGACATAAAAGAGGATAGATTATTGTCTAATTTAAATTTAAATTATCAGGAAATATTTAGAGTTATTGAATTAAGTCAGGAATCAGAGGTTAAAAATGAATTCGCACCTTTAGAAATTTCAATTATGGACCAAAAAAAATACGGAATTTGGTTTCTTAATTCTGTAAAGCATTTTGATTTTTCAGAGCTTCAAATGTTTGAAGGATTACCTCCGGGCATAGGAGGAGCTCAATCATCGTTGCTAGGTATGCAGTTGGGTAACATTGCAGGATTTTTAAGCAAGAACACTTGGGGACTTAGCCATTTTGGTATTATTCTTCCAAGAAATAGTTCACTCGCAATAAATAAAAATAATTTTGATTTAAGAATAAGTCAGTTTTCAATAGATGAAAAGGAAGCAACGATTGCACTTATGCTTCTAGAATACATTGCACTTACATTAGGAGAACACACTGCACCATTTAATTATTTGATAGAACAGTTAAATAAAAGTAACAAAGAACTTCTAGAGAATATAAAAAATATTGAGCCAAACTTTGATCCAAGTAATTTTTCTAATCCTGAAGATCTTATGAGAAATATACCTGAACTGAATGACTTTGATGTTGACTCAATGTTAGATGTTATTTTTGCACCTTTGAGTTTTTATAGGTCTGTTATTAAACACCAAGCAAAAAATTTAATTGATTTTATCGATTCAAGTGTAATAGATCTAATTATGGATCTAGATCTTGTTGCAAACCAGGGGCCTGCAAATAATTTTGAGTCAAAAATATCTAAACACGGCGAAAAATCTGATTCTTTCATAGCATTCCTGTATGATTCAAAAAATGAGCATAGTCTTGACGAAATAATTTCAAATCAAGACCTTATTCCCAGTGCCCATGAATTAAATGATCCAATATCTTGGGCAGCTAGAACTTCATTGCCACCAATTTAATTATAAATTAGCTATCATAAATTTATTAAGAAAGGATAGAACAATGTCATTAAATATTGGAGATAGAATACCAGAGTTTGAATTATTCAACTATGACAAAACTAAGCTCAGTGATAAAGATTTCCTAGGTCAAAAAACAATGTTTGTTTTTATGCCGTTTCCATACAGTAGTGTTTGTGATAAAGAGATTTGTGAGTTACGAGATTATCAAGAGTCTTTTTTAAAAGAAGGTACAAGTACAATACTAATAACAGTAGGTGCAAGTCCCACTAACAGGTCTTGGGCAAATCATCACAACATTGAATTTCCAATTTTGTCAGACTTTTGGCCTCACGGAGAAGTAGCAAAAAAATTTGGTTGTTTTCACGATGTAGCTGGTATTTCTTTGAGATACACATTCATTACTGACCAAGAGAACACAATTACCGAAATAATCAAAAGCGACGAAATAGGAGTTGAAAGAGATTTCAGCGAGTATGCTGAAAGTTTTAGTATCTAGCCTACGTCTCTGATATCAAATTCAGCTGCACGCTGTCTTTTAACTCTTCTGCGTTCACGTTCTGAAAGGCCGCCCCAAATTCCAAATTTTTCGGAGTTTTCAACTGCATACTCTAAGCATTCATCTTGTACTGTACATGCCCTACAAATTGCTTTTGCTTTTCTAGTAGAAGCTCCCCTTTCAGGAAAAAATAAATCAGCGTCTGCTCCTTTACAATTTGCTTCCTCTGTCCATGATGGCATTCCGCCGATTAAATCTTCTACTACTGATTGATCCACCCCGTACTCCTTATAGTAAATTACATAAGTGTAATTTATTACCGATACAGAAAAATGTCAAGAGGTGAATTGTCTAATTAATTTATAGTTATTTTTCGAATGTAGGATAATTAAATATGGCTTATCAGGAAATTGTTTCTACTGGTTCTATTTACAAAGGCAGAACAAGTATGTGGCTATACCTATTTCATAGAGTAACTGGTGTTGCTCTTTTTGGTTATTTACTCTTACACATTATTTCTACCGCATTAATACTTGCAGGTCCTGAAATATATGAAGGTGCTGAAGCGATTTACAAAAACTTTTATTTTAGACTTGGCGAGGTAGGATTAATGGCTGCTGTTTTGGCCCATGCAATAAATGGGCTTAGAATAATTACTGTAGATTTATGGAAAAAGGGCTCAGATTATCAAAAATCTCTAAATGTAGTCGCATTAATGATTTTTATCGGAATATTTGTCCCGACAACTTATAAAATGATAACTTCATATTTTGACATTTGTATTGAAAAAAGTTCACCTGGTACTACAGTTGTCGACTGCATGATAAGACCATTGCCGGATTGGAAATCATAATGCAGAACACAACTCGAACTGACTGGGGAAGAAGGCAACCTCCTATTGGTGGAAGTAATTTTGAACTATATGCGTGGTTTTTTATGAGGGTTAGTGGGCTATTCCTTGTTTTATTAGCTGCTGGACACATGTTTATTATGCATGTATTCAACGATACTCTTAATCTTGATTACGAATTTGTTGCAGCAAGATGGGATACACCCTATTGGAGAACATTTGATTGGCTTCTGCTCGCACTAAGCATCCTTCACGGCACAAATGGAGTAAGGATTGTTATGCATGACAATATAGCAAATAAATTACACAGGAGCCTTGCTTTATATAGCTTGTATTTTGTATCGACTGCATTTTTTGTGTTAGGCACTTACGTACTAGTAGCATTTGTTAGGCAAGCATGAAAGTAATAAAGCATTCTTTTGATGGAGTGATTGTTGGTGCTGGTGGAGCAGGGCTTAGAGCTGCGATTGAAGCTGCTCCACACATGAAATTAGCTGTAATAACTAAATTATATCCAACAAGATCTCATACTGGTGCAGCCCAAGGTGGAATGAGTGCTGCATTAGCTAATGTTGAAGAAGATAATTGGAACTGGCACTCATTTGATACTGTAAAAGGTTCTGATTACTTAGCAGATCAACCAGCTGTCGATATATTATGCAAAGAAGCAATTGATTCAGTTGTAGAACTTGAGCATTGGGGGCTTCCTTTCAGTAGGCTTGAAAATGGAAAAATTGCTCAAAGAAGATTTGGCGGTCATACTGTTAAAGAAGGTGAGGCTCCCGCTTTTAGAGCTTGCTATGCAGCCGATAGAACTGGTCATATGATTCTTCAAACTCTCTATCAGAAATGTGTATCAATGGGGGTTACATTTTTTGACGAATTTCAAGTTTTAGATATAAAAATAGATGATGGGGTTTGTAAAGGAGTTGTAGCTTATGAAATAGCTACCGGTGATATCCATGTTTTTGAAGCAAGAGCAGTGACATTCGCAACTGGTGGATTTGGAAAAATATACAAAGTTAGTTCAAATGCCCACTCCTTAACAGGTGATGGTCCTGGTATTTTATATCAAAAAGGAATCCCGTTAGAGGATATGGAGTTTTATCAGTTCCATCCGACTGGAATATATCGTCTTGGAATATTATTGTCCGAAGCTGCGAGAGGTGAGGGTGGAATTTTAAGAAATAAAGATGGAGAGAGATTTATGGAGAGATATGCTCCATCTATAAAAGATCTTGCACCAAGAGACATGGTATCTAGAGCCATAGCAACTGAAATAAGTGAAGGCAATGGAGCAGGACCAAACAACGATTTTGTATATCTAGATCTTACACATTTGGGCGCAGAAACAATAAAACAAAAATTACCAGATATTACAGATTTTGTTAGAACATATGTAAAAATTGAACCAATAGACGAACCAATCCCTGTTCAGCCAACAGCACATTATGCAATGGGTGGTATTCCCACAGATGTTGACGCAAGAGTTTTAAGTGATGCAAAAGGCACAATCTTGCAAGGAGTATATTCAGCTGGGGAATCTGCTTGTGTAAGTGTGCACGGTGCAAATAGATTAGGCACCAATTCCCTACTAGATATAGTGGTATTTGGCAAAAGAGCAGGGCAAAGTATGGTTGATTATGTATCCTCAACTAAACCATTTTCTTTATCTGAAAATGCAGGCGAAGACTTAAAAAACAAGATTAATAACTTTATCGAAAAAGAACATGATCCTAATTTTTCAGTTCCAAGGATTAGAGAAGAATTACAAGACTCAATGGAAGAGAATGCAAAAATATTTAGATCTGAAGAAAGCTTAACAAAACAGACAAAAATTCTATCTGACTTAAGAGAAAGATACCAAAATGTTACTATTTCTGACAAAGGAAAAGTTTTTAATACAGAGCTACTGGAGGCAATTGAGCTTGAATACCTGTTAGATATGTCTGATACAACTGTTGCTAGTGCCCTAGAAAGAAAAGAAAGTCGTGGAGCACATTCGAGAGTTGATCACATTGAAAGAGATGATTCAAATTGGCTAAAACATTCATTTGCTTTTAAAAATGGAGACTCAGTTAAACTTGATTACAAAGATGTTGAACTTGGAAACTATGAACCAAAAGAAAGAAAATACTAATGGATATAAAACTCAGAATTCTAAGATTTAATCCAGAAACTGATAGAAAAGGTCACTGGGAAGAATACAATCTTGAAGCTGATCCAGATGAAAGAATTTTGGACCTGCTTCATAAAGTCAAATGGTTTGATGATGGCAGTCTAGCTTTTAGAAGATCTTGCGCTCATGGAGTGTGTGGATCTGATGCGATGGTTGTAAATGGAGAGAACATGCTTGCTTGCCAAGTCTTAGTGAAAGAAGTTAGCAATCCAATTAAAATTGAACCAATCAGGGGTCTCCCGGTAATAAAAGATTTAGTCGTCGATATGGAAACATTTTTTGAATCATACAAAAAAGTAATGCCTTATCTGATAAATGAAGAGGAGCCTGGAGAAAGAGAAAGATTGCAATCACCAGAAGACAGAGACAAGTTTGAGGATACTACTAAATGCATACTCTGTGCAGCCTGTACAACAAGTTGCCCAGTCTTTTGGACAGCAGATACTTACGTGGGCCCGGCAGCAATAGTAAATGCTCATAGGTTTGTATTTGACTCAAGAGATAATGCTTCCAAACAAAGATTAGAAATTCTTAAGGATGTGAATGGAGCATTTAGATGTAGAACAGCATTCAACTGTACTACAGCATGTCCTAGAGGAATACAGGTTACTAAAGCCATTGAAGATGTAAAAAGAGAAACCTTAACAATTAATTGATAGAAGATACGTTAAAAAATTTTAAAGAAAAAATCTCGACATATAAATACAACACTGAACTAATATATTTCGAATTTACAGATATAGAAAAAATATACTCACTAAAAAGTTGCTCTGAAATTAAAAATGTTCAAGGTAGTAGTTTTCTGAAGTTTAAAATGTCAACGGATGTTCTTTATAGCATTGTCAATGGTGCAATACACCCTGAAGATCTTATGTTTGATAAAAAAATAAAAATATCTGGTGACATAAGTATTATTTCTTAAAAAGAAAAGACGGCTTTTGCCGTCTTTTCAAATCAATTAAAAGAGCTTTTAATTCAAAGCGTCTTTTAATCCTTTTGCAGCTTTAAAAGCTGGGGCATTTTTCGCAGCAATTTGGATTGTTTCACCAGTTGCTGGATTTCTACCTTGTCTTGCAGCCCTGTATCTGGATTCAAATGTACCAAAGCCGGCAACGCTTACTTTAACGCCATCTTTCATACCACCTGTTACTCCATCAAACACGGCTTCTACTGCTCTTTTAGCGTCTGCCTGTGACAACCCTACTGCAGCTGCAACAGCGCTTGCTAAATCATCTTTATTCATTAGAATCCGCTTTCTTTATTGAGTTTTTTGTAAAACTCCTTATAAACATTATAGTTTTTTTAATGATTTTGTCTTAAAACCCTGAATTTATTGACTTTTTTTTAAAAACTGCTGAATTTACTGGGTTTTTGTGCTAGAAGTAAAATTATTTGCCAAAAAGCCTAATTTCACTGGGTTTTTAGATTATTTAGTTCCAAAACTTTATGTTTTACTGATTCAGCAGCAGATTTAAGGTTTGCTAATTCCTCGGGATTTAAATTAAGTTCTATTATTTCAGTCACACCGCCTTTTCCAAGCTTTGTTGGCACACCTAAGTAAACATCATTAATATCATACTCACCAGTAACCCATGAACAAGCTGGTAAAATTTCATTTGAATCTGAAATTATTGATTTAACCATTGTTGCAGCGGCAGAAGATGGAGCAAAATAGGCACTTCCTGTTTTCAATAATGCAACGATTTCTGCTCCTCCTTCAGAAGTTCTTCTGACAAGCTCATCTATCTCATCATTTGAAAGAAGTTCAGTTAAAGGTTTTCCATTGACTTTACACTGGGATGGTGCTGGAACCATAGTTTCTCCATGGCTACCTAATGTCCATGCTTCTACATCTTTCATATCTACATTTAATTTTTCTGAGATGAAGTAAGAAAACCGAGAGGAGTCAAGAACACCTGCCTGTCCTATAACTCTATTTTTTGGCAATCCAGATACATCAGATACTAAAGTTGTCATTTGGTCTAATGGATTTGTTACAACTATGATTATCGGATTTTTTGAATATTTCATAATACTGCTAGTGACTTCTGTAACAATATTTGCATTTACTTCTAATAAATCCATTCGAGACATGCCTGGCTTTCTTGGCAATCCTGCTGTAATAACAACTACATCACTGTCTGCGGTATCCTCATAAACGTTTGTACCAATAATTTTTGATGAGAACTTTTCCACATACCTAGATTGATTCATATCAAGTGCAAGACCTTGAGGTAGACCTTCAACTATATCAGTCATAATAACTTCATCTACAATGTCATATTCGGCAACTCTGAGAGCTGTCATTGATCCATATTTTCCTGAGCCAACTATAGTAACTTTCGTCATTGATTAAAGACTTTCTATGTTTTCTACTAAAGATTTTGCAAAATCCGAAGAAGATAACGTAGTAGCATCAGTTCTTCCCCTGGC
Source organism: uncultured Candidatus Actinomarina sp. (assembly GCA_902534495.1). Lineage (GTDB taxonomy): Bacteria > Actinomycetota > Acidimicrobiia > Actinomarinales > Actinomarinaceae > Actinomarina. The sequence continues at coordinate 30,080 of CACAQC010000006.1, read as the reverse complement.
GAGATCATATGTGACATTTCCCTCACTTATTGATTTTTCCATTGCTTTGATTACAAAATCTGCGGCTTCATTCCATCCCATGTATCTGAACATCATTTCACCAGAAAGTATTAAAGAGCCGGGGTTAGCTTTATCTTGACCTGCATATTTTGGTGCTGTTCCATGTGTAGCTTCAAAGACTGATTTGCCATTTTCATAATTAATATTTCCACCAGGACTAATTCCAATACCCCCTATTTGGGCTGCCAATGCATCTGATGCATAATCTCCATTAAGATTTGTTGTAGCAATTACATCAAACTCGTGAGGTTTAATTAGAACCTGTTGAAGAAAAGCATCTGCAATTACATCCTGGACTAAAATTTTGTTACCTGGTTCACCATTGCAATCTTGCCAAGATATCGCAACATCTGAAAATTCATTCTTGACTAAATCGTAACCCCAGCCTCTAAACGCCCCTTCAGTAAATTTCATAATATTACCTTTATGTACTATGGCTAAGTTTTTTTTATCATTCTCAACTGCAAAATTTAATGCTGCTCTTATTAATCTCTCTGATGCTGTTTTAGAAATTGGCTTAATACCAATGCCACTATCTTCTCTTATTTCCCATCCAAATTCAGATTTCAGAAATTTATTTAAAGCTAGGACTTCATCAGAATTCACTTCAAGTTCTTTACCTGAATAAACATCTTCAGTATTTTCTCTGAATAAAGCTATATCCACATCTCCAGGCCTCTTTGTGGGAGTTTCAACGCCTCTAAACCATCTAAGTGGTCTAACGCAGGCATACAAGTCCAGCTTTTGTCTTATTGACACATTAATAGATCTTATTCCTCCGCCCACAGGAGTAGTCAAAGGTCCCTTTATTCCAATTCCATATTTATCAAACATTTCAATGGTATTATCTGGCAACCAATCATTTTGCTGATCAAATGCTTTCTGTCCAGCAAGAACTTCCATCCAATTTATTTTTCTTTGATTGTTGTAAGCTTTCTTTACAGCTGAGTCAAATACTAATTGAGATGCTGGCCATAAATCAATTCCAATCCCATCACCCTCAATAAATGGAACAACCGGATTATCAGTATCGAATGACTTACGTGTTTCAGATATTGCGGCTGATAATTCTTCTCTATTTAAATTCTCTTTCAAATTATTTCCCTTACAGCTTGTCCGATTTTTGTAGGATTATTTACAACATTAACTCCGGCTTTTGTAAGTGCTTCAATTTTAGCAGAGGCTGTACCCATATTTCCAGAAACAATAGCTCCAGCATGACCCATTTTTTTACCTGGTGGCGCAGTAAGACCAGCAATGTAAGAGACTACAGGCTTTGTAACAAATTGATTTATGTATTCTGCGGCCTCTTCTTCAGCACTTCCACCAATCTCTCCGATCATGACAATTGCGTTGGTTTGCTCATCCTTTTCAAAAGCTTCTAAAACATCTATAAACGACATACCAGGCACGGGGTCACCACCAATACCAATACACGTAGATTGCCCAATTTCTAATCTGGTTAATTCGTGAACCGCTTGATAAGTTAAAGTGCCGGATCTTGAAACAACTCCTACATTTCCCTCTTTGGTTATTTCGTGTGGCATAATACCTACATTTGATTTTCCTGGAGAGATTAATCCTGGACAATTTGGCCCCAAAAGTTTTGCAGTTGTATTTCTTTTGAGTAAGTCATACATTTTTGCTTCATCTTTGGCTGGGATACCTTCAGTTATACAAACAATTAGATCGCATCCAGCGTCACCAGCCTCCAGAACCGCATCCATTGCAAATGCAGGAGGGACAAAAGTCATTGCCGTATTTGCTCCAGTTTCTTTCACAGCATCTTTTACACTATTAAAAATTGGTATGCCTTCAACTTCTTCTCCACCTTTTCCCGGACGCGTTCCTGCAACCACTTTTGTTCCATACTCCCTGTTTCTCAATGCATGAAATTTTCCTTCTCTACCTGTTAATCCTTGGACAACTACTTTTGTTGCCTCATCTATAAACACTGCCATTACTTGCCACTTTCAACAGCAGCTCTTGCCGCATCGTCCATTGACTCAGAGATAATCAATTTTTCATTTGAATAGTTTGATAAAATTTCTAATCCTTCCTTAGAGTTTGTACCATCTAATCTAATAATTAATGGCCATTTGAGTTCTTTACCTTTAGTAGCGGCAACAATTCCTTCGGCTACTAAATCACATCTTGTTATGCCTCCAAAAATATTAACTAAAACACTTGTGACCTCTTCTTCTGATTCTAATACTTCTAGGGCTGCGGTAACTGTCTCTGCTTTTGCTCCACCACCAATATCACAAAAATTTGCTGCTTTTCCACCGTGCTCTGCCACTACATCAAGTGTTGACATAACTAGTCCAGCACCATTGCCAATAATTCCAACACTACCATCTAACTTTATAAAATTTAAACCTCTACTTTTAGCAAATTTTTCTGAGTCAGGAATAGGAATTTCGTCTTCATATTTTTTAAAGTAATCATGTCTATAAATTGCATTCATGTCTAGTGATACTTTAGAGTCCAAAGCAGACACACCTTGTGAAGTAATAGCAAGTGGGTTCACCTCTACAAGATCACAATCTCCTTCGGTAAAAAGTTTGTAAAGTTTAGAAATTATATCGTGTAAATCTTCACTGTATTCTATGTCGAGCTTTGCGTCTTTTATAGCCTTGTAAATAATATTACTTTTCAGCCCTACAGATGGTGAAATGTGTACTTTTATTAAGTCCTCTGGGCTATTTGCAGCTACTTCTTCAATGTCCATTCCACCTTTAGAGCTCAACATCATTAAATATTTTTTTTCAGATCTATCCAGAGTAAATGAAATATAATATTCACTTATTATTTCAGAAGCTTCCTCAATTAATAAACTTTCGACTTTATGGCCTTTAATATCCATTCCTAAAATTGCATCAATATAATCATTTAGCTCTTGATGATTATTTGCAATTTTAATACCACCTGCTTTACCTCTTCCACCAACCTGTACTTGAGCTTTTACAACCAAAGGGAATGACAAACCATGTTCATCTTGTAAATCAGATTTAGATTTTATAAAAATCGATCTGGGTGTATTGATTGAATATTTCTTATATAAATCTTTGCCTTGATATTCAAATAAGTTCATAATGTTACAACAAGAATATAGATTACAAATGAAATAAAATTATGCTTCATTTTTATTGAAATTTTATAGGTGCCCACTCAATATCTAGATACTTAACTCCGATATCGTCATCAAATTGAACAGTTATTTCATTTCCTTGTGCCTCTAAAATAATACCTTCCCCGTATTTTTCATGAATTATTTTTTGACCTTTACCAACATCAACTTGTGAACTGTCGATTTGTTTTGAGTCAAGTGAAAAATCAATTGTATCAAAATGAGTAGACCCCTCCTCAAGAAAACGGCTTGGTAAATTGTAAACTGTACCACCCCACAGGGTTCTTGACCAAGCATGCGTAAGGTAAAGTTTTTTTTCAGCCCTTGTTATTCCTACATAACAAAGCCTTCTCTCTTCCTCAATTTCGGAATTGTCTCCTTGGGAGCTTCTTTCATGTGGAAATAAATTTTCTTCCATTCCGGTCATAAATACAAATGGAAACTCTAAGCCTTTTGCATTATGTAGTGTCATTAACAAAACTCTATCTGCATCTTCTAAATTATCAGTTTCAGAGAAAAGCGCTATTGACTCCAAATAATCTCTGAGAATTCCATAAGGCTCATCGATCACCTCCTCATACAAATTCTCAAAATTAAATGCAGAATTTAAAAGCTCTTCTATATTTTCAATACGCATCTGCGAATCTAAAGTTCCTTCTTTAATTAAACTCATTTTATATCCTGTAAGCTCAAGAACTTTTTCAATTGTTTTTGAAGGGCCTTGAAGAGAATAAGACTTTAACTCCGTAATTAAGTCTTTGAAATCCGAAAGACTTCCTTTAATCCTTGGCGAGATATTTTTAATTTCCTCAATATTCTCTAAAGCATCAAATATAGATTTTCCAGTTTCATTTAGATAAGTTCTAATTTTTTTTACAGTTGACTCTCCTATTCCTCTTCTTGGTACATTAACAATTCTCTCAAATGCAACTGTATCACTCTCATTAACCAAAAATTGTAAGTAAGAGATTATGTCTTTAATTTCTTTTCTGTCATAAAACCTTACGCTACCTATAACTTTATAGTTAATATTTAACATTCTAAGTTCTTCCTCAAATAGCCGAGATTGACTATTGGTTCTATAAAAAATTGCAATCTCACTATCTTTTGTTCCTTCTATCAACCTTTTAATTTCCTCTGCAACCCATCTTGCTTCATCTTTTTCAGATCTGAATCTAAGTGATGAAATATCTAAACCATCTTCATTATCAGTCCAAAGATTTTTTTCTATTTTTCTAGGATTATTTGAGATCACTGAATTAGCTAAATTAAGTATTTTTTTAGAAGATCTGTAGTTTTTATCTAGCTGTATAACTGTTGCGTTACTAAAGTCTTTTTCAAATTCTATAATATTCCTAATATCTGCACCCCTGAATGCATAAATGCTTTGATCGGAGTCTCCAACAACACAAACATTTTTATTGTTTGATCCAAGAAGCTCAACCAACTTGTACTGTACAAAATTTGTATCTTGATATTCATCAACCATAATAAATTGAAATTTATTTGACCAAAATTTCAAAATACTTTCATTTGTTTGCAAAAGCTCCACGGTTTTAATTAAAAGATCATCAAAATCCATTGAATTAGCAATTATTAATTTTTTTTCATAACTTGAATAAATTTCGGCAACTTTGACTTCAAAAAAAGATTCTGCATTTTCTAAGGCTTCACCGGGGCTTATCATACTGTTCTTTAGATTTGATATATGGGCTTGAAAACGCTTTGGTGAATATTGTTTAAGATCAACATTGTTTTCCGACATACAATTCCTAATCACTTTATTTGAATCAGACTGATCATAAATAGTAAAGTTGCTTTTATAGCCTATTTTATCTCCGTGTATTCTTAGGATCTTTACACACAAACTGTGAAAAGTTGATATCCACTTTGGTGAAATTTTTAAATTAAGAAGCTTACTTATTCTTGATTTCATTTCTTCTGCCGCTTTATTCGTAAATGTAATTGCCAAAATTTGTTCAACATCTACACCATGATGCTTTACTAAATGAGCATATCTATGTGTTAGTACCCTAGTTTTACCTGAACCAGCTCCGGCCATTATCAATACTGGCCCACTAATTGTTTCAATTGCCTTAATTTGACTTGGATTGAGTAATTTTTTCCAGTCTTCTGGTAGATTAGATTCAAATGACATTAAAGATTGGGCTTTCCTGTCTTAACATTCATTTCTTAATTTATACCTAAAGCATCTTTGACTTCTGATATTGTATTTACTGCCGAATCTTTCGCTATTTCTAAATTATTCGTAATAATTTTATCTACTTCTTTATCTCCAAGATTATTGAACTTCTCATTGATTGGTTCTAAATAAGAAATAGTTGACTCTGCAACTGCAATCTTAAATTCCCCATATGGATAGTCGTTGAACTTATTTTCAGTTTCTTCTATCTCCAAATTATTGATGGTTGAATATATTTCTATCAAATTACTTATTCCTGGCTTTGATTTAACATCATAAGTTATTGAATTGCTTGAGTCCGTAACCGAAGATTTGAACTTTTTCATAATTGTATCTTTCGTATCATTAAAATAAATAGTTCCATTTATATCATCTGAGCTTTTTGACATTTTATTTTCTGGGTGTCTTAATGACATCAGTCGAGCACCATATTTTCCGCTCGTTTTTTCAGGTATTGGAAATATTTCACCATAATTATTATTAAATCTTTCAGCTATATTTCTTGTCAATTCTAAATGTTGAGTTTGATCATCACCTACTGGAACTTCATTTGCTTTATGAATTAAAATATCGGCAGCCATAAGAATTGGGTAAGTTAAAAGACCGGAGTGTGTTCCAAATGATGAAGCTTTTTCCTTGAACTGTGTCATTCGTTGCAATTCTCCAACTTGACAAAAATTTGATAATATCCAAGATAAGTAAGCGTGCTCTTTTAGGTTGCTTTGAATATAAATTACTGATTTTTCAAGATTAATTCCTGATGATAGTAATACTTTTAAAGTGTCTCTGATACTAGCCTTTAAATCTGATTTATCGGGCATTGCAGTAAGTGAATGTAGATCTACAATACAAAAATAATTTTTTGAGTCTTCATTTGATAATTTTGCCCAATTATTTATTGCTCCTAATAAATTACCTAAATGTACTAGTCCACTTGGTTGAATTCCAGAAAAAACTGTTTTCATATCTGCTATTCTAATAAACTAAATTAAATTGGAGTGTTCTTATCAAACCTAAATATTCAATGTCCGCATTCGCAGGCTTAAGAAACATTATTTTAATTGGTACACTTTTTGGATTTCATGGACTATTAAATCGAAGTCTTCTCATCGATGGTGTAAATGAAATGTATATTGTGACACTGAGGGTTTCAATAGTTACTATTATTATCAGCCTGTATTGCCTAAAAGAATTTTTGTCTAACATCACATTAGATTTTTTTCTTAAGGGAAGCCTATCGGGAATATTAGCTATTTTTATACCAGGTTGGGCTTTTATTTATGCATTAAAATACATATCTTCAGGTTTACAAAGCATATTTATTTCAACTATTCCATTATTTACAGTATTCTGGGTTTTTCTTTTTTACAAAGATGAGAAAATTACTCGATTAAAAATTAGTTCAGTAATTTTAGGTTTTTCTGGTCTAGTTATTTTATTCCTGTCAGGCTCGACAGGTTTGTTGAATGAAGGGAATTTAATTACTGGTGGTCTTTTTGCACTTCTAGGTGTGCAAGGATTAGCTTTAAGCAATATTACTAACAAAAAACATCTTCAGTACATTCCTTCAAAGACATACCTCTTAACTCAATGGTTCGTTGGTTCTGTTTTATCAGTAATTTTATTTTTTTCTCTGGATGGAAAATTTGAATCTATTACAATTTTTGAAACATCAAAACTTTTAGGTTTAGTGTTCATTGACATATTTAATTATTCTTTATTTTTATATACTATCAAGAGACTTTCAGCAACCTTCACAACTCTTGTTGATTATATAGTCCCAATTGTTGGAATATTAGTAGGATATATTTTCTTGAATGAAATTGTCGATACCGTCTTTTTTATCACACTGGTTTTAATTTTTATATCCCTATATCTAGCTGTAAAAGATGAGGCAAGAAATTTATCTAAATCTTAGATTACATAAGGTTCTCACCATTTTTGCAGTAGCACCCCATAAGATTTCTTCATCCAACATATAAATCCAATCATCATCATATGCGCCTCTATATGACCAGTTGTTTTTATTAATTAATTTTTCAATTGGTTCATAAAATATTTTTTGAACTTCATCTTTATTAAAATTTGATTGTTTTTCATATAAACTAAAAACCACTGGATAAACATTGAATTTGTACTCTACCGTGTCAATGGGATCTAAATTACCCTCCACAGTACAAATTGAGTTCACAGTTTTCTCTGGAATTAGTAACTCTTCATATGCTTCTCTCTTTGCTGTACTGTAAATACCCATATCACCATCTTCTTTTTTTCCACCAGGAAAAGCAATATCCCCTTTGTGAGTTGGCATATTTTCAGATCTCTTGATGAATAATATTTCTTTATTTTTATAAATTAATATTGCTACTGCAGCATACTTTTCCGGACCTTTTGGTTCCCCCCTGCCAGCAAATCTATTAAATTTTAATCTATGTATCAATTGTTTCTTTTTGCTACAAGTTCAACTTTAATTCCGATAGGATTCAAGACTTCCCAAGCATTAAATTTGGTTGGTGCATCAAAACCAAACCAAGTTGTGTCAATTTCAGTAATCCCAGAAATAAATATTTGATTATCATCAAGATATGCTGATATAGAGAAAGGAGTATCTAATTCAATTTCTCTGATTGTTAGTTTACCAACAATCGTATCTTCAACTTTAGAGTCAAAATCTTTATTAGGTAGTACTAATTCATCGATCGTAAATATTGCTTCCGGAAAAAGTGTAGATTGTAGCCATTGGTTATTTATGGCTTGATCTCTAATTATATTATTGCTTTTCAAAGTTGAGATATCAGCTTTTATTTGAAGGTCTTTTAAATATAAACACGAATCTGCTTGATCACATTCTGAAAGAGTTAGAGTAAATCCTCCTATTATTTCACGTGTTGTTCCCTCGACTATATCTAAACCAGAATTTAAAAATTGTTTTGGTGCTAAATATCCAACCACACTTTTTTCTTTTAGTACTATAAATTCAATATTCTCAAAAGACTCTAGCTGTACAATTTCTAGAGTTGTAGATGTAGTTGAACTTTCCTCGTTTGTTGCTTTAGGTTCAATAATTGTTGATTCTGGATTTATTGTCTCTTCAACTACTTCGTTTTGTGCACAAAATATAAAGACTAAAAATAAAGATATATAAATTTTTCTCACTCAAACATTCTAATAATCAATTTATTTTTACTTAACTTGTATTCTTAACGAATGCCGAGAAAACCCAGACAAGTTTTTCAAGTAATTTTTGGAACTTCACTAATAGGTGTTGGTATTTCATTAAATTACCTTGCAAATTTAGGTTTAGGTCCTTGGGGTGTATTTCATGATGGATTATCAAAAACGATAGGTATAACTTACGGAAGAACAATAATAGTAACTGGAGTTGCTGTTATGTTGTTGTGGATACCATTGAAGCAAAAACCGGGCTTGGGAACATTGATAGATATCTTTTTAGTTGGATTGGTTGCAGACACTATTATTTTGTACTTTGAATTTTCAGAAAATATTTTCTTAAGTTTGATACTAATTTTATTAGGAATTATATCTATTGGAACTGGAACAGCAATTTATGTAGGAGCAGACTTAGGAGTTGGTCCTAGAGATGGAATAATGGTAGGACTTGAAACTTTAGGAATAAAAATCGGTACAGCAAGAAATTTGATTGAGTTGATTGCATTTTTAACTGGGTGGCTTCTAGGGGGACTTGTTGGATATGTAACTATTCTGTTCGTTATTGGAATAGGACCAGTAGTACAATTGGTCCTTCCGTACGTTGATATGAGAGATTCAATTTAAGGTAAAATTTAAGCGCTAATCATCTTTTTTTTCTTAGAATGAAAATATGGATTCAAAAATTAATATAAAAATCGTCATTAAAACTTTAATTTTATTTCCACTTTTCATGATTTTTATAATGTTTCCATTATGTGTTTTGATAGTATTAACTGCATTCATTCCTAAAGGTAGAATTCTGGCAACAAAGCTTTATGAGTTCTTTGGATGGATTGGAATAGTACTTGTAGGCATCAAGCTGAATGTCGTTGGATTGGAAAAAATAGACACTGAAAAAAGTTACGTAGTTATAGGAAATCACCCATCTACTCTTGATATATTTACTCACATAACTGCTCTACCAGTCTCAATTAGATTTCTTACAAAAACAGAACTATTTAGAATTCCTATATTTGGACGAGTTTTAAAAACCTTGGGGTTACCAAGAATTGATAGAAAAAATGCAAAAGCAAATTTTGAAAAAATTAATGAATCTATTAACCAAGTAGTAGAGCAAGGAAATTCAATTATGATATTTCCAGAGGGAAAAAGAAGTAATCAAAAAGAACTCCTACCATTTAAAAAAGGTGCAGCCTATATCGCAAAAGATTTTAATCTCCCAATAGTCCCTGTTGTTTCTCATAATGCTCATAGGCTGATGACTAAAGGTAAAGTATGGCTAAAAAGTGGAGAAATAAAAATTGAGATATTAGATCCAATTTATAATGTAAATGATTTTTCTGTAGATGAATTAACTTCAAAGTTGGAGTCGTTAATTAAATATAAATTATATAGTTAAAAATTCTTCCACGTAATTGTTTAAAGACTTGATTACATCATCGTTATCTAGAATACTTTTATCATTTTGATGATCAAATTTAGTTATTAGATGAAATTTTTCAAAAACTAATAATTTGTAATTTGAGAGTTGCAAACTTAAAATTTCAAATGCTTTTTGAGCATTTCCCCCTGTGCCTTTTACATTTGTAACAACGGCAACTTTCTTTTCTTTAAAAAGAGCGCTATAGCTATTCTCATCATATGCAAGCGATAGCCAATCAAGAGTATTTTTTAGATGAGCTAAAAACCCACCATTGTAAACAGGACTAAAAATAATTATTTTGTCAGATATTTCCAGAAATTTTCTCATTTCACTAATCTTATCTGGAACATCATCGTAGCTATCAAGTAAAAAAGGAATGTCAGAATACAAATTATCGAAAAGGAAATTTTCTATACCTTTATTTTCAAAATAATTGCTTAGGTATTTTGCCAGTTGATTGTTGTATGAGTCAGGACTGGTGCCAGCGCTTAAAATGAAAATTTTTGACATGTAATAAGTATGTAATTATGTTTGTTATATGAATAGTGAAAATGTTAATTTATTTTCTAAACTAGATATTCGTGTTGGAAAAATTATAAAAGCAGAAATATTTGAACAAGCAATTAAGCCGGCGTATATTCTAACTATAGATTTTGGTGAAGATATTGGATTAAAAAAAACAAGTGCACAAATTACAAATTATGAACTTAAAAGTCTGATAAATAAAAAATGTATAGCTGTTATCAATTTAGGTGAAAAACAGATTGGCTCAATTATGAGTCAGTGTTTAATACTAGGTTCAATCAAAAGTAATGGAGATGTACTTTTATTAGCTCCTGAAAATGGTTCGGAACTGGGTGACAGAATAGCTTAAGTTAAAAAATTTTTAAAATAACTCGAATTAAATGTTCCAACTCTTCTAGCTATTTTTTCACCATGGTTGTTTATTAAAACATATGTTGGAGTGTTAAATAGTTTATATTTATCAATAAACGGGTGATCTTTTTGTTTACTAGCATTAATAGAAACAAAAAAAACTTCTGGATTTTCTTTTTTAAATTCATCAACTATGAATTTTGATGCAGTACAGCCAAGTCAGTAATCTGAGTAAAACTCAATAATTGAATTTTTATAATCCGAGACTGAATAAGATGAGTCAACCATTTTTCGATTTGAAGTATATGAAACCAAAAAGTAAAAAATCCCAAGAACGAAAAAACTAAGAAAATACAAAACAGAAGATGGCTCGAATGTGAAAAAAATAATTGCTAATCCAATAATCCAACCTAGAGGTAAATAAATTAAACTATAACGATTAAGTATCTTTAGAAATTTTCTTTTCATAAGTCCCTTATCAAACCTTATAATATACTTGAATATGGACTTCGTTAGAGAATTAAAAAAAAGAGGTTATAGGATCACCAATCCAAGAGAAGTTATTTGCAGTATCCTAGAAAATTCAGGCCACGAGCATTTTACCGTTGAGAAGCTTCATCAACTATCTACGAAAAAAGATAAAAATATTGACCTAGCAACCGTATATAGGACTCTTGAATTATTAGAAAGTATAGATATTGTAGAACACCTACATCAAGCGCATGGTTCGGGAATTTATTACTTAAAAAGTGAAAATGATAACAATCACATAATATGTGACCTATGCAAATCAATTTTTGATCTTGCAAAAGAAACAAAAGAAAAAATCAATAAAGTGCTTGTAAAAGATAGCAATTTTAATGTAATTAATCATCATTTTATATATTCAGGAGTATGTAAAAACTGCAAATAATTATGTTATTGCAAATAATTTGCATTAACATATTTCTATATGGAGACTTCTCATTCACATCATTTAGAAATCCACAGCACTTCTTTACTAAGCAGGCTTAAACCCGAAATAAAGATTGCTGCAACTTTTGTAATTGTTTTATCAATTGCTTTCTTAAGCCTTGAAAATAACATATCAATTATTGTGCAAACTTTTGTTGTGCTACTGTTTATTTATTTATCTAAAATAAAAGCATCTACATACTTTAAAAGATTATCTATTGATATTCCCTTTGTACTCTTCGCTTTATTTCTACCATTTTTAAGCAAGGGTGATAATACAGTATTATTTGAATTTTTCTCCATATCTATTTATGAAACTGGATTTAACGAAATGATTTCAATTTTAATAAAAATTACCCTTTGCGTCTCACTTGCAATTGTTTTAACTGCCACAACATCTAATATTGAAATTATTTATGGTTTGCAAAAATTAAAAATATCACCTTTATTAATTTCGATTTTATCTTTTGCAATCAGATACATTGATGTATTTATCGATGAGTTCAAAAGAGTCAAAGTTGCAATGAAATCAAGAGGCTATGATCAAAAAGGATTTAGAGGTTTACGACCAATTGCATATGCTTCTGGTGCCTTGTTAATAAGAGGTTACGAAAGGGGCGAAAGAGTTTACAACTCGATGATCTCAAGGGGGTTTAATGGGAAAATTGAGCTTAAAAACAGAGAATTTGAAAAATCTCATCTTCTTTTTTTCTTATCTTTTGTTTCCTTTACAACAACAATTATCGAGAGATTTATCCTATGAAAAATAATTACTTAAGTGTAAAAAATTTAAATTTTGAGTATCCAGATGGATTTAAAGCATTGTCTAATATAAATTTTGAAATTGAGAAAAATGAAAGAATTGCTGTTCTTGGTCCAAATGGTGCTGGAAAAACTACTCTAATTCTTCATTTAAATGGAATTCTTGGCGATCTTGATGGAAAGATTAAAATTAAAGAATTTTTATATGATCAGGACAATATTAGCAAGATTCGTAAAACTGTAGGCTTAGTTTTTCAAGATCCAGATGACCAATTATTTATGCCTACAGTTTTGGAAGATGTCATGTTTGGTCCTAAAAACTTTGGTTTTACAGATGAAGAAGCCGAAAATAACGCTTTGAATGCATTAAAAAAAGTTAAAATGGAAAATTTTATTGATAAACCACCACATCACTTGAGCTTTGGTCAAAAAAGAAAAGTTGCTATCGCTAGTGTATTAGCATCTGAGCCTGAACTCCTCGTTCTAGATGAGCCTAGCTCTAATCTTGATCCAGCATCACGTAGAGAGTTAATAGAAATCCTAAAAAGTTTAAAAATATCTCTTATTTTAGTTACTCATGACTTACCAATGGCTCTAGAGCTTTGTAATAGGAGTATTATTTTAAATAATGGAGAAATTACTACTGATATGAAAACCTACGAAATTCTAAAAAACAAAAAAATTATGAAGGAAAATCGACTCGAATTACCTTATGGTTTTGCTTTACATCATTTAGAAGAGTGAAATTCAGAAGACTTAATATATTCTACAATTTTTTCAAGTGCCTCATACGCCTCTCTGATAGGAAAAAATTGCCAAGCATGCCATAGTCCGTCCCATGTTTGTAGTTCAACATTTACATTTTTATCTTCCAGTTTTTTAACAAATTCTACGGCGTCATTGTAAAGCAATTCCTCAGTACAGACTTGAATTAGTACATCTGGAAAATTGTCAACATCCGCATATACTGGTGAAAGTATCGGATTTTTAGCTCCATAATCACCGGCATAAAATTCTCCAACTTCAAACATACCTTCAATAATTATCGTTACGTCACTGTTTTTAAAAAACTTTTTATCTTCGAACCCGTCAGACAAATCTAGCCATGGGGATAAAAGTATTAAGTTATCTGGTTTTTCTAAATACTCTTTGTCTACTACTAGACCTGTTGCAAGACCTCCACCTGCAGATTCTCCTATCCAAATACTTTGATGATCAGGGTGAAGTGTGTTTATAAAATCTACTGCAAGTTTTGCATCCTCATGGGCAGATGGAAAATTGTATTCAGGACTTAATCTATATTCAAAAAAATAAATGATTAGATTTGAATCATTAGATATTTGTGAAATTAAATTTTTATGAGAAGTGATACTTCCGGCAAAGTATCCTCCCCCATGAAAGTAAATACCGTATTTTTCTTTACTCGAATTTGGTGGAATAAATTTATAGATTTTTACTGGTCCCTCTTTAATCTCCTCAAGTACAACATTGGTATTGAAATCATGTAACTTTTCACCAGAGTTATTTAGATTTGCTCTTGAGTCAAGTGCATAATCCAGACGTTCCTCGAAACTAGGATTTTTATTAGTGGCAACAAACCTCAATCGGTCTTTCACTTTTCTAAGCTTTAAAATGTTTAAATAAAGAGGTGTCCTGACAAAAGTTGGAAGATTAGGTATTATTTCGATGGTAAATTTTTCTAGGACTTTTGCTAAAACTGATATCACACTTTAATTATACACCTTTGGTTCAAAACAAAAAAAATATATAATAGGTTGATGTCAAATCAACTTGGAACAATTGCAATATTAGGATCTGGTGAAACTAGTCCTAATTTAGTTGCAGTACACAGAAAACTTTTACAGGAAATCCCCAAACCTGTAAATGCATACATGCTAGATTCACCATTTGGTTTTCAAGAAAATGCTGACCAACTAGTAGAGAAAATTCAAGATTTTTATGACTTAAGTTTAAATATAAAAATTAAATTAGCATCTTACAGAAACATAGAAGAATTAAATACAAAATCATTCTTTAAAACGATATCTTTATTAGAAAAAGCAGATTTTATATTTGCAGGCCCTGGTAGTCCCAGTTATGCAAGCAAACTGTGGGTGAACAATGAAATTGAAGAAACATTGTTTAATCATATTAAAAAAGGTGCAAACGCTCTATTTGCTAGTGCTGCAGCAACAACATTGGGAGAAAACACTTTACCTGTTTATGAAATATATAAGGTTGGGATAGATCCATATTGGGAAGAAGGACTTGATTTGCTTGGCTTATACGGTTTGTCTTGTACTGTAGTGCCTCACTTTAATAATAGAGAGGGAGGAAATCACGATACAAGTTTTAGTTATGTAGGTAAAAATAGGATGAGTAAATTAATGGAAATAAATTATTCTAATCTACTTGGTATTGATGAACATACAGCATTGATAATTTCTGGTAAAAAAAATACGTTTGAGGTTTATGGACTTGGGCAAGTTACCGCCATTAATGAGGACAAAACTCTAGAATTCAAATCTGGTGAAACTTACGATTTAACCACTTTGCAAAATCATTTAAGTAAAAGCCACAAAGATAAATCATCTGAAATTAATCAGGAGGCTAAGCAAAATAAATCAGATGAAACTTTAAGAAAAATTGCGAATCTCGAAATACAAATTGAAGAAAACGAATCTAACAACAAAATATTTAAAAAATTAGTAACCCAATTAATCGATCTGCGGTTAAAGCTAAGAAGTGAAAAAAATTATGAAATGTCTGACATAATAAGAGATATTCTTGAATCTTCAAATATTCAAATTGAAGATTCAACAGATAAGATAGAGTGGAAAATTAAGGATTAGCTTTTGGGTAATGTCCTAAAATAATAAATTCTTTTGAAACTTTTTTTATTCCATCTATAAGATCCGTTTGTGTTTTTACATTTTGAAGTTCATAATCGATATAAAACTTGTATTCCCAAGGCCTTCCTAATATTGGCCTTGATTCAAGTTTTGTTAAGTTTATATTCAGATCGCTAAATATATTGAGTGCTTTGAGTAATGAACCTGGTTTATCATCTGAAACAAGTACAGATGAGTATTTATTATTTTCTTTATTGGATTCCAATTTTTCATTCCCAATTAAGAGAAACCTGGTGAAATTTTCTTGATGGTTTGAAATATTTTCTTTAAGAATCTTAAATCGTTCATCATTTTTAAAGTGCTCGCCTGCTATTGCTGCAGTATTAATGTCTTTTGTTTCCAATATTTCAAAAACGCTTCCTGCAGTATCAAAAACTGGTGTAATTCTTAACTTTGAATCTTGTAGAAATTTACTACATTGTTGTAATGCCTGTGGGTGTGAAATCACATGAGTAATTTCTTCGAACTTAGAATTTGATAGACCTATTAAAGTATGATTAATCTTTTTAATATATTCTCCAAATATTTCTAACCCACTATTGATTAATTCTTCATAGGCCTCATTAACAGTACCTGCAATTGAATTTTCTACCGGTAAGAGACCTAAACAATTTTCACTACTAACTTTGTTAAGTAACTCTGTAAAGCTTTCACAGGCAATAAAAGAATAATTTGAAAATTCTTTTTTTAGCAGCTCTTCCGAATAAGAACCCTCTGAGCCTTGATACGCAATCATAAAATTATTTGTCATTTATATAATCCAATGCTTGAAAATATCCATCTATACCCTCGCCTATTATTGAAATTTCACAAAATTCTTTGATTAGATTAAATTTTCTGTAATTTTCTCGTTCTTCAATGTTTGATATATGAACTTCAATAATTTTATTTTGAGCACTTAGTGTATTTAAAGCGTCCCTCAAAGCGATACTTGTATGGGTAAAAGCACCTGGGTTGATTACTACCCAAGAGTCAAGTGAATGATGAATCGCTTGAATAAAGTTAACTAATTCCCCCTCAACATTTGATTGAAAATGTTCAATTTCCATATCTAAAGCTTTTGCTTTGTTATCAAGTAACTTTAAAAGAGTTGCATAATCAGTTTCACCATATTTCTCCAACTCTCTTATTCCTAAGAAATTTAAATTTGGACCATTAATAATATATATTTTTTTAATGCTGAATCACCTCTATTACCTCATTAAATGTTAAATTAATCACTTTTGGATTACCTATTTCATGCAGCAGAACTATATCGACTCCTTTTGCATTACTCTTTTTATCATGTTTTAACATTTCAATTAATTTTTCACTATTAGATAAAAAGTTGTATTCGTAATCATATTCAATTTGATTTAAGTAGTTCAAATAAGAATCAATAATTTCATTAGGTAGACCCAATTGCTCTTTTGAAATTAAGAGTTCGTAATAAATACCTATGGCTACTGCTTGGCCATGAGTAATTTCATAATTAGAGTCTTTCTCAACTAGATGTCCCACGGTATGTCCGAAATTTAATAATTTCCTTTTATTACCCTCCAAAAAATCTTCGCTGACAATTTTGAGCTTTACATCAATACCTTCTCTTATTATTTCAAAATCAACATTGAAACTCGTTTTTGTAATCATAGAATTAAATATTTTTGCATTAGCTATCATTCCATGTTTGATTAGTTCTATAAGACCATCTTTATAATGATCTTCAGGCAAAGTATCTAGTAATTGATAACAAACAATTACACTTTCCGGGAGATTAAAAGTACCAATTTGATTTTTACCATATTTATTGTTAAATCCATTCTTTCCACCATGCGATGCATCTACCATTGATAAAAGTGTTGAAGGAACAAAAGTAAACGAAACTCCCCTTTTAAATGTGCTTGATGCAAACGCACACACATCTAATAAAACACCACCACCAATAATTACTATTTCACTTGATCGATTTAAATTGTATTGAAAAAGTAAATCCCAAACCTTTTCTACTGACGTCAAGTTTTTTGTTTCTTCATTAATGTCAAAATAAGAAACCTGAGCATTAACTTGCTCATCAATTTTGAGGTTATTCAAATTTGAATCAATGATAAAAAGAGACTCATCTGAGAATCGTGAATTTAAATATTCTATAAGTTCTAAATTAGTTTTCAAATATATATTATTTGTCATTTTTTTCCAGCCAATATATCGAGTATCGAATTAGTAACGTCATTTAAGTTAGAATTTTTAATTTTTATATGCAGATTTTCATATCTTGCTTTTCTATTATTAAATAAATCTTCAGCATAATTGTGTCCTAATTTTGCTAACGGTCTGTCAGAATTTTGGATTCTTGACCACAATATCTGAAATTCTTCTTCTAGATATATACCTGTTTTGTTATCTAATATATATTTGTAAATATTGTTGTTTGTTAATGCACCTGCGCCTAATGCAACGAGGTTGGATTCAGGTTCAATAAGAAAAAACTCTTTCTCTTCTAGCTTACGAAAGTAATCTTCACCATTTATTTCAAAAATTTCATTGATAGGACCGTGTTTTTCTGCGATTGATGCATCTAGATCTATACATGAGAGTTGAGTACTCTCCTTTATTTTTTTGAGAATAGTAGATTTACCTACACCCATGAAGCCAGACAAATAGAAACATTTATTCATTTTCATATTTCATGTTCCAATTTTTATTTGAAAGTGAAATATCATCAATAGTAAATTCTTGAAGTTTCACAACTCGTGAATGGATTTCTTCCTTTGAGTCTCCACCAGTCTTTTCTAACAGTGAATTTAATAAATCAATTGAGAATACACTTTCAAATATTGGTACTGCTCTTGGAACTGCACAAGTATCAGATCTTTCATAATTTGTTTCTGTTTCTACTTGTTCTACAAGGTTTACACTTTTTATTGGTGTCAAAGTTGTGCTAATCGGTTTTAAATAGCTTGTAACAACAATGGGTTCGCCTGTTGTCATTCCACCTTCGAAACCACCTAAATTATTTGTAATTCTCTCAACTTTTTTTTCATTTAAAACAATTTGATCCTGTACTTCTGTTCCAAATTTTTTGGAAGAATCAAACCCATCTCCTATTTCAACCGCCTTAACACTTTGTACTGACATCATTGACGAGGAAATAATTGCATCAAGTTTGCGATCAAAATGTACATAGCTGCCACAAGCGGGTGGAAAATTTGTAGCTACGCAAGTTATTGAACCTCCTAAAGTATCTTTTTTCTTTCTTGCAGACTTTATTTCATCAATCATTAATTTACTTGTCTCTTCATCTGGACATGAAACTTCTGAATTGTAAATGGAATCTTTCAAATCTGTATCGGTTATAAATTTTGATACATCAAGTCCTTGCTTTCCTATGGATGAAACAAAACCAATTATCGAAATATTTAACTGCTCAAGGATTTGGTGGGCTATAGCGCCAACCGCACATCTTATTGCTGTTTCACGAGCACTTGCTCTTTCCAATGCGAACCGTATATCTTCGTGGTTATATTTTAATGTGCCAACTAGGTCAGCATGTCCTGGACGTGGTACTACAAAAGGTTCTACTTCTTTATCTTTCCAGTTATTCCAATCTCTATTGATAATTTTTAAAGCAATTGGGCCACCAGTGGTTTTGTTGTTGACTACTCCAGAAGAAATTAATACCTCATCTTTTTCAATGTTCATCCTTCCTCCAGAACCAAGGCTCTTTTGTCTTCTGGATAAAAAACTATCAATGTATTCTTTTGTGATTATGAAATTAGATGGAATACCTTCTAAAATTGCAGTGAGTTCTGGTCCATGACTTTCGCCAGCAGTAAGATATCTAATTTTCATTTTTTAGCCTTTCTGTAATGTTATGGTACACATCTTCTAATTTGATTTCTGAGTCTGCCCAAATGTTAAAAGAAGCAACTGCTTGAGTAATTAGCATTTTTATTCCATCGATTTTAATGACATCCTCTGAAAATTTAGATGTAAAGTTTTCTTTAACGTTATAACCCAGATTGAAAAATACTTCTAAATTGTTAAATTGATTGAATGGAATATTTAGGCTCTCCTCTTCAAAAGGTGGCATGCCTATAGGTGTTGTGTTAATTAATATATCTATTTTTGGAGCTATATCATTTATTTCATTGTATGAAATGGAATCCAAATTAGGTTCCCTAGAAGCTATTTGTACTGTATTGTGTTCCTCAAATAAATACTCAATTGTTTTTGAACTTCCACCACTACCTAAAATTAAGATATTCTTATTATTAATTTTTGTATAAATTGACTCTAAGGTTTTATTTATTCCCTCTATGTCAGTGTTAAATGCATAGATATTGTTATCGACTAACTTAATTGTATTACAAATGCCTAATTCTTTAACGTGGTGATCAGGCAAATAACCGTCTATATTTTTTATTAATTCAATTATTTTGTTTTTATGTGGAACTGTAATATTGTAACCATCAAATTTTGAATTAATATCTTGAATTTTTTGTCTATCCAGATTTTCTATGGGAACTTTTTGATACTCAAGATTTATTCCTAAAAACTCACCCAGAAGTTTATGAATTAATGGTGAATATGTTTTAGTAAGTGGCCAACCTACAATTCCAAGCTTAAGATTCATAAATCGCTCCAATTTTTTCTAAGTCGTAAAAAAAATCCGGATATGAATCACTTATACAATCAATATTGTCTGCTTTAATCTGTGAATCTATACATATATTAGCTACGACTGCAGTCATAGCTATTCTGTGGTCTTCAAGAGTCTCTACTACTCCACTCTGTAAATTTTGCTTACCATTTATTTCAAAACCATCTTCGAAGGTAGTAATTTCACCATCTAGTTCATTTATAAAATTTTCCATAGCTGCCAAACGATCAGACTCCTTAAGTCTTAATTCTTGAGCACCAATTACCTTTGTAACACCCTCTGCTTGAGACGCTAACAGCGTAAATATTGGAATTTCATCTACCATATCAACCACGTCAGAAGCATCGACAGTAACACCTTGAAGTTTTGATTTTTTAACTACAATATCTCCAACTGGTTCGTTTTGAAAATTTTCTATATTTTCCAATAAAATATCAGCATTCATTCTTTTTAAAACTTTTAAAAACCCAATTCTTCTCTCATTTAATAAAACATTTTTGATTACAACTTTTTTGCTCTTCAACAATCCTATAGCAATCAAAAATGCTGCAGATGAAGGATCTCCTGGAACTAAATAATCTATACTTGTTATTTCATTTATTGGGGCAACAGTAGAAGTATTTCCAAGTCTTACAATGTTAACACCCATTAGACTCAGCATTCTTTCTGTATGATCTCTAGTTAGTACTATTTCAGAGATAGTAGTCGGAGCTTTATGATATAAACTAGCAATTAGAAAACTGCTTTTTACCTGTGCGCTTGGCTTTGTTGAATGAATGTTTTCAAAGGAGTAATCTGAAGGTTTAATTTTTATGGGAAGGCTACCTTCATTACCTGAAATTTTGGCACCTTCATTGACTAAAGGATCAATTACTCTTCCCATTGGTCTTTTGTTTAGTTGAGTACTACCTATTAAATCACTTTCAAATTTTTGTTTTGAAAGAAGACCTATAAGAAGTCTTGCAGTTGTGCCAGAATTAAGAGCATTAAGCGGTTCCTTTGATTCATTCAATCCATTTAAACCAACACCATGAATTTCTAATTGATTATTTGAAATTTCATTAATCTCAACACCTAGATTTTTAAATATATTTATTGTTGCTTTTGTATCACCAGAGATTAATACATTAGACAATAAAGATTTACCAGTAGCTAGTGAAGATAAAATTATAGCTCTATGCGAAATAGATTTGTCACCTACTATATTAACTTCGCCAACAATTCTGCTTCTCATTTTAATTTTCTTTCTCCAAATTTATCAGCCAATGCTCGACGCCAGTCAACTGTTTTAGAAAGATAATTAAGCATTAATTCTTGATCTTCTATTAAGATAATCTTTTCTAATTCTTCGATTAACTCCTTAATTAATGTTTTAACGTTCAAATCATTTGTTAAATACATGTCAGATATCATATTCGGAGAAGTTCTTGATAGCCTTGTTGCTCCGTCAAAACCTCCTGAAGCTAAATCTAGCAATTCATCAATATTGTGTTTTTGCATAGCTGTAGAAACAAGAGCAGAGCTTAATATATGTGGCAAGTGACTCGTTAAGGAAATTAATTCATCGTGTTTTTTGGGATCTATCCAAATTGGTTTCGAATTTATTAATTCTACAAAATTAGTCACTATATTCTTAGTTTCATTTGTAGAACTTTCTGTTTCACATAATAAAAAAGGAGCTTGATTGTACATTTCTGGAGTTGGGTCCCAAGTTTGGTTATCAGCAATTCCACATAGTGGATGACCACCAAAGGAAGGAATTTTACTTTTGTCCATATGTCTACAAATAATTTCTTTTGTTCCACCAAGATCAATTAAAACTTTCGAGTTAATTTCGATCTTAGAATCTCTCAAACTTGAGATAATTTCATTTATAGGCATTGCAAGTACTGTTAAATCATACTCTGTATCAAGATTATGATTCAAATTTATTGCATCATACTTTTTAGCTCTGTCTAAATTGCTTTGTGAAGTATCATCCCCACTAACCTGTAATCCTTTTTCAACAAGCTTAATACCTAGGTTGGTACCCATTAAACCCATACCAATTATATGAACTTTATTTATCATTTAGACTGACCTACCTACCGCCTTTGCAACAATAGATGTTTTATCAATTAAGGTTTTTAATTCATTTGGTAATAATGCTTGAGGACCATCACACAGAGCTTCATCAGGCCTTGGATGAATCTCTATCAATAAACCATCTGCTCCAGCAGCTATAGCTGCTAAAGCTACTGGCTCAACTAGCTTATTGTCGCCGGTTGCATGACTTGGATCTGCAATAATAGGAAGATGGCTGTTTTGCTTTAGATAAGGTATAGCATTTATATCAAATGTATTTCTAGTAGCTGTCTCATAGGTTCTTATGCCTCGCTCGCAAAGCATGACATTTTCGTTTCCCCTAGAAAGAATATACTCACTAGCCAACAGTAGCTCGTCCAGAGTTGCAGATAGTCCTCTTTTTAAAAGAACTGGTAAGTGTGATTCACCTACTGCTTCAAGTAATTTAAAATTTTGCATATTTCTTGCTCCCACTTGAAGTACGTCTACATATTTTTCCATCATGGATAAATGTTGAGCATCCATTATTTCGCTAAACAAAGGTAATGAAGTTATTTCGGAGGCTTCCTTTAGCATCTTAAGTCCGTCTTCTCCCAATCCTTGAAAACTGTAAGGTGACGTTCTGGGCTTAAAGGCACCACCCCTTAAACCAGTTGAACCTGCCTCTTTTGCAGCCAATGCAGTCTCTATTGTTTGTTCTTGTGTCTCAGCACTATCTGGACCTGCAATTATTGCTAATTGTTTACCACCAATTGATAAATTTTTGATAGCAATAACTGAATCGTCTTTTTGATAATTTCTACTTGCAAGTTTATATGGTTTTCCAACAGGTATTACATGACTAACATTTGGCAGTAGCTTCATAACTGCTCTATGATCATCGTTTACCTTTCCACTTACAGCTACGACGCTTCTCTCAACACCATTTATAACTAATGGCTCATGTCCTTGCTGTATTGCTCTTTCTTTTACCTTTTCTATATCTTCATCTGTTGAAGATTGATTCATTACTACTATCAATTTTCCTCCTATAAAAAAAAATCGGGCTTTTGCCCGATTTCACATAACATACTAAAGGGCAACCTATATGTGCTCTCTAAAGTAAAAGTATGTATTGTTTAACTTCATTAAAAATATCATAGCAGAGTATTTTGTTTTACAAATAATTTTTTATCTATCTGGTCGCAGTTTCTTTGCATCCTGTAAATAAACATGTTGTATATCTTTAATATCACTGTTCACAGTAACTAATAGCCTTATACAACCATCTAAATCATTCTGAATTTCTGGCGCTTTTGCATCCAACGCGGGAATAGACACCATTCCTAACTCACGAAAAGCTTTTGCAGGAAATGCAGTAGTTAGGTCACTCGTTACTGTAAACAATGCAAAGACAATGTCTTCTTCTGCTAAGTTATTAACATTCATTATTGAATTTATTAAAGATTTTGAGGCATTTACAATGCTTTCATCAGTATTTTCTACAACTGCAATTGCTCCACGTATGCTTTTCATAATATTTGTTTACTATATAAAAAGAGTGGAACAATGTCCACTCTTTTTTAAAGTCTAAGATGTAATTTGATTACATCATGCCTTCCATGCCACCCATTCCTCCAGCTGGCATTGCAGGTTCATCTTCTGGCTCTTCTGCAACTAATGCCTCAGTTGTTAATACTAATGAAGCAATAGATGTTGCATTTTGAACAGTTGATCTAGTCACTTTTGCTGGGTCAATAACTCCCTCTTTAACAAGGTCTGTTGTATCTCCAGTGGCAGCATTAAGTCCAACATTACCTTTTTCAGACTTAACTTTTTCAACCATAACTCCACCTTCATAACCAGCGTTGATTGCAATCTGGCGCAATGGAGCTTCAAGAGCTTTTTTGACAATATTTCTGCCAACGACTTCTCCCTCAGAACCACCTGAAATTTTATCGATAGATTCTTGTGCTCTAATAAGAGTCACACCACCACCAGCTACAATTCCTTCTTCAACAGCAGCTCTAGTAGCAGCTAAGGCGTCTTCAATTCTCATTTTCTTTTCTTTTAGTTCAACTTCAGTTGCTGCTCCTACTTTTACAACGGCAAC
The DNA here is from genome assembly GCA_902534495.1 of uncultured Candidatus Actinomarina sp. GTDB lineage: Bacteria > Actinomycetota > Acidimicrobiia > Actinomarinales > Actinomarinaceae > Actinomarina. The sequence continues at coordinate 5,794 of CACAQC010000006.1, read as the reverse complement.
TCCACCAGATAGCTTTGCAAGTCTTTCCTGAAGTTTTTCTTTGTCCCAGTCTGAATCAGATTCATCGATTTCAGCTTGGATCTGTTTTACCCTGCCTTCTACATCGGCCTTTTTGCCTTTTCCGTCAACAATTGTTGTAGCATCTTTTTTTACCACTACTCTTGCTGCCTCACCAAGCATATCAACAGTTGTGTTTTCAGTCTTTAGGCCGAGCTCTTCAGAAATAACTTCGCCACCTGTAAGGATTGCAATGTCTTGAAGCATTGCTTTTCTTCTTTCGCCAAATCCTGGAGCTTTTACAGCTACTGATTTAAATGTTCCCCTTAGGTTATTAACAACTAAAGTTGCTAATGCTTCACCTTCTACATCTTCAGCCAAAATCAATAATGGTTTACCTGAATTCATTACTTTTTCAAGTAATGGTAATAAATCATTGACTGCTGTAATTTTTGAATTAACAATAAGAATATATGGATTCTCTAAAACTGCTTCCTGTCTGTCAGCATCAGTAACAAAATAAGGAGATATAAATCCCTTATCAAATTGCATACCATCTGTGAACTCAAGTTCCATTCCAAAGGTCTGTCCCTCTTCTACAGTTATGACTCCGTCTTTTCCAACTTTGTCCATTGCTCCTGCAATGGTTTCACCAATTTCTGTGTCAGCTGCGGATATAGAAGCTACTTGAGCAATCTCATCTTTGCCACCAATTGATTTTGAAAATCCTGCAATAAAGTCTGTTACAGATTTTGATGCTTCAAGCATTCCTCTTTTAACTTCCATTGGGTTAACACCTGTAGCAACAGCTTTCATACCTTCATTGACCATTGCTTGTGCTAAAACTGTAGCAGTAGTAGTGCCGTCACCAGCAACATCATTTGTTTTTGAGGCAACTTCTTTTGCGAGTTGTGCACCCATGTTTTCATATGGATCTTCTAAGTCAACTTCTTTTGCAATTGTTACTCCATCGTTTGTGATTGTTGGAGCACCCCATTTTTTTTCTAAAACTACGTTTCTACCTTTTGGACCGAGTGTTACCTTTACAACATCTGCTAGTTTGTTAACACCAGCTTCAAGTCCTTTTCTTGCTACTTCATTAAAAACTAATGTCTTTTTAGCCATGAACTTCTCCTCTTACTTACTTACTTTTGCAAGAATATCTCTACTTGAAAGAATAAGATACTCTGTGCCTTCAACTTTAATTTCTGTCCCACCATATTTTGAGTAAACGACTTTATCGCCTTCTTCAACATCTGGTTTAATTTTTTCGCCATTATCATTTGGCTCTCCTGGACCAACTGCTACAACTTCACCCTCTTGTGGTTTTTCTTTTGCAGTATCAGGTATATAAATCCCTGATGGGGTCTTACTGTCTTCTTCTGACAAAGGTTTTACAACAACTCTGTCTCCTAGTGGTTGAAGATTCATATATATTTACCTCCTAAATAAATATCTACATTGTGAATTTAATACTGTCTTGTTTATATATGTAAATAAATTATTTAAAAATTAAGCAATTATTGAGCTTAAACGGACATCATCAGTATTTATTTCGTTTGTTATCAAATTATTTTGAGCAGCAACACAAATCATTGCAGCATTATCAGTTGATAATTTTGGTGTTGGTAAGTAAATATTAAGATTATTATCTTCTGCAAAAATATTCATTTTTTCTCTGAGTCTTGAATTAGCCATCACTCCACCACCTCCAGAAATATTTTTAATACCTGTTTCTTTAACTGCTTTTACAAAATTTGATAATAATGAATCAACAATAGCCTCTTGGTAAGATGCAGCAAAGTCAGCTTTTGTTACTTTGTCATTTGGATCTAGATTATTCAAAAAGTTTGTTGCAGCAGTTTTTAAGCCTGAAAACGAGTAGTTGTACTCATGCTTTGTTTTTGGTCGAGGAAGATTTATTTTATTCGGATCTCCGCCTTCGCCTATTTTTTGAATTGCAGGACCTCCTGGAAATCCGAATCCACAAAACCTAGATAATTTGTCAAAGGCTTCACCAGCTGCATCATCTATTGTTGTACCCAGTAGTTTGTAATTACCCCACTCTTCAACTAGTACAATTTGTGTATGGCCGCCTGAAACTAAAAGTGTCATGAATGGTGGTTTCATTGTTCTATTTTCAATTAATGGTGCTGCCAAATGTCCTACCATGTGGTCAACAGTTAGAAAAGGTTTATCTATGGACCAAGCCACTGACTTAGCAAAATTATACCCAACTACAAGACTTCCAACTAGGCCAGGGCCATCTGTGGTTGAAACTATGTCAATATCTGAAATTTGTAAATTTGCACTATTTAAAGATGAATGGAATATGTTTCTTATCATCTCAGCATGCGCTCGAGATGCAACTTCAGGAACTACACCTCCAAATTTTTCGTGTATATCAACTTGTGATGAAATTGTATTTACTAACAACTCTTCACCTTTTAATATCGCAATAGCCGTTTCATCACATGATGTTTCAAATCCAAGAATTATTTTGTCATCAAGCATATATTTTCTCCAAGTGAAACAAGTTAGCATCTTCGTTTGCATAATAATTTTTTCTTACACCATATTGTTTGAACCCAAATGACTTGTACAAACTCATAGCTATATCATTTGACTGCCTGACTTCCAATAAGATTTTGTTAAAGTCAGATACCTCAAAATAAGAAATTAGTTCCTGCGTCAGTTTTTTTGCAATGGAATTATTTCTATGACTTTCCAAAACTCCAATTCCTAATATATGAATATCAAAGAATGTTTTTTGAATTGCAAGATATCCAACAATTTGATTGTCTTGTTCAAAAACCCAATATACAAACTCTCCAATATTAATTTTGTTGTTAATCACAACACTATCCCAAGCAGTCTCAAATAAACTTTTTTCTAATTTTGCTAACTCATCCGCTAATTCAATTGTTGATCTTTCAATTCTTTTAATCATGGAAGTTAACCTTACCTTCTAAACTTTTTGTTGAAAAGGATACGTCTGGTTCTCGCATATATTCAAGCCTGACTTCGTTAAAATTTGGAAAATCATTATTTTTAAATAATTCTTTTCCAATATTAAAAATATTTTCAGAGGACACATGTTCAGGAGACCCAAATTTAATATATGAATTTTCACCAAATAAATTTTCATTCAAACTGTGCCAATCACCTACAACAAGTTTTTTATCATTATCTTCTTCTAATTTAATCTTTAGGTTTTCAGCATTTAGAACCTCTGGTTCAGAATCTCTCACAACTCCACCCGGTACTGGCTTATATAAACAAAAAGCGTATTCCTCTCTCTTAATGTCAATAATTGTACAAATTTTTCTATGACCAGTGTGTGCTGCAAAAGCTAACGCGTCTAGTCCATTTACAGGTACCAATGGGATTCCTAGGCTGCCACATACTCCCTGTGCTACTGCTAAACCAATTCTTAGGCTTGTGTAATAACCAGGACCAATATCAAGATACACTAAACTAATGTCGGACTTTTTTATTCTCGACTTCTTTGTTATTTCATCGATTGATTTCATCAATAAATTCGTAGTACCATTTTCTGATAAAACAGAACTGCTAGAAATCAATTTATCATCGTGAATGGCTACAGAAATATATTTGCCTGAAGTTGAAATGGATAAGCTATACATTTATAAAAATCTCTCTAGTGTGTTCATCGACTATGTTAATTTCAATCAAATCCATTATAGGAATATTTGCTTCACCCATTAAATTTGCCCACTCAATTACTACTAGAGTATTTTCTTCATTTAATGGTAAATCTAAATCAATAAACTCGGACCAACTACCAAGGCGATACAAATCTACATGAAATATTTTTATTTCGCCAACTTCATAATTTTTGACAATGTTAAAAGTTGGAGAAGTGACTACATCATTACATCCAAAGAATTTTATAATTTTTTTTGCAATAGTAGTCTTACCTGCACCCAGGGGACCTGACAATCCAATAATCTTTGGGAGAATCAAACTTTTTAAATAACTCTCGAGAAAGCTATCTAAATCATCTTCTTTAATTAAATTACTCAACTTCAACTCTTTCAAGTCTTTTAGACATGTTAGTCAAAATTTCCCACTCAATTGTTTTATTCCATTGAGCTATGTCAGATACGGAAATATTCAATTTACCGTCCATAGAATTGCCTAAAACAGTCACTTCATCATCAATTTGAACATTTGCATCCGTAACATCAAATAATATTTGATCCATTGTGACACGGCCAATTAAATTGCAAAATTGATTATTTACAATGACTTTTCCATCAGGAAATGAATTCCAAGGATACCCATCACCATATCCAATAGGTGCAGTCGCAATAATTGAGTCTCTGGATAGTCTTTGAGCTTTTCCATAAGAAACAGCCTCACCTTTTTTTCTTACTTGTAAATTAGAAATTCTTGTCTTGATTTCCATAGTTGGTATTAGTTCGTTTTCATTTTCAACTGCTGTAATTTGAACACCATATGCAGCAATCCCAACTCTTGCCATATTAAAAGAATTATCTAGTTTGTATAAAGTTGATGCTGAGTTATCTACATGTAAAAGCATGTTGGTTGAATCTATATCTGAAATAGTCTTTTCAAATAATTCAATTGATTTTTTAGTCTCGGTTTCATCAGTATCCGCCATAGGAAAGTGAGTACATATTCCTATAAGATTTAAATCTGAGTCAACTATTTTTTTATATAAGTCGTAAAACTTTTCTGGAGGACATCCTAATCTGTGCATTCCAGTATCAATTTTGAGATGAACGCTATATTCATCTCCTGTCTCAATCAAAGTATCAATAAAGCTCTCGTTGTATACAGTAAGATCAATATCATTTTCCTTTATATTTTCTAACTGTATTTTTGAGGGTTCAGCAAGTAATAGTACCCGTGATTCTTTATATACTTTTTTAACTTGCATTCCTTCGTCAACAGAAGCAACAGCAAACCATTTGATACCAGATGCGTTTGCATTTTTTACGGCCCACTCCAGGCCATGGCCATAGGCATTTGCTTTGACAACTAAACAAAGCTCTTTTCTAGATAAATTTTTAAGTACTTCTAAATTATGAATGAAACTTTTTTTATTTAGATATATATACCCTCTATCCATTTTTATTTTTCTATTCTGAATCCTTTTGGCCTTTTGGTATTTTCCAAGTAAGCGCCGCACTAATTGCAAAACCTGCTGCTATCCAAGGAGATAAATTTACAAAAAGCCAAAAAGAAACTGCAACTACTATTGCTATTAAAATACCAATCAAATTTTCGGCATTATTAAAGTTAGTTGATTTGTTAATCACTTTTATTCCACAGTTACTGATTTTGCTAAATTTCTTGGCTGATCAATTGACTCCCCATTAAGGTTAGCAACATGATAGGCAATGAACTGAAGTGGAATTATAGATATAACTGTAGTTAGAAATTCGTTACTATCAGGGAGTGTGACATATTCGTCAGAGATATTTTCTAATTTTTCTGATTTATTATCACCAATCGCTATGACATAAGCTCCTCTAGCAATAACCTCTTGTACGTTACTAGTCGTTTTATCTAACAAGTGATTTTGACTTGCAGTTACAATTATCGGAGTTCCATCTTCAATTAATGCTAAGGTTCCATGTTTTAGTTCTCCAGCTGCTAATGCTTCTGCATGTAAGTAAGAAATTTCTTTTAGTTTTAAAGCACCTTCAGCTGCAAGTGCATAATCTAGGCCTCTTCCAATAAAATAAATATCATTCTTTTTGTAAATTTTTTCCGAAATATCTTTTATTTGTTTTTCACAAGCCAT
>CACAQC010000005.1:0-58183 GCA_902534495.1 uncultured Candidatus Actinomarina sp. | reverse complement strand
AATGGATATTTTAAATATAGAAATGTTGAACCTAAACAAAACTATGAGGGCATAACTGATGAACCAAATTTTGAAAATGCATTAGAAATTATGACGCCTTTAGTTCAAGAATTCTATGCGGGAAAAACTAATCAAATTGAACTTGTGTATACAGAATATCAGTCTGCTATGACCCAAACTGCACTTTATAAAACTGTTCTCCCATTTGAGGTAGAGCAGATTGCTAAAGAGGTTGAGTCAGTTGGAGCCTATACTTTTGAACCTTCTGCTAGCCAGGTTTTAAGTAATATTATTCCAAAATACACAAATGCAACAATATTTTCTGCATTACTTAATGCTTCCACATCAGAGCATGCAGCGAGAATGAGAGCTATGAAAGCAGCAACTGAGAATGCAGAAGAATTAATTAAGATTTTATCACGTCAAAGTAATCAAGCTAGACAGGCTGAAATTACTACTGAGATTTCAGAAATTGTAGGTGGAGCGGAAGCTCTAGCAGGATAAGGAGAAAATAAATGAGCGATAGTTTAGGCAGAGTTGTAAAAATTGCAGGTCCAGTCGTTGACGTTGCATTTGCACAGGATTCTTTGCCAGAAATTACAAATGCACTTGAAGTAGATGTAGAAATTGATGGTTCTAAAAGCACAATCGTTTTAGAGGTTGCACAGCACCTTGGAGAAGGAAGAGTTCGTGCAATTTCTATGCAAGGTACAGATGGTTTACGTAGAGGTGCAGAAGTCTCTGATACAGGAGCTCCTATCTCAGTACCTGTTGGACAAGAAACTTTAGGTCATATATTCAATGTTTGGGGTGAAACATTAGATGTGGAAACAAGCTCTATTGGTGTAAAACAAAAATGGCCAATTCATAGACAACCACCTCCATATGAAGAAGTAACTGCTCAAAATGAAATGTTCGAGACAGGTATCAAAGTTATTGATCTTTTAATGCCATATGTTCAAGGTGGAAAGATTGGTCTATTCGGTGGTGCTGGTGTTGGCAAGACAGTTCTTATTCAGGAAATGATTAACAGAGTGGCAACACAACACGGTGGTGTATCAGTTTTCGCTGGTGTTGGAGAAAGAACACGTGAAGGTAATGACTTGTTTAGAGAAATGCAAGAATCCGGAGTTATTGATAAAACTGCACTTGTATTTGGTCAAATGGACGAACCGCCTGGAGTGAGATTAAGAGTTGCACTGTCAGCACTTACTATGGCTGAGTATTTCAGAGATGAAGAAAAGCAAGACGTTCTATTGTTTATTGATAACATTTTCAGATTCTCACAGGCAGGTTCTGAGGTCTCTACATTATTAGGACGTATGCCATCTGCTGTGGGTTATCAACCAACACTTGCAGATGAGATGGGTTTCTTGCAAGAGAGAATTACCTCTCTTAAAGGTAGATCTATTACATCACTACAAGCAGTGTATGTGCCTGCAGACGACATCACTGACCCTGCACCACACACAGCTTTTGCTCACCTAGATGCAAGAACAGTGTTGTCTAGAACTATTGCTGACCTTGGTATTTACCCAGCTGTTGATCCTCTTGACTCTTCGTCAAGAATCTTGGACCCAGGTGTTGTTGGCGACGACCATTACAATACAGCTAGAGAGGTTCAGAGAGTGCTCCAAAGATACAATGACTTACAAGACATTATTGCAATTCTTGGTATTGATGAATTATCAGAAGAAGATAAGCAAATAGTAGGTCGTGCGAGAAGAATTCAGAGATTCTTATCACAACCTATGTTTGTTGCTGAACAGTTCACAGGTATCGAAGGTAAATTCGTATCTATTAAAGACACAGTTGAAGCGTTTAAGACAATTTTAAGTGGAGAGCTAGACTCAGTCCCTGAGCAGGCTTTTTATATGACTGGTGGACTTGATGAAGTCATGTCCAAAGCTAAAGAACTAGAAGAAAGCGTTTAATGTTTGTCGAGGTTGTCTCACCAGAGGAGAATTGTTTCTCAGGAGATGCAACTATGGTTATTTCAAGAACTCCAAATGGTGAAATAGGAATTCTTGAAGGCCATGAACAAACAGTTGCAACTTTAGTTCCAGGTGGGCTAACCATTGAACACGACAATACAAGAACAAGCTTTGCAATCTCCGGTGGAATATTACAGATAACTGGCGAAAAAGTAATTGTTCTTGGCGAACTTGTTGAAAAGATTGATGGAGATCACGAAAAAGCTGTTGAAGTTGGTCAAGAGTTAGCTAAAAAAGCCTTTCCAGAGGAATAATGTCATCTCTTCTAGCATTTCACGCTCATCCAGATGATGAGAGCGTTTCGACTGGAGTCACTCTAGCAAAATATGCAGACGAAGGTCACAGAGTAGTAGTAGCTACTGCAACCGATGGTTCTGCTGGTGAAATTCATAACTACGATAATCCAGAAGAGCTTTTTCCTAAACTCGCTGAAATGAGAAGAAAAGAGTTAGAGGCAAGCCTTGAAGCACTGGGTGTAAAAGAGTATGAGTGGATGGGGTTTAAAGATTCTGGAATGATGGGTACTAGTGAAAACGATGACCCCGATTGTTTCTGGAGACAAAACTATTTTGATCCTGTTGGGAAACTCGTCGACATAATTAGAAAATATAAACCTGATGCTTTAATCACATACGATCCTTTTGGAGGATACGGTCATCCAGATCATATTCAGACACATAGAATCGGAACCGCAGCCTTCTTTGCAGCAAGTGATTTAGACAAATTTCCTCTAAAAGAGGGTCAAGAAGTATGGATTCCAGAGCGTCTTTATTACAGTGCTTGGTCTAAAAAAAGAATGCAATCTAGAAGACAACAAATGTTTGATGCTGGAATTATTTCAGAAGAAGAATTTAACAGGTTTAACCCAATTGGAAGTGAACATGATGATATAGATGTTGAGGTTGATGGAACAAAGTATGTTGAACATAAAATTAAATCGATGAAAGCTCATCGAAGTCAGTTTAAAGATGACTGGTGGGGTTTTAATATTCCAGATGAATTTAAAGAGGACTTTTTAGGATATGAAAATTATATTTTAGCTTTTAATAGAGGAGATTGGTCTTCTCCGTCTGAACTTGTTTAAGTTTGAATCACTTTTAACTTTGGTTTACTTCATTTTTACTTACTAATTTTATATTTTTAATTAAGTAATAAAAATTAGAAAGGGAATTTAATGACTAAATTTAAATTTACTTCATTAATATTGATTCTATTTTTACTAGTAGTTGCATGCGGTGATAGCAATGAAGCTAGTTCTGATATAGCAACAGATGATGAGAAATCAGTTACTCAAACAACCGTTGAATCTACAAATGAAGTTTCTGAGCCAGCAGTAGAGACACTTACTGGTGAGATATTGATTGATGGTTCTTCAACAGTTTTTCCAATTACTCAAGCTGTAGCTGAAGAATTTACAATTTTAAATCCTGATGTCAAAATTTCAGTTGGAGTCTCTGGAACAGGTGGTGGTTTTAAGAAATTTTGTCCTGGAGAGACTATGATATCAAATGCATCAAGGGCAATAAAAGATAAAGAAGTAGCACTTTGTGAAGAGAACAACACAAAATATTTAGAGGTGCAAGTTGGTATAGATGCATTGTCAGTAGTAATTCCATCTTCAAATGACTGGGCAACATGCTTGACAGTTGATGAGTTAAATTCAATATGGGTTGCTGATAGTTCAGTAAGTAGCTGGAATGAAGTAAGAAGTACATTCCCAGATGTACCAATAGATTTGTATGGGCCTGGAACGGACTCAGGTACTTTTGATTTCTTCAATGAGGAAATAACTGGAGAAGCAGGTAGTAGATCTGACTACACAGCATCTGAGGATGATAACGTTTTAGTAAATGGAGTTTCTGGCTCTGAAGGTGGTCTTGGTTATTTTGGACTTGCTTACTATGAAGAAAACAAAGATAAATTAAACGCAGTACAAGTTGACGCAGGAAATGGTTGTCAGCCACCGGAAGCTGCTTTTGAAGGAAATTACTATTTAGCAAGACCGTTATATATATATATTTCAGAATCTGTAAAAGAGGATCAAGTAGTTAAAGAATTTGTTGACTTCTATTTTGAAGCAATGGATATTATTGTTCCCGCAGTTGGATACGTACCTATGCTCGAAGATCAAAAAGCCAATGCACTATCTGCTTGGCAGAACTTCAGTAGCTGAAAAACATAAGACGTATCTGTGTAGAGATACATGGATACGTCTTTGTTTAATTCCAAGATAATTTCAATTTACTTTCTATTTACCTTTTCTAATTAAATTTTTTATAAATAGAAATGTATAAAGATTTAAATCTAACTAAAACTAAAACAAAGCCCCTTGAGTCTGTTGTAAAGTTTTTTATAACGTTGTCAGCTTTTGCAGCAATCTTAATTTCAATAGCTATAGTTTTTACTTTGTTAACTGAAGCTATTAATTTTTTTCAAGATCCAGAAGTCACAATTAGAGAGTATTTTACTGCTACTCGATGGACACCAACATTTAAAAACCCAGTGTATGGGGTCTTACCTTTGATTTCTTCAACCCTCTATATCGCATTGATTGCATGTTTGATCTCTTTTCCTTTAGGTTTGTTTTCAGCAATTTACCTTTCTGAATTTGCTTCCAGAAGAACAAGAAAAGTTATAAAGCCAATTATGGAAATACTTGCAGGTGTACCAACTGTTGTTTTTGGGTATTTTGCCTTAAATTGGATTACACCTAATATCGTTCAGCGTTTTATACCTGGTTCAGGTGTTTTTAATGCTATTTCAGCCGGTATTGCAGTGGGTATAATGATTATTCCAACAATCGCATCAATTTCCGACGATGCGCTAAATGCTGTTCCAAAATCTTTGAGGATGGGTTCTCTCGCATTAGGATCTACGCGGAGAATAACAGCATTAAAAATAATGTTACCTGCGGCTTTGTCCGGAATCATTGCATCATTTATTTTGGGATTTTCGCGAGCCATTGGTGAAACAATGATTGTGACCATTGCTGGTGGGCAGTATCCTGAGTTGAATCTTGATCCTAGAAAAGCTATGTATACGATAACCTCTTCTATTGTTAATGTTTCACTTGGGGACACTCCTCATGGAACAACAGCATACAATGCTTTATTTGCGCTAGGAATAACACTTTTTATTATGACTTTTGTTCTTAATATTTTTTCAGACTACATCGCTAGAAAATACAGGAAAGAATATGAACAGTAACTCTGTATTTGCCGAAACTAAAAAGGAAAGGCAATTAAAAGAATTGGCTTTCCTAAGTATTTTGTATTTTTGTGTAACAGTTGCAATTGTTACCTTAATGACACTTATTTATGATGTAATTTCAACAGGGTATTCAAGGTTATTTAATGATTATGAACTAGGGCTTATTAGTAAAGTAACAATTGATAATCCAAGAGATTTCTTAACAAGCTTAGATTCTCGTGATCCACTTAAAGCTGGAATAGGTCCAGCATTTGCAGGAACAGTTTGGTTAATGATAATAGTAATATTTGCAACATTTCCTCTCGGTGCAGGTGCAGCTATATATCTACAAGAATTTGCTCCAAAAAATAAATTAACCAGATTTATTGAATTAAATTTAACTAATTTAGCGGGAGTTCCCTCAGTAATTTATGGACTAATGGGGTTGGCTGTTTTTGTCAGACTCGCAGGTTTTGGCAGATCTGTATTATCAGGGGGTTTAACCTTGACATTACTTATTCTTCCTGTTGTTATTGTTGCTTCTAGAGAAGCATTAAAAGCTGTTCCGGACACAATAAGGCAAGGTGCGTTGGCACTTGGTTCAACAAAATTTCAAGCGATTTTTAGACAAGTAGTACCATCTGCAATTCCAGGTATGGTTACAGGAATGGTTCTTGGACTGTCAAGAGCCATCGGAGAGACTGCTCCATTAATTTTTATGGGTGCGTTAACTTATGTTAATTATTATCCAGACACACCACTTAGCGGATTTACTGCCATACCAATACAAGTTTATAACTGGATAGGATATCCACAAGCAGAGTGGAAAGACACATCATCTGCGGGAATAATTTTATTGCTTGGTTTGCTTCTAAGTATGAATGCTTTGGCCTTAATTATTAGAAATAAATTTGAAAAAGACTGGTGATAACCAGAAAGGAATAAATGGAAACTGAAATAACAACAAAAAAAGAATTAGATCATGTTTTTACAGTAAGAGATGTTTCTGTAAGTTATGGAGACTTTACTGCTGTGAAAAATGTATCTATGGATATGTTTAAAAATAACATAACTGCTTTCATAGGACCATCAGGTTGTGGTAAGAGTACTCTTATCAGATCATTTAATAGGATGAATGATCTGATTCCTAATGCTGCAGTAAACGGTGAGATAAACTATCAAGGTATAAACCTATATGATGAAGAAGTAGACCCTGTACAAGTGCGAAGAAGAATTGGTATGGTTTTTCAAAAACCAAATCCATTTCCAAAATCAATAAGAGAGAATATAACTTTTGGATTAAAAGTTAATAATATGACTGACAATTTAGATGAAAGAGTTGAAAAAGCACTTACACAAGCAGCTCTATGGGATGAAGTGAAAAACGACCTAGATAAAAATGCTCTTGATCTTTCTGGAGGTCAACAACAGAGATTGTGTATTGCAAGAACAATTGCAGTCGAGCCAGATACTATATTGATGGACGAACCATGTTCAGCACTAGACCCTGTCGCAACTAAAAAAATTGAAGATTTGATGCAGATATTAGTAAAAGACTTTTCCATCCTTATAGTGACTCACAACATGCAACAAGCATCAAGAGTATCTAATTACTGTGCTTTTTTTACTACAAAGGCTACTGATGATGGAAGAAGGACTGGTGAATTGGTGGAATATAGTGATACAAAGACTATGTTTACAAATCCATCTGAAAGTTTAACGGAAGAATATATAAGTGGGAGGTTTGGATGAGTTTAGAGCAGAAAATAAATAATCTTGAAACTGATTTACACATCATGGGAACATTGGTTCTCGATTCGTTGGTAGGTGCTGTTAGAGCACTAGAAGATAAAGATACTTTAAAAGCATCAGAAGTGATGGATAAAGATGATGAAATAGATGATGCGTATATGAAGATTGATCAAGACTGGTTCGAACTAATGGCTACCGAACAACCTGTTGCATCAGATTTAAGACTCTCAACATCAATTTTGCAAGCAAGTTTACACTTAGAAAGACTTGGAGATTTGTCTGTCTATTTAGGAAAAACAACTCACGAAATACATGATTTACCCATTCCAGAAAGTTTACATAAAATTGTTGTAGAAATGGGTGATATGGTCATAGACATGGCTTCTTCAGCGTTAGAAAGTTTAAAAAACAGAGATGCGGAGTTAGCCTTATCAACCGCAAGAAAAGATGAGCTTATCAATAGTCTTTACAATAAGATGCTAAATGAAGTTCCTAATATATCTGGTAATAAAGATTTATATAGTGGATTATTTAGACTAATAACATGTGTGAGAACTTTAGAAAGAGGAGGAGATCACGCTGTGGATATTTGCGAATTAGCCTCATTTCTAGTCACTGGAGAATTTAAAGAGTTCTAATGGCAAAGAAAATATTACTTGTAGAAGATGAAAAAAGTATTGCTGAAGGAATAATTTATAATCTTAAAAATGAGGGCATGAGGGTAACTCATGTTGATGAAGGTCCAATTGCTCTAGATCTTTTTGAAGAAGAACATTTTGATTTGGTGATACTGGATATTATGCTTCCTGAAATTTCAGGTTTAGATATATGCAGATCTATAAGGAAAACTTCAAATGTTCCAATAATAATGGTGACGGCTAGAGATGATGAAGTAGATAAAATTACAGGTTTAGAAATAGGTGCGGATGATTATATTACGAAACCTTTTTCTGTTAAAGAATTAATTAGTCGTGTCAAAGCTGTCATGAGAAGATCGCAGTTTTCACCTCCTACAAATGCAAGCCAAAAAACCAACTTTGCAGATAATGACAAAATAATTGTTGGGGATATTGAAATGAGTCCACTTAGATATGAAGCAAAAGTAAAGGGAGAGCTTATTGACTTAAGACCCAGAGAGTTTGAATTACTTTATTTTTTATGTGACAATGCTGGTAACTTAGTTTCAAGAGAGGAATTATTTGATCAAGTCTGGGGTTATAGTTTTGCTGGAAATTCCAAAACACTTGATGTGCATATACAAAGAATTAGAGAAAGAATAGAGGAAAATCCCAAAAAACCAAAAAGACTTATGACTATTAGAGGTATGGGATACAAACTTATCGATGAGTGATAATACAGAAGAGTTCTTAGAGATTACAAGGATTAAAGAAGAGTTTATAGCAAATGCTTCTCATGAATTAAAAACTCCTATAGCATCTGTGAGACTTGCTGCTGAATCCGCACTAAGGTCCTTAAAGTTAAAGGATGGAATGGCGAAATCATTTTTGGAGCAAATTCTAAGGGATTCAGATCGTATGAACGAATTGATTTCTGATTTGCTAGACCTTTCTTCAATGGAATCCTCAGATATTGAAATGGAAATAATAGATTTACATGAAGTGATTTCAAATGAGATTTCATATCTTTCGAAACAAAATAAAAAGAGAGTGGGATATAAAAAGACAAAAGCTGAAATTTTTGCAAATTATGATGACATTTCCATAGCTGTTAAAAACTTAATCAAAAATGCTCTTAAGTATTCACCTCTAGAAGAAAATATATTTATTAAAACAGAGACGAGTGATTCTGAGATAATTTGTTCTTTTCAAGATTTTGGGTCTGGAATATCAAAAGCCGATCAAGAAAAGATATTTGAAAGGTTTTATAGAGTAGATAAAGGCAGGTCTCGAAAACTAGGGGGGACTGGGCTAGGTCTAGCAATTGTAAAACATGCTATTGATAGAAATAATGCAAGAATCGAAATAGAAAGCAAACTCGGTTTCGGGTCAACATTCTCAATAATTTTTCCTAAAGTAAACGTAAAGTAAACGAACAGTAAATCTGAATTTAATTTAATTTAAACTCATATATAATTCATACGGAATATGAATTTAAAAGTCGTTAAAAACTTAAGTTTCGCATTATTTTTCTTATACTTCTTTCTTGTATCCATAAAACTTCTTGAAAAGGGTATCAAAACACTTGGTGCAGAATATACTGATCAACTTTTTGAATCTGTTTCAAATCCATTTGCAGGATTGCTCGTTGGAATATTGTGTACCGTTTTAGTTCAATCCTCATCAGTTACAACATCTACAATTGTCGGTTTAGTTGGTAGCGGTGTCCTCAGCCTAGAGTATGCAATACCTATGGTCATGGGTGCAAATATTGGAACAACTGTAACAAATACTCTTGTTTCTTTTGGCCATGTTAGAAGAGAAGGAGAATTTAAAAGAGCTTTTGCAGCATCTACAATGCATGATTTTTTTAATGTATTTGTTGTAATAATTTTGTTTCCACTAGATCACATAACTGGGTTCATTACAAAAATGGCTGAAAATGGTACAGAGTTTATAATTGCATCTGGTTTCACAGCTACCAAGCCAAATAGTCCTATTAAGGCAGCAATTAAATGGGGTTCAAACAATATTTTGGATGGATTATCGTCAATCCCATTCATTAACAATCTGAGTGAAAACTCTTATAGAGTTTATGCAGTATTGTTGATATTTATAGCTATTGGATTAATTTTTCTTTGCTTGAAAAATGTAGTTTCAAATATGAAATCATTAATGATGAACCAAATTGAAATGGGCTTAGATAGAGCACTTGCAAAAGGTGGTGGACTATTTGCAATTTTGATTGGTATTCTTATTACTTTCTCAGTTCAAAGTTCAAGTATCACAACATCTATTCTTGTCCCAATTGTTGGTTCAGGCATTTTGTCCATACAAAACGCATTTCCTATTACGCTTGGCGCAAATATTGGAACCACAATTACAGCAGTTTTAGCAAGCTTTGTTGTAGATAACACTGCTGGATTAACAATTGCATTGCATCATGTGTTTTTTAACACAATAGGAGTCATGATTGTCTATCCACTAAAAATTATCAGGAATTTACCGGTTAATTTGGCTGTGACCTTCAGCAATGTGGTGGCAAAAAGAAGATATATTGCAATTTTGTATGTATTAGTAACATTTTTGTTACTTCCATTACTGGGAGTAGTAATATCTAATTAAAGGAGAAATATGAGTAAGGAATCATTAGACAGTATCGATGCAAAATTAAGTGAGATGCTTACAGATAGCATGAGAATTTATGACCTTTCAATGAACTGTCTTCTTGG
The DNA here is from genome assembly GCA_902534495.1 of uncultured Candidatus Actinomarina sp. Classification (GTDB taxonomy): domain Bacteria; phylum Actinomycetota; class Acidimicrobiia; order Actinomarinales; family Actinomarinaceae; genus Actinomarina. The sequence continues at coordinate 47,899 of CACAQC010000005.1, read as the reverse complement.
AGATACAAATCTAGATACAGTTAGAGATGACCTATATTCAACAGATAAAAAAATTAATGAATTACATCGTGATGTTCGAAGAGAGATGATCATTCATTCTGCAGTCAACTCAAGAAATCTTGACATTCCACTTCTTCTTTCCTACATGACCATGTCAAAAGATATTGAGAGAATTGGTGATTATTGTAAAAATTTATTTGAGATTGCAGAAACTGGAAATACTTTTACTCAAGGTGATGAGCTTGATGATTATATTGAGTTAAGAAATGATATTGGAAAGCTTATTATATATTTACAGTCCTGTTTGAATCTCGAAGATGAGTCAAAAGTACAAGATTTAATAACGCTCGGATCATCTTTATCGACAAATCTTGATGATAAAATTACTGCACTGCTTGAAAATAAAGAAAAGGTTCAATATCCTGTGGCTACAACACTCTTTTTTAGATATCTAAAAAGAATTGTTTCTCATATTGTTAATGCTGCAACAGCATTGATTATGCCAACTGACAAAATAGATTATTTAGACGAGTAGAAGTTAGCTTAGCTTACGTCCCAAGTTCCTAAAGAACGTATAAGCTTATCTAATTCACCTTCACCTTTTTGTTCTTTAGCACTGTCAATTTGACCATGAACCTCTTCCGTAAAGGTATCTCTCTGGACTTTTCTAAATACACCGAGTGGTGTTGGGCCATAAGGACCATGAGAAAGTCTAGATAAAGAGAAAGCAATTGATGGGTTCTCTTCATGAATGTTATGCACATAGATTTCAGATTCATCGACATCTTTTGTGTCTACAATTTGTGCGATACCATTTCTGATAACTACAGCTTTGTGGCCATCTTCCCCAAAAACAGTTTTCTCACCATGTACTAAATTTATTCTATTTGCCACTTTGGTCTCTTTATTGGTTAACTGTTCGAAGGCTTTATCATTGAAGACATTACAGTTTTGATAAATCTCTACAAAAGCAGAACCTTTGTGATTTTTAGCTTCTTCTAAAATGCCTGCAGTAAGATCTCTATCCATATCAATGGACCTTGCTACAAAAGTTGCTTCAGCACCTAATGCAAGACTCATTGGATTGAGGGGCATCTCTACTGAACCAAATGGAGATGACTTAGTCTTCTTACCTTCCTCACTTGTAGGAGAGTACTGGCCCTTAGTGAGTCCATAAATCTGATTATTGAACATAAGAATTTTAATATTTACATTTTTTCGAAGAGCATGAATTAAGTGGTTTCCTCCTATAGATAATGAGTCACCATCACCAGAGACAACCCAAACCGATAAATCTGGATTCGCTACCGATACACCAGTAGCAACTGCTGGAGCTCTACCATGAATTGAGTGAACACCATATGTGTTCATATAGTATGGGAACCTTGCTGCGCAACCAATTCCTGAAACAAAAACTATTTTTTCTTTTGAAATACCCATCTCAGCCATGAAATTTTGGACTGACGCAAGAATTGTGTAGTCACCACAACCAGGACACCACTTGACCTCTTGGTCACTTTGCATGTCTGATCTTTTATAGGTAACAGGTATTTTACTCATTAATTTTTTCCTCAATTTTATCCGTTAGCTCTTGAGCAGTAAATGGCTCACCTGAAACTTTATTAATTCCTCGTGCATCAACTAAAAAGGCCTCTCGTACTAACTTAAGTAGTTGTCCAGTATTCAATTCAGGAATGATGATCTTCTTAAATTTTGATATGACTTCAAGTGTGTTGTCGGGGAATGGATTAATGTGAACAAAATGAGCACTTGCAACTTTGACACCTTTTTCATTTAACCTATTAACTGCTTGTGTAATTCCTCCATAAGTTGAACCCCAACCAAGCACTAATGTATCAGCAGATTCATCGCCATAAATTTCCAACTTATCAATATCATTTGCTATGTTGGAGACTTTCCATGCTCTCATGTCTGTCATATATTGATGGTTTGCAGCGTCATAAGAAACATTTCCAGTACCTTCCTCTTTTTCAAGACCACCGACTCTGTATTCTAGACCCGGTGTACCAGGTAATGCCCACGGTCTGGCAAACGTATCTACATTTCTTAAGAATGGCAAAAAGCCATCCTCTGTGTTGAGTTTTGTAATGATATTTGTATCTAAATCGTTTAATTCCTCAATTTTTGGAAGGTTCCATGGTTCTGAACCAGTTGCTACATAGTTGTCGGATAATAAAATTACTGGGGTCATGTACTTTAATGCAATTCTTGAAGCTTCATAAGCAGCATAAAAAGCATGAGATGGTGATTTCGCTGCTATAACAGGAAGGGGAGATTCTCCATGCCTTCCATATAAAGCAAACATAAGATCTGACTGTTCAGGCTTAGTAGGAAGCCCTGTAGAGGGACCACCTCTTTGTACATTTACAATGACCAGCGGCAGTTCTGCAGATAATGCCAAAGATATCGTTTCACTTTTAAGAGCTAATCCTGGACCACTCGTACCTGTAACTGCAAGCTTTCCTGTAAATGAAGCGCCAACAGCAGCTGCAGCAGCTGCGATTTCATCTTCTGCTTGAAAAGTAATGACATTAAAGTTTTTATGTTTTGAGAGTTCATGCAAAATATCTGATGCTGGTGTAATAGGGTAACTCCCATAAAATAAATCTAGATTTGCTTTCTTGGCAGCAGCAATTAAACCCCAGCTCAAACCTATATTTCCATTGATGTTTGTGTATTCACCTGGTGGAAGTGAAGCTTTCTCAACAACATACGTATGGTGAAATGCCTCAACAGTTATACCGAAGTTGTAACCAGTTTTTAATGCTTTTATATTAGCTTTTGCAACCTCTGGAAGCTTACCGAACTTATCATTAATCCAATTTTCTGTGTCTTCAAGAGGCCTGTTAAATGTCCACGATATCAAACCAAGAGCAATCATATTTTTTGATCTTAAAACCGCTCTACCTGGTAAATCAAATTCCTCTAAAGCTTCCTTGGTTAGTTTTTCCATTGGGACCTGAAATACTCTATATCCGTCTAGCTCACCAGACTGTCTCGGATCGACTTTATATCCAGCTTTTGTAATATTTTTTTCTTCAAAAGCATCTTCATTTAAAATTAGCATTCCATTTGGAGCTAGGTCGTGCAAGTGAGCTTTTAAAGCAGCAGGGTTCATTGCAACTAACACATCTGGATTATCACCAGGTGTAAGGATATCAAAATCGGCTATTTGAACCTGAAATGATGATACACCAGCGATTGTACCTTGAGGTGCTCTAATTTCAGCAGGAAATGCTGGAAGTGTTGCTAAATCATTTCCAAATATTGCAGACGTGTCAGTAAAACGTGTACCAACAAGTTGCATACCATCACCTGAATCACCTGCAAACCTTATGGTTACTGCAGGAATAGACTCAACTGTTTTGTTTTCAATTTCCATAAATATTCCCTATAAATTTATTGTAATCTTTGCGGGGATAATGCAATTTCATTTTGTTGTGTTCCTGAGCAAAATTCAGCACTCTCACCAGAACAACACTCTGCTTGATTTAACCCAAACATTGGACAGATACTACTGATACATGCAGCGTGGCCATGAATATAAGCCATCTCATTTTTACACCAACTACAGTAAAGTGAATTACTCATATGCTTTAAACCTTTGAAAAGGCCAGTATCTATATTTTACTTTGAGGCATTCTGTTGCAGAAACTGGACCTAGTGTTCTTGAGTCACTTGAGGAAAGCCTTCTTTGGTCACCAAGAACAAATACTTCATCCTCGCCAAGTGTTTGTTGAATAAAATCATCTGTTACAGTTTTAGCCCAGATGTCATCTATCTCAGAATTATTTACAAGTACTTTACCGTCCTCAGAACTAACGGTTTCGCCAGGTAAGCCAATTACTCTTTTTACAACATCAATATTTTTTTCATGATTTGTAAAAATAACAATGTCACCACGATTCAAGACATCTTTATTTTTAATAGCAACAACATAATCCTCTGGGAGTAATGCTGGACTCATACTCTCCTCTTTAATTTCATAGGTTGTTATATTTTTCTTGTCACTTTTGAAAAATACATACAAAGCGACAAGAAATAAGGTTTTTAAATTAATTAATCTTCCAGCTGTTTTAAACATAAGGTTCTTATCAAATTATAATATAGAAAAAAGGAGATTTATGAATTTATTTAAACCGAAAAATGTAGCATACGCTCATTGTGATTTACCTTGTGGAGTTTATGATCCAGCTCAAGCAAGAATTAATGCAGAATCTGTAGTAAATGCTTCTAAAAAGTATCAAGAATCTGATGATCCAGCATTTAAACAAAGATGTATCACAATAAAAGAAGACATGGCTGAAGAAGTCAAAAAAGACCTTTGGGTCCTATGGACAGACTATTTTAAGCCAGAACATTTAGAAAAATTTCCAAATGTTCATGATCTTTTTTGGAATGCAACAAAAAAAGCTGGTGAAGCTAAAAAAACAGAAGATCCTGCTGTTGGTGAAGAACTTTTAGGTTTGATTAAAGAAATAGATGAGGTATTTCAAGCTACAAAAAGCTAATCAAACTTCTTGAAAAGGTGTCCTATATTTTTTAAAGGGGCACCTTTTTTAATTTCATTTATTCCCCAACTATTTTGGTTTTCTTTTTGAATAGCATCACTTACTATTTTTGAAGTTGTAGGCATAAAAGGGGTAAACATAGTTGCACAAGCATCAATGGAAGTAATTGCACAATGTAAAATTCCGGTAGCTCTTTTTTTATCTTCTTTAATTACTTTCCATGGCTCCGTCTCGTTTAAATAAGCATTAATAGAATTCACATAAGCCATTACATTTTGAAGTGAAGATTTAAGTTCTACTTTTTCAATCAATTCTCCTGTTGTTTTAAAACAGTTTTTTGCACCTTCTATGAGTTCTTCATCAATTTTTTCATATTCAAAACTTATATCTAGATCATCAAAATTATTTATGTACTGTGAAAACACTCTTTGAACGAGGTTACCCCATGCTGCCACAAGTTCTTCGTTATTTCGTCTAATCATCTCATCTTCAGAGATTTCAGAATCATTTTGCTCTGGTAGGATACTGGCTAGAGCGTATCTTAATGAATCTGGATTCCATTCATCAAGATAATCGTTCAAAGTTTTTCCAACACCTCTACTTGCAGATGCCTTTTCACCTTTTATCAATATGTACTGGTTTGCCGGAACATTTGTTGGTAGGTTCAAATCACCATATGCAAGTAACATGGCAGGCCATATTATTGCATGAAAAGGAACATTATCTTTTCCAACAAAATAATAAGACTCTGCATCCTCATTCATCCAAAAATCTTTCCATGCATCAGGGGTTCCATTGTTTATAGCCCACTCTTTAGCTGCAGATAAATAACCAATTACAGCTTCAAACCATACGTATATTTTTTTTCCATCACCTAATTCATTTTCTGGAATGTCGATTCCCCAGTCTAAATCTCTCGTTATAGCTCTATCCTGTAGACCTTCTTCAACAAATGATTTAGAAAAGTTTATAACGTGAGGTCTCCAACCTTCTTTACTATTTAACCAATCAGAAAGTCTGTCATTTAGAGCACTTAACTTTAAAAAATAATGTTCAGTCTCTTTGAATTCTGCTTTGTTTCCAGATATTTTACTTATAGGATTTATTAACTCTTCTGGATCAAGAGTTTTACCACAGCTATCACATTGGTCACCTCTTGCTTCACTATAAGCAACAGGACAAGGACAAGTGCCCTCTACATATCTATCTGGTAAAAACTTTTTTTCTTTTGGATCAAAAGCCTGGATACTTTTATTTTTTTCAATAAAGCCATTCTCTTTTATTTTTAAGAACATTTCCTGAGTAACTTCTTTATGATTATCTGTCATTGTTGTTGTATAGTTATCCCAAGAAATACCAAGTTTTTCCCAATACCCCAAAAATTCATTGTGATATCTATTGACTATATCTATTGGTTGAAGACCTTCTGCATCAGCTCTTACAGTTATTGGGGTACCGTGAACGTCGCTTCCTGACACCATTAAAACATTGTTACCAACAGCTCTGTGGTACCTTGCAAAGATATCAGCAGGCAAATAAGCCCCTCCAATATGACCAAGATGGCGTGAGCCACTTGCATATGGCCAAGCTACAGCAACAAGAATATTTTTTGACATGCAATAAGAATAGTCTTAAAAAATTCAATAAATTTCAAAAAATTCAGTCAAATCTGAAACATATATGAAACATTTCGGCAATAATCATTTAACTTTTAAAAGCTTCATAATCCTTTAACTTAATTAAGTTGTTAAAAAAAGGAGATTTAAATGGAAATAGCAAGTTATGTAGATAGTTTGTGGATTGTTGTAGCTGGTATTTTGGTCATGTTCATGCAACCTGGCTTCATGCTCGTTGAGACTGGATTCACAAGATCAAAAAACTCAGTCAATATTGTAATGAAAAACTTTATGGACTTTTCTGTTGGTGCAGTGTCCTATTGGGCATTTGGATTTGCACTAGCTTATGGAGGAACAACACTAGGAGGATTTTTAGCATACGGTAATTTCTTTCTAGAAGGAGACGCTATTACTTACTTTTTCCAAGTAGTTTTTGCAGCAACCGCGGCAACGATTGTATCTGGTGCAGTTGCTGAGAGAACAAAATTTAGCGCTTATTTACTATTCCAACCATTTATTTGCGGAGTGATTTACCCGATTGTTACTCACTGGGTATGGAGTGGACAAGGATGGTTAGGAGATTTAGGATTTATTGACTTTGCTGGTTCTGGCGTTGTTCATATGGTCGGTGGGTTTGCTGCTCTCGCAGGAGTTCAAATTGTCGGGCCAAGAATAGGTAAGTATGACGATAACGGAAACCCACAAGTAATACCAGGCAGCTCTATGGTAGCTGGCGCACTGGGTGTTTTCATATTATGGTTCGGGTGGTATGGTTTCAATGTTGGATCTGCGCTTGCAGCTGTTGATGTAAACTTAGCAGCCATTGCAGTCACAACAACACTTTCTGCAGCTGCAGGATCAATTACTGCAATGTACACCTCAATGATTTCTGGAAAACCTAATGTGGGTATGACTTTAAACGGTGCACTTGCTGGACTTGTAGGTATCACAGCAGGTTGTGCAAATGTAAATAATTTAGGAGCAGTTTTAATTGGACTAGTTTCAGGAGTTTTAGTTGTTTATTCAATCAACTTTCTCGAAAAACGAGGAATTGACGATGCAGTAGGAGCAATTTCAGTTCACGGTATATGTGGTATCTGGGGTGTTATCGCTGTTGCTATATTTGATACAGCTGATGGTCTATTATATGGTGGAGGAACTTCTCTATTTGGACCACAGTTAATCGGAATCCTAGCAATTGGTGCATGGGCTTATGGAACTTCATTTTTAGTATTCAAAGTCATTGATTCAACTGTTGGATTAAGAGTTACAGCTGAAGAAGAAATTGCAGGTTTGGATGCTTCAGAACATGGAACATCTGCATACGGAGATTTCATAACAAAAGACTAATTTTAAAATATTGAAAATCAGCCAAATCACTTAAGGTTTCCCCCTTTTTGGTTACAAGGCTGATTTTCATGTTTAATTTACCTGAAAAATCAATTAAAATGTACTCATCATGTTTGATTTTACTGAAAAAGATTCTTGTGGCGTTGGTTTTATAGCATCAAGAGATGTCCCACCTACACATGGGATGACTCTAAAAGTTTTAGAATGTTTGGCAAATCTTGATCACAGGGGTGCTAAGTTTGCTGATGGAACTGGTGATGGTGCTGGTGTATTAACTGAAATTCCTTTTGAACTAATTAGAGCAGAGTTAAAAGAACTAGAAATTGACTTAGACAATAAAAACAAAATTGGAATCATTTCATGTTTTTTTGATCCCAAAAATATTGATGAATCAAAAGAACTTATCAATAAAGAACTCGAACAATTTAATATTAGACACTTATATTGGAGAAAAGTACCTACTGACAAACAAATTCTTGGAGATCTTGCCAAAAAGTCAAAACCAGCTATTTTTCAGGGTATTGTTAGTGCTGAAAAAGAAACGCAAAAAGAATTTGAAAAAAAACTTTTTATATTTAGAAAATCTTTAGAAAAGAAAATTAAAGAAATTGATTTTTTAAATATTCATATAAACTCTTGCTCATCTAAAACAGTTGTGTACAAAGGATTATTTACAGCAACTCAAACTGCAGATTTTTATTGGGACTTAAGAAATCCACTTTACAAAACAAGATTTGGAATTTTTCATCAAAGATTTTCAACAAATACATCATCAACATGGGACAAAGCACAACCTTTTCGTATGCTTGCTCACAACGGTGAGATAAATACTATACAATCAAACTTTTCATGGATGAAAGCTAGGGAGGTAGATGCTTCATCATCTTTTTGGAAAGAAGATATTGATAAAATTAAACCATTTATTGATGAGGGCATATCTGACTCTGGGCAATTAGATAATGCCATAGAATTATTGGTAAGGTCTGGCAGAACCCTTGCTCATTCACAAGAAATGCTTATTCCTTCTGCATGGGAAAATAATCCAAGATTTACTCAAAAAGAGAAAGCTTTTTATCAGTACCACGCTTTTTTAACTGAACCATGGGATGGACCAGCAGCAATAGTTGCATCAGATGGAAAAGACATAATTGCTGGACTTGATAGAAGTGGATTAAGACCATTAAGATGGATGATTTCAGACAGATATGTTCTCGCAGCTTCTGAGGTTGGTATATGCCCATCTGTTGAAGCAGGAGCTTATAAGACTGCACAACTTGAACCTGGGCAAACTATCAGATATCGTCTTGAAACAGACGAGCTTTTGGATGAAAGTGAAGTTATACAAAAATTAAGTGAAAAAAACCCTTATGTTGAATGGGTAAATTCGAAGCCATTAAATGTTGATCAAAAATTCAGTAACAAAGAAGATTCAAAAATCGATTTAGAAATGTTGTCTGAGTATTACTCATATACACCTGAAGAAGACAGATTAATTTTAACACCGATGCTAAATGGAGATATTCCTACAGGCTCAATGGGCAATGACTCATCTCTTGCAGTAATGAGTAAAAACAACCCAAGATTAAGTCGTTATTTTCACCAAATGTTTGCTCAAGTTACAAACCCACCAATAGATCCAATTAGAGAAAGATTTGTCATGTCAACAAAAACATATCTTGGAAAAAGAGGGTCCATTTTAAAAGAAACATCTCAGCAAGCTAACTTAATTACCTTAGATTCCCCGATTTTAAGTGCTAGTTCTTTTGATGCGCTTACAAATGAAAAAACTTTGAGTAACAAAACAGCTGTATTTTCAACTACTTATGTAAAAAAGGAAACTTCTCTTGAAAATTCATTAATTAAATTGTGTGAGGACGTAAAGAAAGAAATAGTTGATCATAAGAAATCTGTAATAATTTTATCTGATAGAACTATTAAAACTGGAGAAACAGCAATCCCATCTCTAATGGCGTTAGCAAAGGTCCATCATTTTTTGATTGATGAGGGTATTCGTTTGAAAGCATCACTAGTTGTTGTTTCGGGTGAAGTGCGAGACTCTCACGACCTTGCATGTCATATTGCTTATGGTGCTTCAGCCGTTTGGCCTTATTTAGCTTTAGAAAGAGTAAGGCAATTATCAATAAGCTCCAAGGATACGAACCTAACTCCAGAAGAGGCGCAAGAGAATTACAGGAAAGCATTAGATAAAGGTCTATTAAAAATAATGTCAAAAATGGGAATTTGCACCATTTCTTCCTATAGAGGGTCAGAATTATTTGAAGTAATAGGTTTAAACCGGGATATTGTAGACAATATTTTTAAATTTACAAAAACTAGAACTGAAGGTGTAGGTTTAAAATTCTTAAATGATAAATTAAAAATTTATGGTGATATTGAAGATATTGAAAGTAGTGTTGGTGGCTTTTACAAACATAAAAAAGGTGCTGAAACTCACGTAACATCTCCAAAAACTGTTCTTAAACTTCAAAAGGCTGTTAGATCGGGAGATTTTGATGATTGGGACGAATATATGTCAACTCTAGAAAATCGCGATGATGTACAGCTAAGAGACTTGTTTACTTTGCCAGCATCAATTAAACACAATAGAGAGTTTAATGAAGACGAACTAAAGGAAATTTTTCAAAAATTTACTGTTAGTTCTATGTCACTTGGCGCACTATCTGAGGAAGCGCATCAAGCTCTTGCACAAGCTATGAATGAAATAGGTGGTAAATCTGGTTCTGGCGAGGGTGGGGAAGATCCTGCAAGATATGGTACAGAGAAAAATTCAAAGATTAAACAAATTGCATCTGGAAGATTTGGGGTTACTCCAGACTATCTAGCCTCTGCAGAAGAATTTCAAATTAAAATGGCACAAGGATCAAAACCAGGAGAGGGTGGTCAATTACCTGGCTTTAAGGTTGATAGCCATATTGCAAAACTAAGACATACAGTTGAAGGTGTAACTCTAATATCCCCCCCACCACATCATGACATTTACTCAATTGAAGATTTAGCACAATTAATTTATGATTTAAAAACTTTTAATCCTGATTGTCCTGTTTCAGTGAAATTAGTTTCTGAGCCGGGTGTTGGGACTATCGCCGTTGGAGTTGCAAAAGCAGGCGCTGATATTATTACAATTGCTGGAAGCGATGGAGGTACTGGAGCTAGTCCATGGGTGAGTATCAAACATGCTGGGTCACCATGGGAGCTAGGTTTAAGTGAAACACATCAAGCTTTAGTAAAAAATAATATGCGTCACAAAGTACTTTTAGAGGTAGATGGGGGATTGCGTTCTGCTAAAGATGTTTTGGTTGGGTCCATTCTTGGTGCTGATAGGTTTGGTTTTGGAACTCTGCCACTTTTAGCCCTAGGTTGCAAGATGGTAAGACAATGTCATGAAAACACATGTCCTGTCGGTATTGCAACACAAGATGAAAATCTCAGGGCAAAATTTCCAGGCGCACCAGAACAAGTTGTACAACTTTTTAGATTTATAGCAAAAGATATTATCGCATTCTTAGATGAATTAAATTTACCTAAATTAGATGACTTGAGAGGAAGGGCTGATTTATTGGGTCTTAAAATATCTAAAAATGATCTTTCAAAAAGCTTACACAAATTACTTATGAATTTTTCAATAGAGGAAAAGCATCCTGGTTTCATAAGACACAGTGAAGGCAGGCTGTCAAGACGTATTACATCCGAAGTAATCAAATCATTAGAAAGTGGAAATAGTGCATTTTTACAGTATCCAATTGCAAATGAGGATCGAAGTATTGGTGCTAGGCTTTCTGGAGAAATTTCTCTAAAAAAATATCATGACAAATTAGTATCAAATCCAACATATATTAATTTATCCGGTGCTGCTGGACAAAGTTTCGGAGCCTTCATCAGGGAAGGCATTAATCTTAAGTTGACAGGAAGCGCCAATGATTATGTTGGTAAGGGTATGGCAGGAGGAAGTATAACTATTATTCCTCAAGGTAAAAAAATTCAAGGTGCATACCATGCTGCCGGTAACGCTATTCTCTATGGCGCAACGGGAGGACAGTTGTTTGTTGCGGGCACAGTTGGTCAGAGATTCGGAGTAAGGAACAGTGGCGGCATTGGAGTTGTTGAGGGTTGTAGTGCTCATGGTGGAGAATATATGACTGGTGGAACATTGATTGTTTTAGGAAAAGTTGGCTTCAACTTTGCCGCAGGCATGACAGGAGGGAAAGCGATTGTTTTGAGCACTCAAAAAAATTTCAAAGAGTATGTTTCTAAAGCAGCACCAGAATATAGGAAACTAAATGATATCGACATTCTTGAATTAAGAGCAATTTTAGAATTACATGTCGAAAAAACTAATTCCAAGAAAGCTCAATATATTCTAGAAAAAGAAAAAAATTGGACAAATATGTTCGCTGTTTTTGGAGGATTGGCTGATTTAACAGATAATCAAACAGAACAAATTCCTGAGAATGTCAAGGCATTAGATTAATTAACACTTCTAAAAAGATCATTTATCATTTACCATAAAAACATGAACAATAAAACAGGGGTAGTCAGTTTTAATTGGGATAAAACTTTGGAGCTTTTAAGAGATTCTCGAATTGACTCTGTTGGCTTAAATGAACGGGTTGACTCGTTAGCAACCAGGAGTATTAAAAAAGAATCAAAATTAGAAGCACTGAATATGATCGTCTCAATGTGTGATTTAACAACACTTGAGGGTGAGGACACTGAAGGTAAGGTTTCTCAGATGGTGGCTAAAGCAATCATCCCTGATCCGAATGATCTTGATATCAAAAATGTTGCTGCAGTTTGTGTTTATCCTTCATTGGTTAGTATCGCAAAAGAAAAGATAGGAAATTCAAGTGTAAAAGTTGCAGCAGTTTCCTCATACTTTCCAAGTGGACAAGTTCCTATGGAATCAAAATTATTAGATACTAAATATGCAATTGATTCTGGTGCTGATGAAATAGATATTGTCATAAATAGAAAAGCATTTTTAGAAGGAGATTATAGAAAAGTCTATGATGAAATTCTTGCATTAAAAGAAGTTTGTGGAGATGTTCATCTCAAAACTATTCTTGAAGTTGGAGACTTAAGAACTTATGAGAACATTAGAAAAGCTAGTTTAATTTCTCTAGCTGCAGGCTCAGACTTTATTAAAACCTCAACAGGAAAGTTGTCAGTAGGTTCATCAAGACAAGCTTGCTACGTTATGGCAAAAGCGGTTTTAGATTTTAAAAATCTTTCAGGAGTATCTGCGGGAATAAAAGTAGCAGGAGGAATTAGAGATGCAAAAGACGCTATTAGATATTTAGTCTTGATAAAGGAAGAAATGGGAAATGAGTGGCTAACACCTGATTTATTTAGATTTGGTGCATCGAGTCTTTTGGATGATGTTCTTAAACAAATTAAAAAACTAAAGACAGGTGCTTATCAAGCTAGTTATTATTTTCCTAGGGGTTAAATCATATGGTAAATTGGGAATATTCAGAGTCAATCGAATCACAAGATATTGTAAGTATTAAAGACAAATATCAAAACTTTGTGAATGGAAAATTTCAACAACCAAATAGCAAAAAATATGTCGATACAATTTCTCCGTCTAGTGAAGAGTTCCTTTCAAAAATTGTCATATCTAATGAAAAAGATGTGGATAAAGCTGTCGAATCTGCACAAATGGGATTTGAAAAATGGGCAAATACAACACCATATGAGAGATCAAAATATCTGTTTAAGCTAGCAAGATTGATTCAAGAAAGATCAAGAGAGTTTGCAGTCCTAGAGTCATTAGATGGAGGAAAACCGATAAAAGAATCGAGGGATTTTGACTTACCGCAAGTCGCTGCAAATTTCTTTTATTTTGCTGGGTGGGCTGACAAGATTGATTTATCTTGGGGAGCAAAAAGTTTAAAACCATATGGAGTTGTAGGTCAAATTATTCCTTGGAATTTTCCATTACTAATGTTGGCATGGAAAGTTGCTCCAGCACTAGCAACAGGGAATACTGTAGTTTTAAAGCCAGCAGAAACAACATCGTTAACTGCTTTATTATTTGCAGAGCTCTGCGAGCAAGCTGGTATTCCAGATGGTGTTGTAAATATAATTACAGGTGATGGCACAACAGGCTCTTTAATTGTAAACCACAAAGACATTAACAAAATTGCATTCACAGGCTCAACTCAAGTTGGAAAATTAATCCAGAAATCTTTAGCTGGACGAGATGTTGGCCTTACTTTGGAGCTTGGTGGAAAAGCTGCAAATATCGTTTATGAAGATGCAGCAATAGATCAAGCTGTAGAGGGTGTTGTTAATGGCATATTCTTCAACCAGGGACATGTCTGCTGTGCAGGAAGTAGATTATTACTTCAAGAATCAATTCATGATGAGTTTATTACTAAATTGGAAAAAAGGATGCAAACGCTAAGAGTTGGCAATCCCTTAGACAAGAATACTGACATTGGTGCAGTTAATTCAAAAGAACAACTGAATAAAATAGAAGAACTTGTTAATGAAGGAGTTTCGGATGGAGGAAAGATTTTTCAAACAGAATGTGAACTTCCTGGAAATGGTTTTTGGTTTAAGCCAACTTTATTTACAGATGTCCAGCCATCATACTCAATTGCAAGGGAAGAAATATTTGGTCCTGTTCTAACGACTTTAACATTTAGAACCCCACATGAAGCAATTGAGATAGCAAACAATACTGAATATGGACTATCAGCAGGCGTATGGACCGAAAAAGGTTCAAAAATACTATGGACTGCAGATAGACTTGAAGCAGGAGTAGTCTGGGCAAATACTTTTAATAAGTTTGATCCAGCATCTCCTTTTGGTGGTTACAAAGAGTCTGGATTTGGTAGGGAAGGGGGTAGACATGGCCTACTCTCGTATCTTAAGGCGCAGTCATGATTGAAATAAAAAAAACATATAAAAATTATGTTGGAGGAAAATACATGAGATCAGAATCTGGGAAAACTTTTACTTTAAGTTTAAAAAATGATTCATTTGAAGTTCCATTGACTTCAAAAAAAGACATAAGGGATGCGGTAGCGGCCTCAAAAAAAGGTTTTCAAAACTGGAGTCAAATTAGTCCGTATACAAAAACTCAAATTCTGTATCGTTTATCTGAAATGATTGAAGGTAATAAAGATAGTTATACAGAACTTTTAACTTTGGGTGGAAGTACAAGAAATCAAGCAAAAAAAGATATAGAAACTGCAATCAAAAACATTGTTTGGTACGCTGGCTTGGCAGATAAATGGGAACAGGTAGCAGGCAATTTGAACCCTGTAAATGGTGAATACTTTAATATTTCACATCAAAATCCAATTGGGGTTGTGTTCTCTTTAAATGCTGATAGTAATTCATTGGCATCTTTATTAAATAGTATTCTCCAGCCATTAACAATTGGATGCTCAGTAATTTCATTTTCTGAAGAATCATCAATTATTGCGCTAAAGTTTGCAGAGGATATAAATAATTCTGACTTTCCTGATGGTTCTTTAAACATACTATCGGGTCAGTTTGAAAATGTTTATGAAGATATTAGTAAACATGTTGAAATTAATTTAGTATCAATTAACAAAGAAGTTCCAACAGAAATACTGACAAAAATCCAAGAAAATGCGTCAAATTCAGTGAAAAGAATTGTCTATATGCCCTCAATAGATGGTATTTCTTCTGTTTTGCCATTTTTGGAAACAAAAACCGTGTGGCATCCAAAAGGCACATAAAATCTGTCATACTCTTAATGTAATCTTTCATTACCTAATTAACCCTGTTTAAGCTGTCTTGAATGTCAAGGCAGCTTATTCATATAGGCTGTTATTATTGCATGATGACTAATGAGAACATTGAAGATACTTTAGATAATGAAGGAATGCCTGTACCAAACGTATGGGTTGAGCTTGAGGGTGAATTTTTAGATTTCGATAAAGATAATCAAACACTAAAGTGTAAGTTTCCTGTTCGTGATAGATATTTTAATCCATTACCAACAACACTCGGGGGAATTATTGATTCATGGATAGATATTACTATGGGCCCTCTAACTGTTTTATTGGGTCAAAAAGCAGTCAATAAGAATTTTTCAATTAAATATTTAAAACCTGTTGGGCCCTCCGTAGAATATGTCACTGCAGTTGCATGGAGAGATAGTATTGATGGTCGAAATAGTCTATATAAAGGCGAGCTTTACTTAGACAATGGTGAGTTGGCAGCTGTTGCTGAATCAGAATTTGTAGAAATAAGAAAATCCTAGGTTCTCGAATATAGAAAAGCTGAAGTTAATATAACGCCAATTCCTAAAAACTGAATTGAATTAGTTATCTCATTTAAAAATTGATAACCAAAGTAAATAGAAAAAATTGGAATCATATATACAATAAATGAACTAGATATTCTTCCAACACTTTCTAATAATTTATAATATGTTAAAAATGCAATTCCAGTACTGCCAATTCCTAATATAAGCATTGGAATCAGTGAAACTCCGGCAGTTGGTAACTTAAATGAAGCAGTCGGCCCTAACATTATAAGTGAGATAAGTAATGCGTACCTTATGACCATTTTTATAACAATTAATGAATCATATTTTTTAATTAATGGCTCTACCATATTTACTGCTATACCATATGATATTGAGGCAATTAAAGCGTAAATAAAACCAATATCAAATGATAAATCACTTATGCCTTCACTTAAAGAGATAAGACCCACTCCAATAAAGCCAGTAAAAATATATAAAATTTGAATTTTTGTGACTTTTAATTTATAAAAAATGACGGCAATAAATGCAACAAAAATCGGAGTTGATCCATTGATCAATCCAGCTAATGAAGATGTTATTGTTTGCTCTGCAATTCCAAACATATAAAACGGAAGAGCCATCCAAAAAAATGAAATTATAAAAATCCTTACATTGTCAGTTTTTAAAATATTTTCCTTAGCCCTAACAAAGATATTAATAAATAATGCACCTATCAAAATTCTGTAGATAGCTATATCTGATGGATTAAGTTCCTCTAGTGAGTATTTAATCATTAAGAATGATGATCCCCAAATTGAAGATGTTACAAGAGCAAGTATAAAATTTTTAAAATTCACAGGCTTTGAAGCTTAACATATATTCCTAAATAAAAACAATAGAGCCACCATCCAACAGGGTAGAAGGATTAGTGTAGTGGTTCAAACTGACACAAAGGCGACTCTGTTTTAATTATATTGAGATTAAATTTTTTGGTCGGTTACAAGTGTAGTTTTTTTTCTACGTTTGATTAACTGATTAACAGGCAATCCATTATCTTTACCAATTTTTTTTAAAATATCAGACTTATTTTCACCAGTTACTAGTAGAAATACATTTTTAATTTCTGCAAGTAGTTGAAAAGTTGAGGTAATTCTCCATTTGCTCAATATGTTTACTTCATTAGCTACAAATTTAATTGATTCATCATTTAATGCACTCGTGTATGGAAATAAAGAAGCTATGTGACCATCATTACCAACCCCTAAAATGGCACTATGAAAAGTTTGTATTTTTGAAAATACTAATTTTGAATAATCTTCTGCAGACTTGTTTGGATCTTCATTAAATTGTAATTCTAAGATATTCATTTTAGTTCTGTTAAATATGGAATTTATCATTCTTTGATTTGATATTTCATCCTTAAGATGAACATGTCGATCATCTACAGTCCACAATGTAATATCACTATTTTCTTGATTTAGTTCGGCAAAAGTTTGGTAGAATAATTTTGGCGTATTACCACCTGATAATCCCAAATTAAATTTTTCATTTTTCTCTATAAATTGAGTAATTAATTCATTTAATTTAAGAGATGCATCTTTATGACTTTTTTCTTTAATTATCTCAAGTGAATCAAACATAGTTAACCATTACAATTGTTAAATTAGTAGTATCAATGTTAGTGGAAAAAAGTATTCAAATAAAAGGTAAGAAACAATTGTCTGGAGAAGTTGAGATCTCTGGCGCAAAAAATGCAGTTCTAAAGCAAATGATCCTTCCAATACTTTGTGAAGGGGAATACAAAATTGAAAATGTTCCTAACATTGCTGATGTATTTTACATGCAAGATGTACTTGGTGTATTAGGTATTACTTCTAAATATGTAGAAAAAACTCTTGAGATAGTATCGCCTAATGATATTTCCATTGAAGCTCCATATGAAATTGTACAAAAAATGAGAGCTTCAATTATTGTTCTTGGACCGTTACTTGCTAGAAAAGGAGAAGCAAAAATCGCATTTCCTGGAGGAGATCAGCTTGGACCTAGGCCCGTAAAAATGCATATTGAAGCTCTTGAAAAAATGGGAGCATCATTTGAATTAGACCATGGAGTTTTGATAGGTAAAACAGATGGCTTAAAAGGTGTAGAAATTAATCTACCTTACGCATCTGTTGGTGCTACTGAAAATACACTTTTAGCAGCAGTTCTAGCTGAGGGCACAACAGTTATTGAAAATGCAGCACGAGAACCTGAAGTTGTAGATCTAATAAAGATGTTAAAAAATATGGGTGCAGATATAACAGGTGAGGGCAGTAGTGAAATAGTAATTAACGGAGTAAATGCATTAAATAGTACAAATCACAAAGTCATAGGAGATCGTATAGTTGCAGGAACATATATTGGTGCATTATTATCAACAAATGGAAACGGTAAAATAGTTGGAATTAATCCAAAACATTTACCAATGGAAATTAAAAAATTTACTGAGATGGGAGCAAAATTTCAAATTGAAAACGATTCTATTGAGGTTGAATCACCTAAACAACTGTCACCAATTGATATTTCTACACTTCCATTTCCAGGCATAGCCACTGATTTGCAACCAATATTTGGAGCTTCACTACTAAAAGCCAACGGAACATCAATACTTACAGAAAATGTTTACGATCAACGTTTTCAATGGATTCCAGAAGTGCAGAGAATGGGTGCCGATATACAAATAGGATGGCAACATGCAATGATTAAAGGTGTAGATAAATTATCAGGAGCACCTGTACACTCTACAGATATTAGAACCGGTGCAAGCCTTGTAATTGCTGCTTTACAGGCAGACGGGGAATCAACAATTTCGGGAATAGACCACATAGAAAGAGGATATGAGAATATTGTCTCTGTTCTAAGTTCTATTGGTAGTGAAATTGAATATAATTAATTTATGGCAAATATAGAATTTCCAGAAGTTAAAGACAGAGATCCAAATTCTGAGATAGATATGGACGTCTTAAATGACACTATTGAGTACATAAGACCTGCCGTTCAGGCAGATGGAGGCGATATTAAATTAGCTTCTGTAAATGATGGTGTTGTTAATATCGAAATGCTAGGAGCATGCCAAGGTTGCCCATTATCCATCGCAACTTTAAAAAGTGGAATCGAAAGAATTCTTAAAGATAAAGTTCCAGGTGTAGTTGAGGTAATAGCAACCTAATTAATCTAACTGACTAGTGTAAAAATTTAAGCCAATCAATAAACCTTTGTCAATTAATGGCTCAATGATGTATTGAACTTTGTTTAAGGTTAAGCTACCACCTAATTGATCAGGTGTAGAAACCTCATCATATAAACCTAATCTACCGAGTACGGATTCTCTTCCATCCTTATCAAGTGTGTCATCAGCCATAGCAACAAGGATTAAAAAAAATAATTTAGTTCTTTGTGATGCGGTCTCATCACTAACAACAGGTGAAAAGAACTCGACGCTTGTTACAGTATCGTCTTCAACTATCAAATTTATAGCAAAAGATACTGGTGTTTGTTCTGATTTGCCAAATTGATAAAAAAGGATTGTTTGTTCAGGACTGGCCCATCTCACTTCGTCAGGATTGATAGAAAAATATAAAATAGTATCCTCATCGTTTGCAATTTCTGAGATTAGTTTGTTCCAATTTGATACATATTCAGATGTAGATTTTCCTAAACCTTTAGTAAATATAATTACATCGTTCGTTTGTGATTCTGTTTCAGTCGTTTCTGAATCTGTTGAACTACAAAAGGAAAATAATAATATAAACAAAAGAAGACTAATTTTTTTCATTCGATTATCTCCTTTAAGTTTTTTAAATTCTTTTTCCAAATATATTTTAAAACATAGCTTCCAAAAAACTCTCCAATGACACCCCCAAGATAAATGGGAAATTTTAAAGTTTCTTCCCATTTAAATTCTGTCTGGGATTCATTTAGTGCTGTCAAATAGAAAATACCTTCTCCTGTAACAATTCCTTCATGAATAACGCCAATAGATTCTTTTTCTTTCCATTCAGTGACTGTAATTATATCTGTTAACTTTATCGGACCTACCTTTGTTAATACATTCATTTTTGTATCAATTCCAGAATTGTTTTCTGAAAGAATATCAATTTTTACGGCATCTTCCATCCAATTTACGTGGTTTTCCATAACTTTTACTTCTTGCCAAACTGTATCTAGTGGTTTATTGATAATTATTGAAGTTTCTATTCTTTTACTCATTGCTTGTTAAACAATATTAGTTCATAAGTAAAATAAATATATATATGAAAAGAAATGATTATCTTTATTTAGATCATGCTGCTACAACGCCAATGCGTGAGAGCGCACTTGAGGCATTTAAAAATGCTGAAGAGTTTGCGTATGCAAATTCCTCAGGTGGCCATGAGTTATCGAGAAGAGCAAAAAACTTACTTGAAGAATCAAGAGATTTTATAGCCAGCTATTTTGGTGCTGCACCCAGTGAAATTACATTTACAAGTGGAGGGACAGAAGCTGATAACTGGGTTATAAAAGCGCCTTTTATGAACTCTAAAAATAGTCAAAATTTAGTAACTTCAAAAATTGAACATGAAGCTGTTCTTGCATCAGCTGAATGGCTCGAAACCCAAGGCCAGGAAGTTAATTATGCTAGTTGCAATAAAGACGGGCAGGTAGATGTAAATGAATTTCTAGATAAATGCACCAACGATACAGCTATTGCATCTCTCATGTATGCAAATAATGAAACCGGGGTAGTTCAACAAATAGAAAAAATAGCTAGAGAAGTAAAAATTAAAAATCCAGAAACCTTATTTCACTCAGATGTAGTTCAAGCAGTTTCTTCAGAAAAACTAGATTTTCATAAATTAGGGATTGATAGCGCAGCAGTTTCAGGGCATAAAATAGGTGGTCCAAAAGGAATTGGAATTATGTTTTTAAGTTCAAAATATAAACTACCTAACTATTTTCATGGTGGAAAACAAGAATTAGAGAAAAGAGCTGGAACGGTAAATGTTTCAGGTGTAGCTGGGCTTGCTGCAGCTTTAAAAGAACATCAAGATAATTTTGATAATGAAAAGAAAAGAATACTTCAAGAAAGAGAAATATTTGAAAATGAACTAAAAAACGCCCTAGATGTAAAAATTGTTGGTGAAAAAATTGACCGATTATGTCACATTTCAAATATACAATTTAAGAGTGTTAATTCAGAAACATTGATGGTGGCACTCGATCTAAAAGGGTTAGGTGTTTCAAGAGGCTCTGCATGTGCAAGTGGTGCTCAAAAGCCCTCCCATGTATTAGTTGCCATGAATGTCCCTGATATTGACTTAAATAGTCATCTACGTTTTAGCTTTGGCTGGAATACTAAAGAGGGTGATGGGAAATATGCATCAGAAATTGTAATAAATACGGTAAAGGAAATTCTATGAGAATTTTAGTAGCAATGAGTGGAGGAGTAGATTCATCAGTAGTTGCAGGATTATTAAAGTCTCAAGGCCATGATGTAATTGGTGTGACTATGAAATTATGGGAAGGACCAAATGGTGAAATGCCTGAGACTGGATGTTGTACTGCAGCTGATTCAGAAGATGCCAGAAAAGTTGCAGCAAAACTCGATATTCCGTACTATGTTTTAGATTACACAGCATCGTTTTCTGAAAATGTTATTGATAATTTTGTAGACATGTATTCACAAGGCCTTACACCCAATCCTTGTGTTGAATGTAACAGATCAGTTAAGTTCGATCATTTCCTTGATCAAGCTAAAAAATTAAATTGTGAAAAAGTCGCTACTGGCCATTATGCAAAAATAGTAAAAAGTAATGATTCTTTAGAGCTACATAAAGCTGATTATCTTGAAAAAGATCAATCTTATGTTCTTCACATGTTAACGGCAGATAAACTACCAAAAATTGATTTTCCATTGGGTTCTATTTCCAAACCAGAAGTGCGACAAATAGCCGCTTCACTTGGGCTAAAAACTGCATTTAAAAAAGATAGCCAAGATATATGCTTTGTAGGAAAAAAAGATTATAGAAATTTTGTAAGTAGTCGCATAGATTTTTCTTCGAGTGGAGATATCGTCGATAAAGATGACAATATTATTGGAACCCATGAAGGTGTTCATGAATTTACAGTTGGACAGCGAAAGGGAATACCGGGAGGACAAGGACAGCCAAAATATGTCACAAAAATTGATGTTGAAAACAACAAAGTTTTCATTGGTTCCAAGGCTGATCTAACCACAAAGAGATTTATTATTGAAGATGTTTCGTTTGTAAATGGTGAAGAGAATGAAAATCTTTCGATTCAAACTAGGTATAACTCACATGATATTCCATGTAAATTAAAAAAGATTGATAATTCTATATATGAAATAGAACTTGATCAAGCTACATTAGGTGTTGCTCCAGGACAGTTTGGGGTTATTTACAACGATACCAAATTGATTGGTGGAGGAAGGATATCATCTAAAATATTGGAAAATGTAAATGAATGAAGAGTACGTAAATAAATTAATTAACAAACTTAGCAAAGCGGAACATGCATATTACGTATTAAATTCTCCAATAATGTCAGATGGTGAATATGACAAATTATTCAAAGAACTTAAGCAAATAGAAAATGAAAATTCTAAACTAATCTTTTCCTATTCGCCAACTCAGAGGGTTACAGGCACTCCAGATACAGCTTTTCAGGCAATAGCTCATAAACAAAGAATGTACAGCCTTGATAATTCTGAAAATATTGAAGAGGTTAATAAGTGGATAGAAAAAATCGAAAAAATAACGGATTTGAGCATATTTCCAATAACTGTTGAGCCAAAAATTGATGGTCTCGCAATTTCTCTTTTTTATAATGATGGGCTTTTAGTCCGTGGCCTTACAAGAGGTGATGGCATAGTAGGTGAGGATGTAACGCATAATATAAAAACTATCAAAAATATACCTTTGCTACTCTCCAAAAGCATCAATGGTGAGATTGAAATTAGAGGCGAAATATATATGCCTAAAAAAAGTTTTGAGGAATTAAATACTAAAAAAAGAAAAGACAAAAAGACTTTAGATAATTTGACTAAAAAAGAAAAATCCAAATTAACAGAAGGTGAAAAGGAAACTATCAAAAATATTCGTTCAGAGGGAACATCCGAGTTTATAAATTCTAGAAATGCAGCAGCGGGTTCTTTAAGGCAGAAAGACTCAGAAATAACAGCAAAAAGAGATTTGAGACTACTTGCCTATCAAATAATTGAACACGATAAACCCTCTGTTGATAATTATTATGATCAAATCAATCTCATTGACTCATTAGGCTTTAGTGTAAATACGGTAAAAATTGCCAACAATATTGACGAAATCAACAATTTATTAAATCAGATAGATGAAAGTAGAAATGATTACGATTATCAAATCGATGGTGCAGTCTTAAAAGTAAACTCTAATTTAGTTCAAGATAATTTAGGCTATACATCAAAAGCACCAAGATGGGCACTAGCCTACAAATTTTCTGCTGAAGAGCAAACAACTAAATTAATAGATATAAAGTTGCAGGTTGGAAGAACGGGTGCAGTCACACCTGTTGCTGTTCTTGAACCTATCAATGTCGGCGGCGCACTTGTTTCATTTGCGACACTACACAATCCAGATGAAATAAGTAGAAAAGATTTAAGAATAAATGATTATGTTATTGTAAGACGTGCTGGAGATGTAATCCCAGAAGTTGTTACATCAATACCTGAAAGAAGAAGTGGTAGTGAGATAGAGTGGTCACTTGATAAGAGATGTCCATGTGGTGATTTTGATATCGTATATATAAAAGATGAGAAAGTACCAAGGTGCTCTGGGAGCTATGATTGTAAAATTTCTAAAAAGGAAATGTTAATTTACTTTGCATCAAAGTCTGGTCTTGATATTGAAGGACTAGGAAGAGAAACTGTGGAAACATTAATTGCAAATAAACTTGTAGAGAACTTCGAAGATTTTTATTCACTCACTTATGAAGAGCTTATTTCTTTACCACAGTGGAAAGAAAAAAAGACTAAAAATTTACTGGAAGCAATTGAAAAATCAAAAAATTCTGAACAAGAAAAATTATTACCAGCACTTGGAATTAGATATGTAGGTAAGCAAACCTCTAAGCTTCTCGTGAATACTTTTGGTTCCATTAGAAATATTTTTGATGCTAGTAGTGATGAAATTAATAACATACATGGAATTTCTGAGAGTGTTTCTAGCTCTTTAATTGAATGGTATTCAGAGAATACTAATAAATTACTAATAAGAAATTTAGAAGAAATAGGATTTAAAATTTCAAAAAAAATCCAAAAAACCACTGGTAAATTGAGTGGTAAAACATTCGTAATGACTGGAACTCTATCTAATTACACAAGACAAAATGCTACAAAAATCATTGAAGATATGGGTGGAATTGTAACAACTACAGTTTCAAAAAATACAGATTATCTGTTGTTTGGTGAAAACCCCGGGTCTAAATATGAAAAAGCGCAAAATTTGAAAGTTAGATTATTAAGTGAAAAAGATTTTGTGGACTTAATTAATAAGTAGTGAATTCCCATTCAAATTCGCCGTAGTCAGGCAAACCAGTAATTGTATCCCAAATTATTCTTACATTATGCTTTCCTGGACCCCATGTTTCAAATGCTTTATTTGGACCAGGTTTCCAAATATATACACCAGTTGCTTCTACATATTGAATTTCTTCTTCTGGAATAATGTAGTTATCAACAATTAAAGTGAGCTCATACCCGACCGGAAAATCAATTTCTAATGATACTTGTTGTGGTACTTGATCATAAGGAAGTGGGTATATGTTTTCGATTGCATCAGGAAGTTCAATTTCTTGGTTGTTATTTTGAGAAAATGACACACCCCACCAAATAACAAGAAATAATAGTGCTGTTAATAAAAGAATAATAAATCTGTAAGTGTTCTTAGTCATACATTAAAATACTATCTAAGAAATAAAAAGAGACCAAAGTGAAATACAAAAATTTACAAGAAAAAATTGAAAATATCAATTTAGACAACCTATCTGAAGATGATGTTTTGCAAATAGAAACAACAATTAAAGAATTAGACAATGGAAATATTCGAGTTGTTAATAATGAAAATGGGGAATGGTCTATAAATGAATGGGTACGGAATGCAATCTTGTTGTTTTTCTCAATAAGAAATTTAAAAGAAATAAGTGCAAATGACCTAATTTATTATGACAAATTAGAGCCAAAAAAGAACTATAAAGACCTTGGTATCAGAGTAGTACCGCCAGGAGTAGTTCGTTACGGCGCATTTTGTGAACCAGGCGTTGTTGTGATGCCTGGATTTGTAAATATTGGTGCATATGTTGGTTCTGGAACTATGGTCGATACTTGGGCAACGGTTGGATCTTGTGCGCAGATTGGTCGAAACGTACATTTATCCGGAGGAGTAGGCATAGGAGGAGTTCTTGAGCCACCAGGAGCTATGCCAGTAATTATTGAAGACAATGCATTTATTGGTTCGAGATCAATTATTGTTGAGGGAGTTAGAGTCAAAAAAGGTGCAGTTATTGGTGCAAATGTTACTATTACTGCTTCAACACCAATTATTGATGTCACCGGACAAGAGCCTATAGAAATTAAAGGTGAAGTTCCAGAAAATTCTGTCGTCATACCAGGTTCAAGACCGAAAGATTTTCCTAGTGGTGTTTTTAATACACCATGTGCATTAATCATTGGTACAAGAAAAGAATCAACTGACGAGAAAACTTCTTTGAACGACGCACTTCGCACATTTGGGGTTGAAGTTTGAGCGTTGACACCACACTTCAAAAATTAATAAATATCGAATCAGTCACAGGAGATGAATTATTAATTTTAGATTTTATTGAAGAATTCTTATCAAAAAATAATTTTTCTGGAGAGATCATAAGAAATGATGGTGGAATAATTGCAATTCCTAAAAATTCCTCACAAAAGATAGCTTTAGTAGGACATGTCGACACGGTCCCGGTGTCTAAAACTCAAAAAATAGAGTTCGATGACACAGACACTATTCCTGGTAGGGGATCTGTAGATATGAAAGGAGGAATTTCTTTAATCCTCCATTCTTTAGTTGAAGAAAACCAAGACATAGTAGGAGTATTCTATACAGCTGAAGAGGGGCCTTATGAAAAGAACGGTTTGGGTGAGCTGATGCCAATCATATTAGGTAATAAGAATTTAGAATTCTCCATAATACTTGAGCCTACAAACTGCCAGATTGAACTCGGATGTCTTGGAACACTTAATGCAAATATAAAATTAAAAGGTATAGCTGCACACTCAGCAAGACCTTGGGTAGGAGAGAATCCAATTTATAAAATTGGTGATATATCAAAAAAAGTATCGGATAATGAAATAAATTTACTTGATATAGAAGGTTTAGAGTTTAAACAAGTTCTTTCAATCACAACAGTATCTTCTGGTATAGCAAACAACGTAATTCCAGACGAGGCACTTTTAAATATTAACTTTAGATTTTCTCCAGAAATGTCAAATGATGATGCTCACAATTTTATTAGTCATATGTTCTCTGAATTTGGTGAAATCGAAATTACATCAAGTTCCGAAGGCGCAATGCCAAACTTAGATAATCCAAATGTTAAAAATTTCATATCCTCTACAGGTTTGTCTCCTAATCCAAAACAAGCATGGACAGATATTGCAAGATTTTATAGCAATGGAATACCTTCAGTAAATTTTGGCCCTGGAGATCCACTTCTTGCACATACTGCTGATGAGCATGTTAGTAGGAGACAACTATTAGAATCATATGAATTACTTATGAATTATTTAAGGGCATTACAGTGAGTAAAAAATTTGATATTTCAAATATTGCGAAACTCGCCTCAGTGTCTTTAAGTGATGATGAAAAACAAAAACTAAGTAGTGATCTCAGTGTAATTCTTGAGCATGTTCAGGCACTCAGCAATTTAGAGCTTGATACTAATATAGAAGATGTTTATATTCATCCACTTGAAAAAGAATTAGTTTTAGATGAAGATATTGAAAAACCATCTTTAACTCACGATGAGGCACTTAGCAATGCTCCCAAAGCTTCAGATGGTAAATTTATAGTTCCCCCTTCGTTGGAATAATTATGGAACTTTTAAATTTATCAATTCGTGAACTTAACAAACTTTTTGTTAACAAAAAAGCTAAACCTTCCGAACTTTATTCAGAGATATTTGATCGTTCAGCAAGTTCAGAAGCCGCGTTACATGCCCATTTAAGCCTTTTTGAAGAAACTAATTTAGAAAAGGCAAAAAATTCTGATGAAAGATTTTCAAATTCGGAAAATGTTGGATTGTTAGACGGTATACCCTTAGCAATAAAAGACAATATCAATATAAAAAATGAAAAAACTACTTGTTCATCAAAAATGCTTTCAAATTTTGTATCACCGTACAACGCGACTGTAATTTCTAAATTAGATACTGAACAAGCAATTTACACTGGTAAAACTAATTTAGATGAATTTGCTATGGGTTCCTCTACCGAAAATTCTGCTTTTGGACTTACAAGAAATCCTTGGAATACTGATTATGTTCCAGGAGGATCATCAGGAGGTTCTGCAGCATCTGTTGCTTCAAGGTCATCTATTGCGGCGCTAGGAAGTGATACTGGAGGCTCAATAAGGCAACCAGCATCTTTTTGTGGCCTTGTAGGCTTTAAGCCAACATACGGTACGGTTTCCAGATATGGCTTAGTTGCATTTGCTTCTTCTTTAGATCAAATTGGTCCTATCTCAAAAAGTGTTGATGATGCAAGAATCATTTATTCTTACATTTCAGGTCATGATAGTTTAGACTCAACATCAATAAATGATGAACAAATTGATTTGCCATTTGGTAAAAATGCAACAATCGGAATTGTTAAAGAACTCATGGAAGATGGAATCTCTGAGGAATCAAAAAAAGAAGTCGATAAAGTCATAGATATTCTAAAGCAAAAAGGATACAACATAAAAGAAGTTTCACTACCACTAATCAAACTATCAATAAGTATTTATTACTTAATTGCTCCTGCAGAATGTTCAGCAAATTTAGCAAGATTTGATGGAGTTAGGTATGGATTGAGAGTAGATGGAAAAACAAGTTATGAAATGATGGAAAATACAAGGGCTGAGGGTTTTGGAGATGAAGTAAAGCGCAGAATCCTTCTTGGAACTTACGCATTGTCTGCTGGTTATTATGATGAATATTACGGGAAAGCTCTCCGAGCAAGAAAAAAAATGGTCGATGAATTTTCGAGTATTTTTAAAGAATGTGATTATTTAATATCGCCAACTACACCAACTGAGGCATTCAAGGCTGGAGAAAAAACAAGCAACCCATTGGAAATGTATATGTCTGATTTATGCACTATTCCTGCAAATCTAGCTGGACTTCCAGCAATAAGCATTCCCACTGGTCTAAGCAGTAACAACTTACCTTTAGGTGTGCAGATAATGAGTAAACCTTTGACAGACAATTCTTTATTAAATTTCTCAGAGATGTTAGAAAAAGAACTCGATTTTAATAGAACTCCAGAGGATTGGTCTAAATAATGAATTTAAAACCAACTATTGGAATTGAAACCCATATCGAACTAAATACAAATACAAAAATGTTTTGCAGATGCAAAGTGGTTGATACGGAAGATCCAAATATTAGCTTATGTCCAACTTGTATTGGTTTACCAGGAGCCTTACCTGTTCCAAATGAAAAAGCTATACGCTATATTACGCTACTAGCACTTGCAACTGGATGTGCGATAACTAAAAAAGGTATGTTTCACAGAAAAAATTATTTTTATCCTGATTTACCAAAAAATTATCAAATTTCCCAGTTTGATCTACCTGTAGGTGAAAATGGAAAATTAGAGATAGTTATTGATAATGAAAAAGATTATGTTGAAATTGAAAGAGTTCACATGGAAGAGGATACTGGAAAATCCTCACACGAGGGAACAGGACGAATTGATTCTGCTACTAGCACCTCTCTTGATTTCAACAGATCAGGCGTTCCTCTTGTAGAAATTGTTACTAAGCCTGTTATTCAATCTTCGAAAGTGGCAGTGGCGTATATTGAAGAACTTAGACAACTTGCAATTGATTTAGACATATCAGAAGGAAAATTAGAAAAAGGTAATTTAAGATTTGATGCAAATATATCTGTAGCTCCATCAAAAAGTGATGAGTTGGGTACAAAAGTAGAAATCAAAAATATGAATTCACTTCGATCTCTTGAAAGAGCTATAGATTATGAAATTAAACGACAGTCATCAGCTATAGAAAACGGTGAATCAATAATTCAGGAAACAAGACACTGGGATGAAAGTAAAGAAACTACAACTTCAATGAGATCAAAAGAGGGTAGTGCTGATTATCGTTATTTTTCTGATCCAGACCTTCCTAATATGGTTTTGTCTGATAAATTTGTAAACCAAGTAAAAGAAAGTCTTCCTTCATTGCCTCATGAAAATAGAAATAAACTTGTAGAAACAGGTCTTGATCTATCTGATTCAAACGTTTTAAGCAAGAGTGAAAAATGGATTCTTGAACTCTATTTTAAAGTATTCGACAACACTAAAGACTCAAAAGCAACATTTAATTGGATAACTGGCGAACTACAGGGCCAAATGCGTAAATTAGAGATTAAGTCACTACCAGAGTGGTTTTCACCAAATTTTTTATCAGATATTATTCAATTAATTGATGCAAATAAAATTTCTTTCACTTCAGGAAAAGTTATTTTAGAGGAACTAATCCAAAAAGACACAACTCCTGATGATGTAGCAAAAAAACTTAATTTATATCAAGAAAATGATGAAAGCGCTATTTCAAAAATAGTAAATGAGGTTATTAAGAACAATCAAGATATCGTGGAAAGAATAAAAAATGGAGAAGATAAATTAGTAGGTTTTATGGTCGGTCAAATAATTAAAAGCTCAGGCGGAAGTATAAATCCAGGAATAGCAAAAGAAATATTATCTAAAGAGTTAAATTTATAATTTGGTTAACAACTGTTGCTGACAATAATCCCATTAAGCCAGCACCTAAATCATCATAGAGCACACCTAGCTTACCAGGATATTTTTCAAGCTCTGCAACAAATTTTGGTTGTTTCATAATATCACTTACTCGAAAAACTAGAAATCCTGCCAACAGTGGCAACAATCTTGATGGAGAGGCTATTGTTACAAGACTCATTCCAACTATTTCATCTAAAGTGATCCAACTTGGATCTTCACTCGCGTCGTTATCATCGACTGAAATAAGATATGTCAGGACTAGAACAATAAATAAAATAGATAACTCAAGCACATTCAAATTTAAAACATATGTAATCAAAGCAAATAAAAAAGCAGCTAAAGTGCCACCCCCTTTTTTATCACCAAAATAGGTCCTCCAAAAAAGCCCAATACCAAAACCTGAGGCTAGAAATCTCTTCACATTTGAATAATAGTATTTTTTATGGCTTGATTTACAAAAAGGTGTAGTATTTGTTATTAATAATGGAAAAATCAAATCTTATATGGCTAAATGGTGAATTTGTCAACTGGGATGATGCAAACATCAGTGTAATGTCTCACACTCTTCATTATGGAACTGGAGTTTTTGAAGGTATTAGAGCAAGAGATTCAAAAATTGGCACAACTATTTTTAGGTTGCCGGATCATGTAGATAGATTATTTGATTCAGCCGAAGCTTATAATTTAAAAATACCATACGACAAAGAAGTTATTATTAATGTAATAAAAGATTCAGTTCATTTGAACAATCTATCATCTGCATACATAAGGCCCTTAGTATTTTTTGGAGAAGGCGAGATGGGGCTACTACCAAAAAGTGTTCCAGTTTATGTTTCTGTAGCGGCTTGGAATTGGGGTGCATATTTAGGAGATGATGCGGGGAATCAAGGTGTAAGGGTATGTATATCAAAATGGAAAAGAATTAGTCCACAAAGTTTTAAGCCAACAGCAAAGGGTGTTGGAGGATATATGAACTCTACTTTGGCTAAAATCGATGCGGTAGAAAATGGATATGATGATGCAATTATGCTTGGCGACAATGACGTAGTTGCAGAGGGAAGTGGTCAAAATTTATTTTTGATTAAAAATGGAAAAATTTTTACGCCACCAATTGAAACGGGAGCTTTAGGAGGTATTACAAGAAAAACTGTAATAGAAATTGCAAGTAAACTTGGTTTAGAAACTGAAGAAATAAATATAAATGCCGATCAATTAAAAGATGCTGATGAATTATTCTTTACAGGCACTGCCACAGAAGTTGTTGGTGTTGTGTCGGTTGATGGTGAAGATATATCAAATGGTAATCCTGGACAAATCACAGGGGACATTAGGAAAAAATATTTAGAAATTGTAAATGGAGAGGATGAGGACTTCTTACATTATCTTACTTTAGTTAAATGAGTCAACAGCCAAATATACAAACAGAATCAAAAAAGAACATAAAAGATTCGGAACTTCCAGTTCCAAGAAGTCAAGGAAAAGATATCCCACTCAATCCATTGAGGTCTCCAGATGAAGAAGTTTTTTCAATCCCTAGTCCAGATAGTGGTTATGCTTTAAAACTTATTAAACCATTTACACCTATGTGGAAAGACAACCATAAACATAAACTCATAACAAAAGTTGTTACAAATTTAGTTATCTTTCAAGCTTCAAAGATTGGAAGAGCTCCTACAAAAAGTGATGTAATCAAGGTAATAGAAATTTTAAAAATAACAGATTCAGACATTGGAGTTTTAGACAAAGAAACTTTAAAAAAATGTAGTTTGGAAAGTATTAAAGGGTTACACCTCTCTAAATTATTTGATGCTAATCAATAAGAAAAAAATTAATAGCTTTACAATTGTGTAATGAAGATTGTAAGGGCTAAATTCGAAGGTGAAATATTTTATGGTGAATTACATGAAGGTGAAGTTCTAAGATATGAAGGTTCACCTTTAGTAATTTGGGAACCAACCGAAGAGAAGTATTCTGTTGAAGAAATTCAACTGCTTGCTCCAGTTCTGCCTAGTAAAGTAACTGCAGTTGCAAAAAATTACGAAAAACATGCTGTTGAGCTGGGAGTGCATGATTATACTGCGCCAAGCAATCCTGTCTTTTTTAATAAACCTTCAACTTCAGTAATTGGAACCGGAGAAAATATAATATATCCAAAGATCGCTCAACACGTAGACCATGAGGCAGAATTAGCAGTTGTAATTGGAAAGCTTAGTAAAAACCTAACTCATGAAAACTGGATGGAACATGTACTCGGCTTAACCATAGCTAACGATTTGTCTGAAAGAGTTTTACAGGGGCAGGATGGCACTTTTAATGGCAACTTTACAAGAGCAAAAAGTTTTGATACTTTTTGTCCGCTAGGCCCCTTTATTCAAACAAATTTTGAGCAAAATCCAGAATTAGGTATTAAGTGTTTTGTCAATAATGAACTAAAACAAGACGGAAATACTAGAGATATGATTTTTAGTATTGAAGATATTTTATGTTTTGTATCTTCAATAATGACTCTACTGCCAGGCGATGTGATTCTTACTGGTACTCCCGAAGGTGTTTCTAAAGTGGGTCCTGGTGATGAAATCAAAATTGAAATTGAAACAATAGGAACTTTAGTTAATAGCGTTAAGTAGATGAAATTAAGAATTGCACCATCACCAACAGGACAGTTACATATTGGAAATGCGAGAACGGCATTATTTAATTGGTTATATGCAAAAGCAAATAATGGTACTTTTCTTGTGCGTATTGATGACACTGATACAGAAAGAAGTACAAGCGAATATCAAAAAGATATAATTGAAAATCTTAAATGGCTAGGTTTGAATTGGGATGAAGGTATTGAAGTTGGTGGCTCACATGGTTCTTACAAACAATCATCAAGATTCGATCGCTACCAAGAAGTTGCAGAAAATCTCTTATCTAGGAATTTAGCTTACGAAGATGATGGTGCAATAAGATTTAGAGTACCTAATGATGGATTAATAGAATTCGAGGATTACATAAGGGGTAAAATGTCATTTAATCTTTCGGATGTTGAAGATTTTGTTATTCTTCGTTCTGACAAATCTCCAACATATCATTTAGCTTCAACTGTTGATGATTTTGATTATGGAATAACAATTATTGCTCGGGGCGAAGACATACTATCCTCAACTCCAAAACATATTATGTTATTTAAAGCAATGGATGCTAATCTTCCAGATTTTTGTCATCTTCCTTTGTTGTTTGGCCCAGATGGAAAAAAACTAAGTAAAAGACATGGAGATACTTCTGTAGAAGCATTCAAAAGTAAAGGCATTTTAAGCGAGGCCATGTTTAACTATCTGTGTTTACTCGGATGGTCGCCAGGTAATGACCTAGAAAAATTTAATATTGATACTGCAATAAATAAGTTTGACCTAAAGAACGTACTGCCAAATTCTGCGATTTTTGATGAGAAAAAATTATTGTGGTTAAATGGTCTCTATATCCGCTCAACAGATACTAAAGATTTTCAGGCTAAAGCATTGTCTCAAATTGAGAATGATATTGCAAGAGAGCTTTTTGATGAGGAAAAAAGTAGACTTATAAAAATATTTCCTTCAGTACAAGAACGAATTGAAACTTTAGCAGATCTTACTCACCAGATTATGTTTCTGATAGATGAACCTTTTAATGTCGATACACTAGATTGGCAGGATGTAAACAGCGAAGAAGCACAAAAGTATTTGTTTTTATTAAGGGAAGAGCTAATAAAGTTAGATAATTTTACTTTAGAAATAATAGAAACAATTATGAGAAAAATACTTAAAGAAATAAATGTTAAACCAAAAGTTGGATTTCAAGCGGTACGGGTTTCAATCACTGGAACAAAAATTAGCCCCCCACTTTTTGAATCAATATTTGCTTTAGGTAAGCAAGCAGTGATTGCACGTTTAGCTGAAAGTATTGAAAAATTATAACAACTAATAATTAAAATACTTTATTCTTATTGTTTATACGGCCCCGTCGTCCAGAGGCCTAGGACGCTGGGTTTTCAACCCAGAAACGCCGGTTCGAATCCGGTCGGGGCTGCAACATTCGGGGATAGTGTAATTGGCAACACAATGGGTTCTGGTTCCATTATTGAGGGTTCAAGTCCTTCTCCCCGAGCAGAGGCCCCGTCGTCTAGAGGCCTAGGACGCTGCCCTCTCAAGGCAGAAACGCCGGTTCAAATCCGGTCGGGGCTGCTAATCTTCGAGTTTTTTAAACCAACGAGGTTTATTTAGTAAAAATTCTGTGAAATCTTTTTGAGTATCTAGTTCAAAATAAAGCTCCCTATTAAATACTTGCTTATAATTTAAATTTAATTTCTCGAATTCTATGATGTGTTTTTTGAAACTGTTTTCTCCATATTTAAAATTTTCAAAAAAGACATTCCCTCCAATTAGAGGTGTTCCATTGTCTGAGCTTTTTGAGATTACAATTTGATTATTTTCAATTTCTTGAAGAAAAACGGAAATATTGTATTTGTTAAGGTACGGCAAGTCAGCGTGACAAATTGCCCAAGATGAAAATTTGTTCGCTAACTTTATAAATTCTTTGACCTCACTATTTAATCCATTTGATTTTGAACTGAATGTACTGACCTCAATTTGATTAGCTAATTTAACAATTTCAAGATC
This sequence comes from uncultured Candidatus Actinomarina sp., assembly GCA_902534495.1. GTDB lineage: Bacteria > Actinomycetota > Acidimicrobiia > Actinomarinales > Actinomarinaceae > Actinomarina. The sequence goes on along the minus strand of CACAQC010000005.1, from coordinate 13,448 downwards.
ATTAGAAATTAGATAGATTTCAATGTTTTCATTTTTGAATGAGTTAACAGTGTTTTTAATTAAATTCAATTGAATTTTTTTTCTATCGAGCAATGAAATTGATTCTGACAATCTAGACATAGGATTATCTAAACTCTTGATAGGTATTCCAATTAATATATTGCTATTCATATTCTTAAATTTGTTATACCATGCTATTAAAGTATTTAATCAATATGGATAGAAAAACAAAAATTATCGCAACTGTCGGCCCAAGTCTAGCTAGCGAACAAAAGATTCATAGTGCTATCAATTTAGGAGCAGATGTTATAAGGATAAATTTTTCACACGGTACTCTAGAAGACCATAAACAATTTATCAATTGGGCTAGATCTTCTGACAAACAAGTAGCGATAATGCAAGATATTCAGGGACCAAAAATTAGAACAGGTTTTGTTAAAGAAAATACTATATTGCAAAAAAGTGAAGAGATTAATTTAACTAATAAAGAGAGTGAATCTTCAAATGAAAGTATTTTTATAAATTATAAAAACTTATTTAAAGATGTTGACTTAAACGACAGAATTTTCGTTGATGATGGCCAAATAATCCTCAAAATTATTGATAAACAAAAGAATAATTTAAGGGCTTTGATTCTGATAGGTGGTGAACTTAGGGACAATCAAGGAGTTGCTTTTCCAGATTCGAATTTATCAGTTTCTGCAATTACCAAACAAGATATTGAACATTTAAAATTTGGAACTGAGCACGATATAGATTTTGTAGCTGTATCTTTTGTTCGAAATGGTAAAGACATAAAATCTGTGAGAGATATTGTTCCTAAAGATGTAAAGATTATCGCAAAGATAGAGTTGAAAACTGCTTTAGAAAACATTGATGAAATTCTTCAGGTTTCTGACGGAGTTATGGTTGCAAGAGGCGACCTCGGAGTCCAGCTCCCAATCGAACAAGTGCCTTTTGTTCAGAAAAAAATTTTAGATGCTGCAAATAAAAAAGGAAAAATTTCTATAACTGCAACTGAAATGCTTCAATCAATGAAATCATCATATAGGCCAACCAGAGCAGAAGTAACAGACATAACAAACGCAATATTAGAAGGTTCTGATGCAGTTATGCTCTCAGCAGAAACATCTATAGGAGATCATCCAAATAGAGTTATAGAAGTGATGTCTGGTATTTGTGAAGAAGTAGACTCGAGAAATGATACATCATCTTTGCTATCGAAAGAGGACCTGAAAGAAGATTCATTCACCACAACTTTGGCAAGAGCAGCTGTACAAATTGCTGACGATATAGACGCAAGAGCTATTGTTGCATTTACTGAAACTGGTAAAACACCACTTCTAATTTCAAACTTTAGACCTAAAGCTAAGATAATTACTTTTACAACAAAAGTTAAAACCCTCAACCAATTAAATCTATTTTGGGGTGTTGAGCAATTCCATATTGATAGAAAAGAACATTTTTTTGAAATGCTTAAATCTGCCAATGATTTCCTCTTAGAAGAAAAAAAATACAATAAAGGTGATAAAGTTATTGTTGTTGCTGGTACACCACCAAATATGGAAGCAGCAACCAATTTAATTAGAGTACATAATTTAGGGGATGTTTGATGGGTCAAATTATTGAAGTAAAGACTACAAAGTTAAACAAAACACTAATTTTTGATTTAAACAGGTCAGTTTCGGGTCAAGAGGGTATGACATTTAATAATATTTCCGAAGCTTCATTAATTCCTGATGTAAGTGGACAACTAGCACTAAAACTTTTTCAACAAATTGATGATATTGATACAATTTTTATTCAATCAAATATGGTCACGATAAATTTTAAGAGAAATATTGGAAATGATACCTCGGATGTAGAAAATACTTTACAGAACTTTTTTATATTTTACGGTGAGGAAGAATGAAGATTGGTGTTACAGGCTCTTCTGGATTTATAGGCAAAAGACTTACAAAAAAGCTTGAAGAAGATGGGTTTGAAGTTTTTAAATTCGTTAGAAGAGATGTAAAAGCTGAAAACGAAATTTTTTGGAGTCCATCAAAACAAGAAATTGATATAGAAAAATTTCAAACTCTCGATGCAATTATTCACCTTGCAGGGGAGTCTTTAGCTCCAAAAGACATCTTCGGATTTTTACCTTTTAGTGGAGGAAGATGGAATAAGGAAAAGAAATCCAGAATTTATTGGTCAAGAAAATGGGGATCCGACTTATTTGTAAAAACCTATAATGAAAGTGACATCTATCCAAAAATATTTATTACAGCTTCGGGTACAACAATATATGGTGATCATGGTGATGAAGTAATAACTGAATCCACAACTAAGTTCAATAGAGGAACTTTCGATCAGCTAGTTGCTGAAGAAGCATGGGAATCGCCCCTTTCAGGCATAAAACACAAAGATGTGCGAATTGTAAAGGCTAGAAATGGATTCATTTTGGGAAAAGGCAATATTGCAACTCAGCTAATTACTTTAACAACCAAACTTAATTTATCTGGGCCCTTAGGTAAAGGTGATCAATATTGGTCATGGATTTCTATTGAAGACGTTGTCAATGCTTATAAATTCTGTCTGGAAAATAAAAATATTTCTGGACCAGTCAATTTTGTTTCACCAGTCCCAATCACACAAAAAGAGTTTTCAAATAGATTTGCAAAAGTATTTAAAAAATTTTCAATAATTCCTGCACCTCAGATTGCAATAAATTTACTAATGGGCTCTGAATTGGCGCATGGCCTTATATTCTGTAGTCTTAGAATAATCCCAGAAAAATTATTAAAAGAAGGATTCAGTTTTGAATATCCTATTATTGAGGACTACGCAAAGGCTTTAAAAGATGAGTAAAAGTTACGAAGAAAGAATGGCAGAAAAATATAACTTTCTTAAGAAAGATAATGACAAAGCCCCCGAAATTAGTGAAAAAAATTTACAAAATAATCCAGATATATCAGAAAATGAGACTAATAATGAAGAGAGTCTACTTGTTCCTTTAGATGCATGGAATACTGTTCTCAACCAACTTGGAAATTTACATCAAGCAAGTCAACAAATGGCAGAAGCAAGAGAGAGAGCAGCAAAAGCAGAAGCTGAGGCAGAGTTTCTCAGAGAAAAGTTAAAAAATACGAGAGAGCAATTAGATCAAGTAAAAAATAAAAAGAGATTCTTCTTTTTTTAGTAGTTTTTATTATCCGAAACTCCAGAAATAATATAAAAAGATATGATTAATAACAAGATAAGTGACCCCATTGCAACGTTTCTTCCTAGATTTAATCCATCAACTATAAAACCCCACAATAACGGACCTAATATAGTAGCGAACCTTCCAATTGTTGAATACAAACCATAAAACTCTCCAAGGTGTTTCTGGGGTGAAAGTCTAGTCATGAATACTCTATCAACAGCGAAAATTCCGCCAATATTAAAACCACCCAACACTCCAGTTACATAAATCAACCACATTTGATCAAACTCTGTAGCAACGATTGCTAGTGAAAGTGAAATAATCCAGCAAAATATACTAATTAAAATTAATCTTCTTGGACCATACTTATCTGCAGCTTTACCAAAGATATATCCACCAATAATGGATATGACTATAGCTAATGCAAGGATGTTTTGACTATCTGCAGGAGTCAGTCCGGCTTCTTCAACTAAATATACTGCTAATAATCCACTGATAAGTGTATTTATTGCATCAGCATAAAAAAATCTTCCTACAAGAAATCTTGTAAGCCCCTTATATTGTCTTGAATGTTTCCATGATTTAATGACAATATTCAATGAACTTAGAATGCTAATTTTTACTTTTTCGGCACTGACGAATTTTTCTTCGACGAAAAGAAATGCTGGCAAGGAAAATATTAAAAACAATATTGCAACTGATCTAAATATTTCTACATAGCTATATCCTAAATTCTGTAAAACTGTGGCAACTCCAAAACCTATCAAAGACCCCATGTATCCAAAAGCGACGCCCATTCCTGAAATTTTTCCTCTATTTTCTTCATTACTTACAGAAATCAGAAGTGCATCGTAAACAACTGATCCCAGATTGAAGCCAATAAGTGAAATTACAAATAATATAACTGAAATTTGTACATTAAATGTTCCTAATAGAAATGTTGAGGCTATGCACATTATTGTCATTAATAAAAGTAGCCTTTTTTTTCCTTCTGATCCGTCTGATTTTCTACCGACCCATGGACCAAGGATTGCAACTATTATCATTGCACTCGAAGTAGCAAATCCAAGTTGTTGGTCAGTCCACCCTTTTTCACTAACTAGCCAAACTGAAAAATACAATCCCGGAATTACAAAGGCATAAACTGTGTTTGCAAGATCAAAAAGTAGCCAAGAAATAAGACTTTTTGGTTTAACTTTATCCATTTAGATCTTCAACTGCCTTATTGAGACGTTCAAGACCCTCACTTAATTCATCATCGCCTAGAGCATAGGATAATCTCATGTAACCAGGAACACCAAAAACTTCTCCTGGTACAAATGCAATAAAATATTTATCGAGGAGCCAATTACAAAAATCTATTGATGATTTAATACCTTTGTAATTACCATTACAATATTCACTTACATCAACAAACAAATAGAATGCACCAGTCGGGTTACCAACAGATATATTATTGATCTGATTTATTTTTTCAATAGCATATAGCCTTCTTCTGTTAAATGATATTTTCATTTCTTTAGTTTTATCAAGGCCATTTTTTAATGCAGTTTCAGCGGCAATTTGAGATATATTTGAAACATTAGATGATATTTGAGATTGTATTTTTTTTGCTAATCCTATGACATTTGAGTTAGCAACTAACCACCCAACTCGCCATCCAGTCATAGCATATGCTTTTGAAACTCCATTTATAATTATCGTATTTTTTAACTCTTTGTCATATTGTCCCGGAGAAGGTGATGTCTCACCTTCATATACCAAGTGTTCGTAAAGTTCATCAGATAAAATCCAAATATTATTTTTAAAAACCCAATCGTATATTTTTTCTGATTCTTCTTTTGAATAGACAACACCAGTAGGGTTCGATGGAGAACACCATATTAATAATTTTGTTTTTGAACTTTTTGCTTTCTCTAAGTCAGAAACAGAAATTTTAAAATTATCTTTCTTATTAGGTTCAATAAAAACGGGTTCACCACCAGCAAGTTTTACCGCTTCAGGATATGTTGTCCAGTATGGTGCGGGTATTATTACTTCATCACCTGGATCAAGAACTGACATTAGTGCTGTGACAATAGCTTGCTTACCACCATTGGATACAACAACATTATCTTCAGTTACTCCAACACCTGAATATTTCAATGTTGTTCTTGATATTTCTTTCCTTAAAGATTCAAGCCCTGCAACAGGAGAGTATTTGTGGTTTTTTGGATCTTCTGCTGCAATCTTTACTTCATTAATTACATAGTCTGGTGATGCGAAGTCAGGCTCACCAGCTCCGAAACCTATAACCGGTTTACCTTCTTTTTTTAAATCCCGGGCTTTATTAGAAATAGCCATAGTTCCAGAGGGATTAATTTTTTTATCTAATTTTGATATATCCATTACTAAATCTTCCAGAATTATTTTAATAAAGTTATTCATTAAATACGTTTCATAAATATTAAACTGTTAAAAATGGAACAATTACTTTATGGCGATCCTGTAGCAAGACAGCTTGACGAAATAAGTTTTAAAGTATTTCAGGATGCTAAATCAAATAATAAAACACCTCATTTGACTGCAATTACTGTTGGTGATAATTCGGCATCGTTACTTTATGTATCCAGAAAAAAAGAAAAAGCTAAACAATTAGGAGTTGAATTTAACTGGCTTAAACTTGATGAAAATACTACTCAAGAAAATTTAAATGAGCTAATTCAAGAGCAATCAAAAACTACAGATGGTCTAATAGTTCAGTTGCCATTACCAAATCATTTAAATTCTGAAGATGTAATAAATTGTATTCCCCCAGATGTAGATGTCGATGGTCTAACTTCTTATAATCTAGGAAGCTTGTTTTCAAATGAATATAAATTAATACCTGCAACATCATTAGCTGTACTTGAATTATTAAATTTCTACCAAATCAAGACAGAAGACAAAGCTATTGTTATTGCTGGTCGTTCAAGATTAGTGAGTTCGCCTTTAGCTAAGATCCTATCATCAAAGAGTTACAACGCTAATGTAACAGTCATTCACAGTAAGACATCAAATCAAAAACAATTTATAACACAAGCTGATATTTTTATATCAGCAGTAGGTTCAGCAAAGCTTTATGATTTTTCTTATTTTAAAAAAGGTGCAACCATTATTGATATCGGAATTTCATCAGTTGATGGAAAAAACTATGGTGATATTGATACTCAAAATTTAAGCGAAGTAGTGAGTTACCGATCTCCATTTCCTGGTGGAGTAGGACCAATAACTGTCTCAGCTCTATTTTTTAATTTGTCTAGGCTAGTAAAAACTAACTAGCGTTCCACTCTTCTTCGCTAATTCTTTTATCCATATCTACATTTCTTAACAACAGATATCCAATAAGAAAGAAAGAAGTTATGACTGGTAACGATAATCTTGGATTTCCAGTTGATGCACTGACATATGCATAAATGAGTGGACCCCATATTGCTGAAAATCTTGATAGTACTGAAAAGAAACCCATAAATTCACCCTCAGCGCCTTTGGGTAACATAGCTGCATAAACACTTCTGCTTACAGATTGCAAACCTCCCATACCCATTGCTGTCACTATTCCCATTACGATAACTGGTATTAATTGTTTTTCAGGTACGAAATATGCGGCATTGCCTACAAGAAATAGAAGAAACATGGTGTAATAGAGCACATTCTTTTGTCCAATTTTTGTGGCTAAATTACCGGCTAATTTTGCTCCAAAATAAGCAACAAACTGAACAACTAAAAACACTATGAGTACTTGAGTTTGATCTAACAATAATACTTCTGTAAAGAATACAGCTGACATATTTATTAACGTTTGTAAACCATCCCAGAAAAAAATATATGAGATTAAGAAATAAAGTAAAAATGGAAATTTACTTATCTTTTTTAGAGTTGTGAAATTTCTACTGTACGCACTTACAATAGAAACATTACCAGATTTTGTTTCTACAATGTTCATCCTTGAAAAACTGAATACAGAAAATATTAACCACCATAGTCCAGATTTTGTTATCGCAATTTTGGAAGCAAGACCAGTATCAATTCCTAACATATCTGGTCCTAGGAGAATTATTACAAATGATAGAATTAAATCTGTACCACCTCCTAAGTAACCAAGGGCGTAGCCTCTCGCAGAAACTGAATCAATTGTGTCATCTGTTGTTATATCTTTTAATACACTGTCATAAAAAACATTAGACCCTGTTGCACCTAATTGTGCTAAGAAATAAATTCCAAGAGTGAAAAGTACATCACCAGAATTTGCAAAATAAAAAGTTGAAGCAAATATTGCACCTCCAAATGCAAAAACTTTAAAGAACCGCATTCTATTTCCAGACATATCTGCGATTGCTCCTATTGTTGGCATTATCAAAAAGAAAATAAATAAAGCTGAACCTATTGCAAATCCCCAAACTTCTGCACCTGTATACACATTTCCTCTGAATTCAAAACCTTCTTCAGGAACTATTACACTTACAAAATAAACAGGCAGTACAGCACCCAAAATAGTTGTTTCATAAGCAGATTTTGCCCAATCGTACATCGACCAGCCAAATATTGTTCTTTTATTATTTTTTTCGTTCATAATCCCCCTTAATAATGACTTTAATCAAAATATTGTTCAGATGAAGAAAAGAAAACTAATTTTAATTAAAGTACCCGCTATATTTATAAATGTTTTTAATTATAAAGGTAGTGTAAATGGGTTTTAAATGTGGAATTGTAGGATTGCCAAATGTTGGAAAATCAACATTATTTAACGCTTTAACTCAGGCCGGTATAGAGTCTGAGAATTATCCATTTTGTACTATAGAACCAAATATAGGCGTAGTTACTGTCAACGACACGAGATTAGACGAGCTATCAGAAATTGTAAATCCTAAAAAAACTATACCTGCTGTTATCGAATTTGTAGATATTGCTGGTTTAGTTGAAGGAGCTTCAACCGGGGAGGGTTTGGGAAATCAGTTTTTATCAAATATCAGAGAAACAGATGCGATTATACATGTAGTACGAGCATTCGAAAATGATGATATTGTTCATGTATCTGGAAAAGTATCACCAATAGATGATATTGAAATTATCAACACTGAACTAATACTCTCTGATTTGAGCATTGTCGAAAAGTTATATCAAAAAGCTCAAAAAAATACTAAATCAGGACAAAAAGAAGGTATGCCAATGAAAGAATTGGTTGAAAAAATTTTGACTGCACTTAAAGAGGGTACAAGTTTAAGAAAGCTAACTTTTGGTAAAGAAGAATTAGTCTTGTTAAATAATTTCCAACTTTTAACATTAAAGCCTGTACTTTACGTGGCTAATGTCAATGAGAATGGCTTTGAAAATAATCCACACATGGATTTAATTTTAGAGTACGCCATAGAAGATCATTCTAGGGTTGTTCCAATATGTGCAGAAATTGAAGCAGAAATCTGTGAACTAAGTAATGATGAAAAGAAAGAATTTTTGTTAGAAATGGGACAGAGTGAGTCAGGAATAGACAGGTTAATCAAGGCTGGCTATGACTTGCTTGGACTTCATACCTATTTCACGGCTGGAGAAAAAGAAGTAAAAGCATGGACAATAACTGTCGGAGATTCTGCCCCTGCAGCTGCTGGTAAAATTCATACCGACTTCGAAAAGGGCTTTATACGTGCTGAAACTATTTCGTTTCAAGACTATATAACCTATAAAGGTGAAAAAGGTGCTAAAGATGCCGGTAAATTACGTACTGAAGGAAAAGATTATGTAGTTAAAGATGGCGATATTATGCATTTCTTACACAATACATAAATCAGCATAACTGTTTCTTTGATAGTTACTATAAATTTAATCGAAATAAGATTTTCAAAGTTGTTCTTTAACTAAAATGTATATGTAGCATAATAAGCACGTGAAAGTAATAATTGTAGGAGCACACGGAGAAGCAAAAGAGCTAATCAATAGGGTTAGTTCCGGATGGTCTATTTCTGTCATAGATTTAGATCAAGAAAAACTAAGAAATTTCACCACAAATAGACAAATAGATAAAATACAAGGCGATGCTACATCTTCTTTGGTGCTTAAAAAAGCAGGACTTGACGAAGCTACTGCAATAGTAACATTAACGCTCAGCGATGAAGTAAATTTAGAGATTTTAAATATTGCGAAACAAAACAATATACTAAGACTTTCTTCAATTATTAATGAGTCATCTAATGCAGGTAAATTTAAGGAGTTAGATGTTGAGTTAGTCGAACCAGATATATTGCTAGCAAGAAGATTTGAGCATATTCTTGAACCTAGAAGAGTAGTGTCCCAAGCTTTTGCCGGTGGCAGAGCGGAAGCTCTAGAAATCGAAATAAGTTCCGACAGTCCAGTAAGAGGAAAAAAACTTCGAGAAATTGGTTCTGACTACTATATTGTTGGTGCTATTTTAAGAAAAGGTAAAGTAATTATTCCGCATGGTGACACTGAAATTGAAACAGGTGACCTAGTAACAGTAGTTTTACAATCTGGAGCATTCTCTAATGTTATAAATCTTTTTTCAGGTTCAGAATCTCGTTTTCCTCTTGAATTTGGAAAAGATATTGTTGTAGTGCTCGATGACGAGAAGAACTTAAAAAATTTATCAGAATCTGAATTTTTTATAAGGAATACCAAGGCAACTTCACTTAAGGTACTCACAAAGCAAGATTTATTCGATAATAATTTAGAAACTACCGAAGAAACTTTGAAAGCAGTACTTAAAGATCAAGAATTTGATATTACTTACAAAAATAAAATTACAGTTAAGGATTTAGAAAATTTTATGAAAGAAAATTCAATCGGAACAATTTTTTATCCTGTTATGGACGGTACTGCAAAATCAAAAATAAAGTCGCTTATAAGTATTGCTAACAAAACTAAAGTTCCTATTCTATTTTCAAGAACTACCTATCCATACAAGACTATTGGATTATTGATTAATGACAATTTTGACGAAAATAGCTCAAACTCAATTGCATTCGATTTATCTTCAACAATGTCGGCTAAATTAGTTGGTGTAATTATTAATCAGCCAAAGTTTTTGCAATCAGAAGGTGAAAATAAAGTCTCAAATACTGTTCAAAAGTTGCAGGATCTTGCTCTTTCAAATGAAGTTCAACTTGATTTTATAAATTTTGAAGGAAATGAAGCAAAAATATTTTCAGAGCAAACTTCAGAGTATGATTTAGCAATAATTGGTTCAAATTCTTCACAGTCTTGGCAAGATAGAAAAATTATTGAATTCGTATCAACAAACTCAAATTCATCTGTTCTTTATGTACCTAGGTAAATATGGAAGAATTTCAGGCTGAATCTTTAGTAATTATATCTTTAGGAGCATTTATCTTGCCACTACTTGCCCAAAGAATAAAAATACCAGGAATAGTTCTTGAAATTGCATATGGAATAACAGTTGGTCCTATATTAGGAATTGTTGAAACTTCTGAATTCATATCTGGTTTAGCAATTTTGGGATTTCTTTTGTTAATGTTTTTGTCTGGATTTGAAATTGAACTCGATACATTTCGTGAGAAAGGAGTAAGGACTCTAGCACTGCCAATGTCAATATATTTGCTTACTGTAGCAACATCTTTCTATCTTATTTCTAATCTTGGATATCCTATATTTCTTGCGCTTGTTTTATGTACAACGAGTGTTGATATTGTAATCACAATATTACGAAGCGACGACACAATCAAGACGGCTTATGGACAAACTTTATTTATGGTTGCTTTACTTGCTGATATACTTACTCTCTTAGCAGCCACGGTTTATGCATCATTTATACGAGCTGGGGGACTTTCAATTTCTAATTTAAATGTAATACTATATTTTGTAGTTGTTATTTTAATACTTAGAATTATTAGAAGAGTTGCTTGGTGGAATCCTCAACTATTTTCAAGGATGTTTGACGGCAATGATCCTGATGAACTTGGGATTAGAAGTTCTCTTGCTCTAATGTTAACTTTAGTTGGTGTATCAGTCATTTTTGATATTGAACCTATTTTAGGAGCATTTCTTGCTGGTACAATATTTGCGTTTATTTTCTCTAACCGTGGAACTTTGGAAAGTAGTTTAAAAGGTTTTTCTTATGGATTTCTTATACCAATATTTTTCATTAACATTGGTCTCAATTACGATATAAGTGTATTTTCAAATACACAATTTTTTGTAGATGTTGGATATCTGTTTTTAATTGCAGTTGGTGTTAAATTTTTACCATCAATATTATTGATATTTTCAAAAATTAAATTTAGAGATATTATCGCAGGAGGTTTTTTACTTTCAGCCAGATTCAGTTTAATTATTGCAATGGCAGAAATTGGTGTTCATTTAGATTTAATATCTGTCGAGTTAGAACAGCAAATAATTTTATTAGCTGTAATCACAGCAACTTTCTCTCCCATACTTTTCAGAATTTTCAGAAGTAAAGCTAATTAATGAATTCTAGAATTTCTTTATTCTTCAAGGGAATGCTTATGGGAGTTGCTGAAATTATACCAGGTGTTTCAGGTGGAACATTAGCCTTTATAACTGGAATTTATAATGAACTTATCAACTCTATAAAATCAATAAACTTTCAATCAGTAAGCTTTTTAGTAAAATTAGAGCTTAGAAAGTTTTGGAAACACATAAACGGCAATTTTCTATTTACGTTATTGCTTGGAATGGTCTCTTCAATAGTATTATTTTCAAGAATAATTTCATTTCTTTTAACTAATTATAATTTTCATATTTGGGGCTTCTTTTTTGGTCTAATTATTTCATCAGCGATACTAATTTCAAGAAATATAAATGACCTAAGATTTAAAAATTATGTGTTTTTACTTTTAGGACTTTTTACATCGGGTTCTATTTCCCTTTTATCACCTTCATCGAGTCCAAATTCAAGTTTTTTTATTTTTCTTTCTGGTGCCATAGCAATATCTGCAATGATTCTTCCAGGAATTAGCGGGTCATTTATGTTAGTTTTCTTGTCAAAATATGAATTTATCTTAAACTCTCTCAATAATTTCGATATAAATGTTTTGAGTATCTTTATTATAGGTTGTATTTTTGGACTTCTGACATTCAGTAGACTGCTTTCTTATTTATTTAACAAATTTAATGATGTAGTTATAAGTGTGCTGGTAGGATTTCTTTTAGGGTCACTCTTTAAAATATGGCCATTTATTGAAGTTGTAGAATATACATCTACAAATGAACCACTATATACACGTCCTATTTTTCCATCAGCTGAACTATCAACAGAAATTTTATTTTTCACAATTTTTTCAATTGTTGGATTTTTGATAATGTGGATTTTAGAAAAGAAAATTATAGGAATTAGTAAATCTAATTAAACTAGTAAAATAAAAGTATGAGATTAGGATTACCAGAATTATTAATTGTTTTGTCGATATTACTTTTATTATTTGGTGCAAAAAGACTTCCAGGACTTGCAAAATCATTAGGTAAATCAACAAAAGAATTCAAATCTGCACTTGAAGAAGAATAAAATAAAACCATTCATTATTATGTTATTTTCGCTTGCATTTTTTGCATGCGGTAGCGAAACTGTCTCTCAATCAGGTGAGCTTCTTACAGGAGAAGAAATATACACGGCAAGGTGTTCAGCATGTCATGGTCCTAATTTAGAGGGGAGAGTAGGTCCAGCATTACATAAAGAGAGCTCTGCATCAAAAATGCCTGATTCATACTGGATTCAAACAATCACTATGGGCAAGGGCTCAATGCCTGCCGTACGATTAAATGATAATGAGGTGCAATTAGTAATTGATTATATAAAATCTAAGTACTAATTCTTCCACAAGAAACATTCAAGTTTTTCAACTTTTCTAATGGAGCAATTAAATTTTTTAAGTCTTCAATTCTCCATTTCCAATTGCCTTTTTGCGTTCCTGGTACATTAAATCTTCCCTCAACTCCTAAATCAAGTAAGTCTTGTATGGTCGTTACTGCTAACTTGCATGGTGATTGCCATGTCATCGAAATAAAGTTCCAGACATTTGAATCATATTCAGTCATTAAATTTGTCTTGTACTTATTAAAATACTTGACTTGCTCTTTTGATTCATTAAACCATTGTCTTATTGTAGGACTGTCATGAGTACCTGTATAAGCTACAACATTTTCATCCCATAAATCAGGATGAATTTCATCACTATCCATTTTATTAGGTATTCTTTGTTGCAGTACTTTCATACCTGGAATTTTGTATTTTGTTAATATCTCAGTTGTATCATTT